>CBEUCN010000052.1:0-7691 GCA_965541635.1 uncultured bacterium
AAGGAAAGGCTGAGATTAAATACCGATTTCCTAACCAAATGTTTAATCCTTGCCGGCTTTAAATCTGGAAATGCGGTTTTTATATTGGAATAGGCGATATCAAATCTGCGAGGATAGAAAAAACTGAGGCCATATAAAATACTTGCTCCTAAAGGTACTGCCCAGGAATAAGGTAATAAACCCAATAAATTCCTAAAACCCTGGATTATCCAGTAAAAAATGAAGTCTTCTATCCAGCGTTTGTTCATTTTTTATAACCTTTAAATTTACTCCCACCACATATAATGGTAAAGATATTATTTTTTCCCAGAAGGAAAATATTCTTTTAAATTTTTCTCTGTCCTTTTCGGTAGTAAGGAAAAACTCGATTCTATCATCCAATTCTTTACTAATATTTTTTATATCCTGGTGAGTATAAATATAGTGGTCAGGATAAAAAAATTTATGAACTATATGGACTCCTCTATTTTTGACTATATGTTCAAAATAATCTGGCTGAGCAATAGCAGTTATCAAAGCCACTTTCTTACCACTAAGCACAGATGGAGGCAATGTCTGAGTATTATTTATTGCCATTATTTTCTCTATTTCATAACAGCAATAAACTATCTCTCCCCAAGAGTTATATTTCTTTATTTGAGACTCTACCTGATCTAAATTTTTACCTGTGGTGATTTTATTTATGACTATCAAATCGGCACGGGCAATACTTGCAGGTTCTTCTCTGAGATTTCCCCGGGGGATAAGATATCCATTACCAAAAGGGACATTACAGTCCATAACCACTATATCAAGGTCACGATAAATACCCCAGTTTTGAAAACCATCATCAATTATCACCGCAGATATGTCCTTTCTTTTTCCTACTTTTAATACTGCTTCCTTTTTGGAAATAGAATGGAAGATTTCCACTTCTGGAAGTCTGACCTTTAATGATTCAGCCTCATCGCTAAATTTAGAACCGTGATGAACAATTGCTACTTTTTTCCCATAATCTTTAATTTTTTCTGCCAGATAAATAACCACTGGTGTTTTACCTGTTCCTCCCCAAACTATATTTCCAACTGAAATAATAGGAATATCTATCTTTATTTTTCTCCCAAAGCGATAAGTTCTGATTATTTTTAAAATCAGATAATATAACCCAGAAAGTAAATACAATACAAATTGCACAAATAAATAGATTAAATTTTTTCCCCGATAATTTATTATTTTAAAATAAAATCTGATTACTGACAGCATGGAAAATAAATTTTTATTATATCCATTAATTTTTCTATATTACCCTGATTTGACTTCACCACTTTATAGACTTTTTCTCCCAGTTGTGACCTTAATTTTTCATTTTCAATCAACAACTGGATTTGAGAAAAAACAGGTTTATCCTTATCTACAATAACCACCGCATTATTTTTTTCAAATTCCTTTACAATATCTTCAAAATTATCATAATAGGGGCCAATAAAAATTGGCTTCCTAAATATTGCCGGCTCAATTATATTATGTCCCCCCCAAGGGATCAAAGAACCACCTACAAATATGAGATCTCCCAAACTGTAGACTGTTGCCAGATAACCAGTATCGTCAAGAATATAAATAGATGTGTCTCCAATACCTTGAAATCCCTGAGAAAAAAAACTGGCAGAAATATTGTGAGAGTATAGGAATTCTCTAAGATTTTTTATGCGGTCAGGATAACGAGGGACAATAAGCAATGCCCAATGAGGATAGGTTTCTTTTATCTGTAAATATAATTTGAGCATTAAGATATCCTCGGGATAATGGGTACTGCCGGCAATCAGCAGTTTTAAATTTTTGTTGTTAAGATGTTGTTTTAATTTCTCTATCCTATACTCATTCTTAATTGTGGGAGCATCAAGGTCAAATTTTAAACTGGATAGAGAATGGCAATTTTCATTTTTTCTGCCCACAACCTGGAATCTATGTAAATTATGATCTCCTGCTGCTACCACAAAATCTAAGCAATTTATTACCTTAGAAAATAAAAACGAGGATCTGCGATAGCGGCCAAATGCTTTGGGAGATATGCGAGCATTTACTAAACCAGTAACGCAATTATATCTCTTACTGGAAATTATTAAATTGGGCCATAATTCAGTCTCTAAAATTAGAAGCAGCCTGATATTTAAATTTTTAAACACTCTTTTTATCATAAATGAAAAATCTAACGGAAGATAAGCCACAAAATCCTCCTCATTTGCATGCCGGTTCCAAAATCTGTAGCCAGTAGCGGTTATGGTAGTTAAAAGAAATTTGCAGGCAGGATAAATCTGTTTCAATTTAGTATATACCAAATGAGCAATTCGCACCTCTCCCAAACTGACAGCATGAATCCAGATAAACCTACCAGGTGTTTTTAAAATCTTCTTCCAGTTGCCACCACCAATCCTTTCTATCCATCCCCGGTGATACTTCCTCTTTAGGATATATATCCCAATTGCAAATGGGAAAATCACCGCATAGAGAATATCCAGCATTATTTGAAATTTAAGCCCGGGGATGACTTTTTTCATAGATTTTCTTTAAACCTTCTAAGGTAAGATGAGTATAAATTTGGGTAGTGGACAGGCTGGCATGGCCTAAAAGTTCCTGAACACTCCTTAAATCTGCTCCCCGATCCAAAAGATGAGTAGCAAAACTGTGTCTTAAAGTATGAGGAGAAATTTCAGATGTCAGCCCTGCCTGTAATGCTGATTTCTTGATTATTCGGTGAACACTGCGTTCGGTAATTCTATACCCATAGCGATTTAAAAATAATGGGGTCTTATTTCCAAAACCAAGTTTTTTCCTTTCTTTAAGATATATCCGGATTGCATTCAGTGCCTGTCTACCCACTGGTAACAACCTTTCCTTTTTACCCTTCCCATACACCTTAACAACCTCAGCAATAAAATCTATATCCTGAACATTTAAGTTTACAAGTTCACTAACCCGCATACCAGTAGAATAAAGGGTTTCTACTATCGCCTTATTACGCAAAGTATAAAAATCCTCTTTCTCTTTGCTTTCTAGAAGTTTTACCACCTCATCATAGGAAAGAAATTTTGGTAACGGTTTTTCCTGCTTTACAGGAGTTATACCCACACAGGGATTTTTATTTAGGAGTCCTTCCCGGAGGAGGAATCTATAAAAACTTCTCAGACAGGAAAGCCTCCTGGCCATCGTCCGACGGGAGTTGCCTCGGGTTTTCAAAAATGCTATAAACCTTCTGAGGTCAAGATGTCCAACGCTCCGTAATTCTTTCTCCCCCAGGAATTCTTTAAACAACCTTAAATCTTCCTTATAACTTTTCAGTGTATAATAACTAGCGTCTTTTTCACTTTGAAGATACTTTAAAAATTTTTCAATATCTTTATCCATCTTTAGGTAATTTGCTAGTTGTAAAATTACACTTAGGAAAATTACTGCAGCCGTAAAATATTTTTCCTTTTTTGCTCTTTCTCTCCACTAGTTCGCCATCACATCCGGGTTGAGGACATTTTATGCCAGTAGTAATTGGGCGGGCATATTTACACTCCGGATATCCAGAACAGCTTATAAACCTCCCCCTTCTACTCCATTTAATTACCAGTTTTCTACCACACTGGGGACAGAGATCATCAATTTCCTGACTTTCCTTTCTTATTTCTCTCATACGATTATAAGCCTGCTGCAGTTGTTCTATAAATGGCTGATAAAATTCCCTTACTACTTTCCTCCAGTCAAGTTTTCCCTCTTCTACCTTATCCAGCTCTTCCTCAATTTCAGCGGTAAATCCTAAATCCATAATTTTTGGGAAATAATCAACTAAAAGATTACTGACTACAATTCCTAATTCGGTGGGATAAAGTTTACCTTCCCGGCGACGAATGTAGTCTCTTTTTAAAAGGGTCTGAATTGTGGGAGCATAGGTACTGGGTCTACCTATTCCTTTTTCCTCCATTATTCTTACCAAACTAGCATCAGTGTATCGCGAGGGGGGTTTTGTGAAATGCTGACAGGCCTCTAAATCTACAAGTTTTAGTTCCTCCCCAATCTTCACCGATGGTAAATCCTCCATCCCTTCCCTATCATAAATAACTGTAAATCCTGCAAACAGCATTCTCTTCCCAGTTGCTCGAAACAGACAGTTATCAACCTTAATATCTATTGTTTTTTGAAGATATCTCATAGCATTCATCTGGGAAGCAACTGTCCTTTTCCATATTAATTCATAAAGTTTAAAATGGTCGGGACTTAGAAAATCTTTAAGTTTATCTGGTGATCTGAAAATAGAAGTCGGCCGAATTGCCTCGTGAGCCTCCTGAGCATGTTTCTGTGACTTATAAATAGGAGGACGAGAAGGTAAATATTCCTTACCATATTTTGTTAAGATATATTTTCTTATTTCACCCAGGGCGGAAGGAGCAAGACGCAGAGAATCGGTTCTCATATAAGTAATCAGACCCACTCTACCTTCATCTCTAATCTCCATTCCTTCATAAAGGTCCTGGGCTATCCGCATAGTCCTGCTTGCTGAGAATTTAAATTTGTTAAATGCCTCCTGCTGCAGAGTGCTGGTTTTAAATGGAGGAGGTGGATTCTGTTTTTTTTCCTTCTCGTCAACTTTATAAACAACAAATTTTTGCCCTCTTAATCTAGCAACCAACTGATGAGCAGATTGTTTATCTTTTATATCTGGTTTTTTACCATCAATCTTAAACAGTTTGGCCTTAAAAGTTCTATCGTCATTATATCTGGAAACAACAGCAACTATCTCCCAGTATTCCTGAGGGATAAACTCTCTAATTTCCTTTTCTCTTTCCACAATGAGCCTTAAAGCCACAGATTGCACTCTGCCGGCACTTAATCCCCGGCCAACCTTTTTCCAGAGTAAAGGGCTTAATTTGTAACCCAAAATCCTATCCAGAACTCTTCTCGCCTGCTGAGCATTTACTAGATTATAATTAATATCATCAGGGTTAGAAAATGCGGCTTTAATAGCAGAGGAAGTTATCTCATAAAATCTTACCCGATAAATCTCATGACCGCTACCCAAAATATTAACTAAATGCCAACTTATTGCCTCTCCCTCACGGTCAGGATCAGATGCTAAATAGATACTTTTTTTATTTTTTGCTTCTTTTTTAAGCTGATTTACTATCTTACGGCGGTGAGAAATGATTACATATGTAGGCTGAAAATTATTTTCAATGTCAACTCCAAATCGTGTCTTAGGTAAATCCATAACATGCCCCAGACAGAACCGGACAATAAAATCCTTGCTGAGATATTTCTGGATGGTCTTAGCTTTAGCTGCTGATTCTACAATTACCAGTTTATCTTTACTCATTTTAACCTGTATATCCCTCCTGGCTCCGCATAAATTATCCCTTTTAATTGCAAAGAAATCAAACTCTGATTTACGGCCTGCCAATCAAGTCCAGTTTTGATTACAATCTCATCAATAATCATATTTTTGGTCTTCAACACGGAAACAATTTTTTTCTCAGGAGAAGAAAGCTTCAAATTGCTTTCATTTACAGTCTGTTTATATATTCCAAACTCCTCCAGGATATCTTCCACTGTATCTACAAGTTTTGCGCCCTGTTTGATGAGATAGTTTGTTCCGGAAGAAGTAGGACTATCTACCTTCCCAGGAATAGCAAATACCTCCCTCCCCTGTTCCAAGGCTAAATCTGCTGTTATTAAAGCCCCGGAACGTCTTGCTGCTTCCACTACTAAAACACCCCGGGAAAGTCCAGAGATAATTCTATTTCTGCGGGGAAAATTTTCCCGGTAGGGTAAAGTATAAAGAGGAAACTCTGAAATTACAGCACCATTTTCACTTATTTTAGCAGCAAGTTCTTTATTCTCGGGAGGATAAATATTTAAAAGTCCGGAACCTAAAACTGCAATGGTCTTTCCTCCGGCTTTAAGTGCTCCCTGATGAGCACAGGAGTCTATACCTCTTGCCAGACCGGAGATAATACAGAACCCTAAGGAGGCAAGTTGAAAAGCAAATTTTTCAGCAGTAGAAAGCCCATAGAATGAGGCTCTGCGGGAACCAACAATTGCTAAATTAAATTCATCATCTGGAATTTTCCCCCAGATATATAAAACCTGAGGAGGGTCAGGTAGTTGCATTAACAACTGGGGATAATTATTATCTTCAATAGTTATAATATTTATGTTATTTTCCTTACACAACTGCACTTCTTTGTGCAAAATTTTAAAGTCAAAATTTCTAATTCTATCAGCAATTTCTTTACCAATATTACAAACAGAAATTAAATCTTTCTCACTGGCATTAAATACATTTTCAGGGGAGCCAAAATGGTCAATAAGTTTTTTAACCCTTAAACTACCTACGCCCGGTATTAAATTCAATGCAATTAAATAATCCTTAGCAGTCATAACTGGGTAAATAATAACAACAAAGTGAAATCAAGTCAATTCAGGTTGAGAGAATCTGAACATAACAGACAAGTTTATCATAATCAATACCAGTAATCTTCACATCACAAATCTTACCATCAAGGCTTTTTCTATTTTCCTGGGCAAAACATTTTATGTAATTTTCAGAATATCCTACCCACCATTTATCTTTTTTTCGTTCAAACAATACCTGCAAGATTTTACCAATCTGGCTTTCAAGATTATTTTTTATAATTTCATTAACCTCTTCTTGCAATTTTTTCTTCCTTTCCCAGATAATTCTGGAATTAACCTGATTTTTAAAATTAAAAGCCGGAGTCCCTGGCCGGGGGCTGAAAGGAAAAATGTGAACTCTTATAGGAGAAAGTTCCTTCAATATTTTAATTGTATTTAGAAAATCGCCTTCCTCCTCTCCTGGAAATCCCACCATGATATCAGTGGAAAACTGAAATTTTTTATTATGAGATTTTAATTTGGAAACTAAATTTGCAAAATAATGACAGTCATATTTTCTATTCATAAGTTTTAAAATCCTATCACTTCCACTCTGCAAGGGGATATGAAGATGAGGAACAAGCTTTTCAGATCTTCTTAAAAATTCAATCAGTTCCTCAGTTATATCCTGTGGTTCTATGGAACTTAATCGCATGCGAAACCTGTAATTTAATTTTTCAATCTCCTCCAGTAGTTTAACAATAGAATAATTGACATCTTTACCGTAATCTCCCAGACAGAGACCAGTAAGAACTATTTCCTTATATCCAGCTTCAACAAGGTTTTTTATCTCATCCAGAATCTCGCCAGGTTTACGAGAATGAGATTTACCTCTTGCCATCCATACACAGCAGTAACTGCACCTGTTATCACACCCATCCTGAATTTTGACAAATACCCGATGATGAGATTTAAAACCTGAAATTTGATTTTTAAATTTAAAATCTTTTTTACCAAGATAAGCAGGAAGATAATATTTTTGTGTGTTATTTAAAGCAAGATAAGGCTGCATCTTTCTTACTTGGTAAGGATAAACATTTACCCAGCAACCAGTAACTATGATTTTAGTCTCGGGATTTTTTACTCTTGCTGAACTTATAAACTTCCTCATGCCCTTGACACTGTCCTGGGTAACTGCACAACTTGCCACTATTACATACTGACTATCATAAATACTATCTGTTTCCTGAAAACCACAAGATATAAGATTCTCTCTTATTAATTGCGACTCATATTGATTTAATTTGCACCCAAAAGTTTTAAGAAAGAACTTCATCCTG
>CBEUCN010000053.1:0-7496 GCA_965541635.1 uncultured bacterium
GTTGAAAATGCTCACAGGAAAGATGATGAAGAGTTTCTAATAGTACATGCAGAAAGCAGAAATTGCCTCTTCTATCTCTTCTTTAGTTCTTCCCTTTGCTGCTAAAACTATTTGCACATAATCAGGTATTTCCTCTCTCAGCCGTAAATAATTTTCTCTTATACTCATTTTTTCCACCTTAAAAGCACTGACATTTATCTTTATCTACTATAAACATTTCTACGCCTTATCTATAAGCATTTTCATTATATTCAATTATTCGAATATTATTATATAATTTCACACAATCCTGTCAACAACAAACAACCAATAACTTTTATAACCCTGACTGTGGTAAATGAAAAAATTGATATCGCCAACAAAAGGATGGAAAAATAAATATTAAACTGTTTTCAATAAAGTCAAAATAGTAAAGAATTCATCCTCTCACTATACTTTTTGTTGGATTTTGTAAAAAGTAATGTATAATGAAATCAGACACCAGAAATGACGTCAAAGATATGTTATCTATATGAGGAGGTCTAAGATGCAAAAGATTTCTTTTGCTATTTTATTTCTCATCTGGAGTTGTGCCAGTTGGAGAAACTTTATCTTATTTGGAAAAGTAAAAAGAGAAATTCCTGAAAAAACTTATATACTTCAAGGTTCTTTTCTTATCAAGGGTTGGGGATTGGAAAATAGAACCCACAAGGAGGTTTTTTTCCAAATCCCGGAGAAACCGCTTGTTTGTTATCTCTACTGGGCAGGGAGAAATCAAACTTTTGTGGAAGACCCTTTCTTGTTTATTAATGGTAAAAAGGTCCGCGGACATCTGATTTATGAAGAGATGCCGGGAGCACCGCCTCCAGAGATACAGTATATATTTACCCTGAGATATGATATTACAAAATTTGTCCACAAGGGAAAAAATAAACTTTTAATTTGGGGTTTTGATGTTTATAAAAACGAAGGCTTGGGGATTTTGGCTATTTATGAACATAAAAATATAGGCTGGAGAAAAATTAAAATAAAGGAAGGACTGGGATTTTTTTGGGCTGGCCTTCCTGAACCTCAAAAGCAGAATTCCAGGTTAGTAGAATTTAAATTAACTAACCCCGAAACTACTGCAGTCAGGATAGGACTGATGTTTGCCGGTGGTGAACCCTCTCCCCGCGATGATAACATTTGGATGTTGGCTTCCGAAAAAAGGTTAAATTTGAATAGTATAATAGGCCGGGGAGAAATTATTTTCAAAAATGCTCTAAATTCGGAAGCGGGTAAACAGTGGGACTGTTTGGATTTCAACTATCAGTGTGGTCCAGACAAAAAATACCTCTACCTTCAGGTAGAATCACCTCAAAATACTTCTTCTCCTCATAAAGGAGATAGTTTAAATTTTATCTTGGCTGTTCTGGAAGAGAGCCTTTAAAAAATTATGGAGGTAATGGATACAGTTATCCAATTCACAATTCCAGCATTTTCTGGATACTACTCTGAGATTTCTTAATTATTTCTGGGGCTAACTTAATTTCGTATTTCATCTCCTCCAGAGTCCTAAGTATTTTTTCCAGATTTATCTTTTTCATATCCTCACAGATTGCCAGTTCAGTTGCAGGATAAAATTTTTTATCAGAATTTTCTTTTTGAAGACGATAAATCATACCAATTTCAGTTCCTACAATAAATTCAGAAGCATCTGAATTCTTAACATACTTAACCATACCTTCAGTGGAACAAACAGCATCCGCAAGTTCAAGAACTTCTGGCTTACATTCAGGATGAACCATAACTCTGGCATTAGGATAAAGTTTTTTCTTTTCTATTATATCCTCTGACATTATCTTTACATGCACCGGACAATACCCATCCCAGAGAATCATTTTCTTTGCGGTCATCCTGTAAACATAATCACCCAGATATTTATCAGGTACAAAAATTATCTCCTCTTCATCTTTAAATGCTTTATTTACTACTTCCACAGCATTGGCTGATGTACAGCACAGATCACATTCTGCCTTTACTTCCGCAGGGGTGTTTACATAACAGAGGACATTCCTTCCGGGATAATTCTCCTTAAATTTTTTTAACTTATAGGCGGTAATCATATCAGCCATAGGACAACCGGCATTTTCATCAGGGATTAAAACAGTTTTCTCAGGGGAGACAATCTTTGCGGTCTCAGCCATAAAGTAAACCCCGCAAAATACTATCACATCAGCATCTGTGTTACTTGCCTGAATAGAAAGCCCTAAGGAGTCGCCAACGAAATCAGCTATTTCCTGCACCTCTGGCAGTTGGTAGTTGTGAGCTAAGATAATTGCGTTCCTTTCTCCCTTCAATTTTCTGATCTTCTCAATGATCTGCATCCCTAACGACCTCCTCTATTATCCCACCACCTAAAACCAAATCCCCATCGTATAGGACGACAGATTGACCCGGTGTTATTGCTTCCTGGGGCTCATCAAATATTAATTCCAACTTGCCATCTTTTATACCCACTGTGCACCATTCACCTTTATGAGTATACCTTAACTTAGCAAATGCCCTTTTTGGCAACTCATCAACAAGTAAGTTTAAATCCTTAACTTTGAGCCCCCTTGCCTTTAGATCTTTCTTCTCACCTACAATTACCTTATTTTCCTTGGGATTAATAGCTATAACATAAAGGGGCTCCCTCCAGCTTATTCCTAAGCCTTGTCTCTGTCCAATTGTATAAAAAAATATACCCTTATGTCTGCCCAGGATCTTCCCACTTAAATCCACGATATGACCCTCTCTCAATTCCTTTATCCTCTCTGTCAGGAATTTCCGATAGTCCCTCTCCGGAATAAAGCATATATCTTGACTTTGAGGTTTCTCAGCTACGGGTAATTTATTCTTCCTTGCAATCTGCCTGACCTCCTCCTTCGTTAAATCAGCCAATGGGAATAGTATTTTACTAAAAGCTTCTCTTTTAATTGGATATAGAAAATAGGTCTGATCCTTGACTTTATCCTTGGGCTTCTTTAGAAAATACCTACCTCCTACTTCCTCTACCCTGGCATAATGTCCAGTAGCTAAATAATCAAATCCCTTAGCTTCTGCCTTTTTAAGCAATGATCCAAATTTTATGAATTTATTACAGTCAATACAAGGATTGGGAGTCCTGCCGTTAAGATATTCATCCACAAACCTCTTTATCACTTTCTCTTCCAGTTCTTGAGAGAAATCAAATACATAATGAAAGATTCCCAACCTGGCACAAACTCTCTTGGCATCTTCAATAGCGGAAGGTCCGCAACATCTTGGACGTCTACTCCCCTCCCCCTTCAAACCTAAATGCATAGTGACACCAACGACCTCAAAACCCCTTTCTTTTAATAATAATGCAGATACAGATGAATCTACACCCCCACTCATTGCAACCAAGACCTTCTTCATTCCCGGCAAGACCTCTTTTTGTAATCTTCAATTGCTGCTTTTAAAGCCTGTTCTGCGAGAACGGAACAGTGAAGTTTATGCTTGGGTAAACCCCCTAATGCCTCAGTTACAGTCTCATTTGATATCTTAAGTGCCTCCTCTATGGTTTTACCTTTAATCAGTTCCGTAACTATAGAACTTGTAGCAATAGCTGCTCCACATCCAAAGGTCTTAAACTTGGCATCTATTATCCTTCCCTCCTTCACCCTTATATAAAGCTCCATCATGTCCCCACATACAGGATTCCCAACCCTACCGATACCATCTGCATCTGGGATCTCTCCTACATTTCTGGGATTTAAGAAGTGATCCATTACCTTCTCACTATACTCTGGCATCTCTATTTCCCCTTATAAAATGGCGACATGGAACGAAGCCTTTTAACTACCTTAGGCAATACCTCCAACACATAGTCTATATCTTCTTCCTTTGTATACCTACCCAAAGTAAATCTAACCGAACCATGGGCGATCTCTGGAGGAAGACCTATGGCTAAAAGGACATGAGAAGGCTCAAGGCTTTTTGAAGAACAGGCAGAACCAGTAGAGCAGGCAATCCCCTGCATATCCAAGTTCAAAACCAGAGATTCTCCTTCTATGTATTTAAGCGAAAAATTGACGTTATTCGGAAGCCGTTTATCGAAAAATTCCGGTAGATGAGATGGGGGGCCATTCAATATTACCTCATCGATCTCCTCCAGAATTCCCGTAATTAACTTGTCCCTATAGCTACTTAAGGTCTTAGCTTCCTCTTCCATCTGCCTTTCCGCAAGCTCAACCGCTTTACCGAAACCCACAATTCCAGGGACATTATGGGTAGAGGCCCGCCTCCTATTCTCCTGCTCCCCTCCATGCATAAAAGGCAAAATTTTGATCCCCTTCCTCATGTAAAGAAAACCAACCCCTTTGGGTCCGTATAACTTATGAGCTGAAGCACTTAACAGATCCACATCTATCTCCTCTACATCTATCTTCAAGTGTCCAAAAGTCTGGACTGCATCAGTATGGAAATATATCTCCCTTTCTTTTGCGATTTGAGCTATCTCCTTTATCGGTTGAATCGTCCCAATCTCATTATTTGCATGCATGATGGAAATCAAAATAGTCCTATCAGTAATAGCCTTCCTCACATCCTCGGGATCGACAAAGCCATATTTATCGACCTTTAAATACGTGACCTCAAAACCTTCCTCCTCTAAGAACTTGCAGGGCTCAATTACCGCATGATGTTCTATGGAAGATGTGATTATATGATTCCCCCTATCTTTATTTGCATAAGCTATTCCCTTCAAAGCAAAGTTATTGCTTTCCGTCCCTCCGGATGTAAACACTATTTCCTCAGGGGAGGCATTTAAGAACTTAGCTATCTTCTGCCTTACCTCCTCTATTGCCTTCCTGGCGCTCTGACCATAGGAGTGCAAACTGGAGGGATTCCCAAATTCCGTTGTAAAATAAACCCGCATAGATTCCGAGACTTCTTCAGCACAAGGTGTGGTAGCTGCATAATCAAGGTAGATCTTTTTCATCTCCTTTCACCTCCAACTAAATTCATACTTCCCATCCTGTAGCCTTCCAGATCTAAAAGGATAAACTTGGATTTTAATCTCTTTAACTTATTCAGAACCTCCTCCCTTATCCCCCTTTTCAGAAACCTTCCAATCTGGCTCCTGTCAACTTCTATCCTTGTCCAATCTCCATGATACCTTATTCTAACCTTTCTGAAACCACAATCAAGTAGAAACTCCTCAATGCGATTAATTTGCCTTAAAATTTCAGGTTCTATTCTTATCCCATAAGCTATCCTGGTAGCGAGACAGGCAAGGGAAGGCTTATTCCAAGTCGGTAATTTCCAATCCTTAGATAAAATCCTAATCTCTGCCTTCTCCAACCTTGCCTCAACCAAAGGGCTCCTTATCCCTAACTCCTTCAATGCTTCCATGCCAGGCCTATAATCTTTGAGATCATCAAAATTAGAACCTTCAATCACGCAATTGAAGCCACCTCTTTGCGTAAATTCGATCAATTTAGAAAATAACTCCTTCTTACACCAATAACACCTATCCTTATTATTCTTGAGAAAGTTCGGTTCTTGGAGTTGATTCCCTTTTATGAACTTATGCTTGGCTCCTAATTTTAATGCTATCTCCTTAGCAGTTGAAAGCTCCCTCTTAGGGAAAATTTGGGATTTAATAGTTACAGCTAAAAGATCTCCTCCAAGAACTTCTGATGCCACTTTTAACAAAAAGGTACTATCAACACCGCCTGAATAAGCTAAAATAACTTTATCCATGCCCTTGAGAATTTCCTTTAACCGTTCTAATTTTTTAAATTTCTGTTCCCTCATCGAAATTTTTGGAAAAAAGCCATTCTCCTTGAACCCTTTTTGAGTTTTTACAGATTGAAGTTAATCTCTAATGCCCCATAAGAATAAACCTTTATACAAAATTCACAGGCGATGCATCTCTTCTTGAGGACTGAAAAGACATAAGATACGATCTTCTTACTGGTCATCCTCTTATTTCCTGACTTTAAACCTCCCTGATCTTCATGGGCTTAAATGTATAACCAGACTCAGCAGAGGGTAATTTCTCTACAGGCTCAGTAAGTAAAAACTTACCCTCCTTTATCCATTCCTTGAGTATATTTGCTATCTGCCTTGCCTTAGCATAGCTGGACAAGCTCCCGGTAGGTACTTCTTTACCATTTATCTTGATCTTACCGCTACGGAGTTGAGCGTAATTTACCTGTCCCAAGATTTCAGGTATATCCTGGGGATATGCTCTACTATAATCGATTATTTGAGTGTAGATTTGTTCATCACTTACAGAGGTATAGTAGGCCATCTCCTCATCCAATATAGGAATTGGAATACCAATTCCTATGCTTAGCGATACGCCGTACCCGAGCATACTTGTACCTCTAAGCCATTCGGACTTCATCTGTTTCAAATCGCCAATCACAGCAATTGTGCCAGCTGGTAAAAGAGGAGTACCATTTTCAGCTCTTTCTACAGAGGGATTATGCTGTGTTCCCCACCAGGCTATATAACCAATCCCACCTCCTAAAAAAATCCGTGTGCCAATACCTATTGTCCTGTAATAGGGATCGTTAAGCAAAGGCGAAAGTTGTCCTGCACTGCAATAATTGGCATTACCTAAATTGGGCTTCAGCGTACCCATGTAAGTGTAGATGATCCTATCCGAGAGATTAACAGCAACATTATAATTCTGGTAACAGTTTCTGGGATTGAATAGGACAGCCTCGTTTAAATCTTTAATGTTTATAAGCGTCTTCAGCTCCTTCTTAGGATAACAATCCGTACCATATGTAGTTGCGGTTAAAACCAAATCCTTACCCGAGACCAGATCCTCAATAACATGGCCTCCGCCATATCTAAACTCCCCTGGATAAACCTTATTGCGGGGATCATCCGGTGGAAGGGCTGATGCACCGATGTATACATCTACTGCAGCAAAACCAGCATATGCTTCAACCCCATTTATATAGACCTTACCTCCTCCCAATTTTATTCTCGGCTTGGAATGACCTAAGTTGATGTATGCACCGGATGAACACATCGGCCCAAAGGTTCCGGTTGTGACAACATCTACCTCCTTTGCTGCTTTCTTTTCCCCTTTTTCCCTTACGATCTCGATCATCTCCTCCGCAGTAACAACTACAGCCTTACCCTTTTTAATCTTCTCGTTGATCTCTTGAATTGTTTTAGACATCTCTGCCTCCTTCCCTCTATAAATTTTTCAAGGCACCTTTAAGCTCCAGCTTCCAGTTCCTCGGTTAACCATACAGAAAGGTACCTCTCACCGGTATCAGGGAATATCACAACAATTAACTTACCTTTACTTTCCTGCCTCTTCGCCACTTCAATCCCTGCCCAAAGAGCAGCCCCAGAGGAAACACCAGCTAATATCCCTTCTTCTCTTGCTAACCTTTTAGCCATTTCTATCGCATCTTCATCGTTAACCTGAATTACTTCATCTATCAAATCTACCCTTAAGACATCCGGAATGAAACCCGCACCAATTCCCTGAATTTTATGCA
>CBEUCN010000054.1:0-7323 GCA_965541635.1 uncultured bacterium
TATGGAATTTCCGCCCAAGCATGCCTCCTAATCCTATTTCCTTATGAAACCAATTTCCCCAATTACTTCTCATCTTAGGCAAATCAGGTAACGACCAACCCTCTACCTCCTCCACAACATATCTTATAATCACCTTAGCATTTATCTTGCCCTGTTCCCCTTGCCATAATCCCCGAGGAAATATTCTCCTCTTTCCTTCTCTTACTTCCTTATAAATCTTTACCAGTATTCCCTTTGCCTTCTGCTCATATTTGTGAGCATATTCAGGATTTATCCTTAAAAGTTCATCTAATATTCCCTTTTTAATTAATTCTTCATCTTCTATTACCCCTGTTGGGTCTTCCAATATTGCCTGAAGCCTCAATAGGGTTTCTGTAAGTTGAGGCCGAATCCTGCGAAAGGATAATTTGTCAGAAACATTATATGTGAACACAAAGATTAATAATAAAAAAGAAAAGAAAAACATAATTTTTAAACTCTTAATTCTATCCATTTTTTATCCTCCCTCCTCTATAAAAAAAAAATAGCATTTTAAAATATTCTTGTCAAACTAAAGGAATAGAGAGCTCGGAAATATAGGGGACAATTTTGCTAAAAAATAATTGATACCATCAGAAAGCTTTAAATATCTGCCCACCAACCATTAAAGAAGCGTTCCATATGTTCTCGCATTATTTTTTCTGTATCTGTAAAATGCGATTGAAATTCTTCCTGTGAGAAGGAAATCCGATAAGAATAAATATAATCCTTAATTATCTCAAATGCCCAATTTATCTTCTTCAGCTTTTGCTCACATTCTTTTTTATCTTTGTCCCGACATTTATCAGGATGAAACTTCTTTACTAAATTATAGTAGGCATTTTTAATTTCTTCTAATGTGGCTGACTCACCCAGTCCCAATATTTTCCGTGCTTTATCTATATCTTCAAATTTCATAATTACAATATCAGATTCAATATTCCTCCCACAATTATTGCAACCACAATCATCAACATAGCAGATTTTATCATATCTCTTACTCCCAGTTCCCGAGTTAAAACTACAAAAGTTGCCACACAGGGAAAATACACTGCCAGAATTACCGAACCTATAATTAACTGTTTAGTGGCTAAATTCAAAGGACCAAGCATTCCCACTGCCACATCCTTTCTTAAAAATCCAACCAGAAGCGCCGAGATAGCAGAGGGAGGCAGTCCCCAGATATTTTTTAAAACTGGAGAGAAAATTTTTGCTAAAAAATCAATTATTTTTAAAGCATAAAGGAGATTTACGATAAATACTCCTATAAGCACATAGGGAATCGCAGAAAACAGAAATCCCTTTATTCGCCAGCTAAGTTTTTTTATTACCACACTGGAGATTGGCATTCTGTAAGGAGGAATTTCCAGAAGTAAAGGCGGAGTTTCCCCTTTTAAAATTTTATTCAATATAAATCCCAGGCTAACCCAGAGGATGAAAAGTGTAAAGAATACAGTTCCCAGAGGTAAAAAACCTCTTCTACCTACAAGCCCCACTATAACTGCAATCTGAGCCATACAGGGAACAGCAATTGCCATTAGTGTAGAGGCAATAAATTTTTCTCTACGATTCTCCAGAAGCCGCGTGGCAAGGGCACCTGGCACATTACATCCTAACCCAAGAATCATGGATATGATAGCATAACCGTGAAGCCCCAGTTTGTGCATAAGGTTATCTACCAGAACAGCAAGTCGGGGTAAATATCCAAAATCCTCAAGTATTCCCAACATCAGATAAAAACTGAATATATAAGGCAAAACAGCGACAATCGGAATATACAGTCCTGTGGTAAGAAGTCCAAACGACAACCCGAAATCTATCTCCCCGTTTATAAGGTTCCCTATCAGGATATAATGCACCAGCCCTTCCCCTCCCAGTGCCTGGCTTATCTTCGTAACCACTGGCCGCCAAATATTCTCAAATGCAGGATCCAGTATATAGTTTATCAGTGATTCTCCTATGAATCTAATTACTACAAAAGATATACCAATTACGAAGAACGCCAGCAACAACCCAATGAAAGGCTTTATACTGAGTTCTTCCAGGATTTGCAGAAATGTATGGTGATGATGGGTGAGCTTCTGAACTTGATTTACAATCTCTCCTATTTTCTGCCATCGAAGATGGTAGTCAATATCCACCTTTTTCCCCGGCTTCGCCTCTCTCATCCGCATCACCAATTCCCTTATACCTGCTCCTGTAAGCCCACAGGTGGGGACAACTGCAACGCCTAGAAGTTCCTGAAGTTTATCTACATCTATATTTATACCTTTATGTTTTGTCTCATCCCAGAAATTCAATGCTATAATCACAGGATACCCCTTCTCAATTAACTCCAGAGTTAAAGAAAGATTCCTCTCCAGATTAGTAGCATCAACGACATTTATTATCACATTAGCCTCAGATATCATCTTAACTGCAACTTCCTCAGCCTTACAGGTAGGAGATAAGCTGTATATACCGGGGACATCTATTATCTCGACTGCCTCTCCCAGTAATTTCGTTTTACCCTTTGTGTACTCCACTGTTGTGCCAGGATAATTTGCCACCACGACCTTAACGCCTGTCAGCCGGGAAAAAATCGCACTTTTACCCACATTGGGATTGCCGACCAGAAGGATTTTTTTCATCTTTCAACCTCTACCAGAATCTTTTTAGCCATCCCATATCCCAGTGCTAAATTTGTATTTCCCACCTGAACGGTCTGAGGACCGTGCCAGAAATGAGTACTCATTTTTCTAATCTTACAGCCTTTCCTTATCCCCATATTTTCTAATCTCCGAATCAGTCCTGGTCCACCGATTATTTCCCTGACCACTCCCTCTTCTCCAGGTTTAAGCCGAGTAAGATCCACTATCATACCCATAAAATTTCCACCCCTTTCGGAAGGCTCACTTCCCTGTCGTATCTGAAAAGATGCCCCTTACAGTTACAATCTGAACAACCAAATCCAGGGATTACATCTAACCTCCTTTTCAGGAAACCCGCAAGTTTACACTCTTCTATATTTGACACGCCGACTTTAAACACCTCAACCCGGGGATGAATTGTCAGGTAATCTATATGCCAGAATAATTTTTTATTTTTTGCAAGATGCCTTTGTATCCGATTATTGAGCCCCTTACGGGCTGAACCGACATAAATATATTTCCCTTTATCAAACCGCAATTCTCCCAGTTTACCAATTCTCAAAGACAGATTTTTATTTATATTCATAAAAAGTATATAACTTCTATATTTTGCCTCTTCTTTTAAGAGTATCTCCATCACTCAACGGATTTACCTTTTTATGTTCTGCTTTATATACCATTCTGACATTGAATTTACGGAAACAGATCTCAATCTCTTCCATATCCCGAACCGAAAGAGGTTCTACACCACAGGGTCTTAAAGGAGTATTGAGTTGAACTTCATCAGGCCTTATCTCCTCCAGAATTTCAGCAATCGCAGAAGCAGAATCTTTATTTTGATTAACAAACATTATCTGAATCCCCAATCTACCCTGATAGTCCTTTCTAAATTTTTTTATCCCTTCAATTATGTGAGCAAAATCAACACCATTAACAGGTCTATTCACCTTTTCTAAAACTTCCTGACAACAGGCATCAAGCTTAGCAATAACAAAATCAATTTTATTTAAATTCTTTCTAACTTCCTCTTGAGAAAACAAACTTGCGTTGGTAAGGATGGCTAACGGTTCCTTTCTTACCGCTCTTATACCATCTATAATCTCTTCTAAATTCCCTGCCAGAGTAGGCTCACCTGTCCCAGAGAAGGTGATATAATCCACCTTAATATCTGGGAGTCGTTTCAGCTCTTCAATAATTTTTTCTGCAGGAATATATATTTTTCTCTCCAATGTCATAATCCCCTTTTCTCCCAGTTGACAGTAAATACAGTTAAAACTGCAAATTTTTACTTCCTGAGCCAGAGGGTCTATTCCCAGAGAGGAACCCAAACGCCACGATGAGACCGGGCCATAAATATATTTAAATTTATAATCTTCCATTTTTATTTTTTCTTTTCTGACATTCCTTGCATATACCATAAAATTGAATGATATGGGTTTGAACCTTAAACCCATACTTTCTAGAGATGCCAGAAATAGCTTTTGTAATCAGCTCTGTCTCCTGAGGGACAAAATCAGTATAATCTATAACCCGATTGCACCTCAGGCATATCAGATGGTGATGGTGCTTACAGGTTTCAACCACGGCATCATTAAGTTCATATCTTGCCCTTCCTTCTCCAAAATCGTACTTGTTTACATATCCCAGATTATAAAGCATCTCCAGTGTGCGGTAAATGGTAGTCAGACCTATACCAGGATTTCTACTTTTAGCTTTAATATAAATCTCATCGGCACTTAAATGCATATTTGCTTTTCTTAAAATATCAAAGACAATTTCTCTCTGACGAGTAATTTTGTATCCCTTTTCCTTTATCTCTTTATAACTGAAACTGGTTTTCATTTTCAATTAAATTATATATCAAAAAATTAGAAACCGTCAAATAACTAATTAAAATATAATGATTCTTTACCGCTGGGACAGCCTTCTGGCTATTAGGGGCTTAATTGCCCGATATACTCTTTCTGCTATTATCTCATATCCCTTATCGTTGGGATGAATAGCATCAGAGCACAATTCTTTCTCTCCTAATATGCCTTCCAGAATATTGGGAATAAATAAACATCGATACTTCTTTGCCAATCTTCTAATCCCACTTGCCTGCTTCCTCATTATAAAGCCGGTGTGAATTTCAGTTATCGCCACCATCGCTCCCGCTTGTTGAATTTTCCTTATTATTTCTTCCAGATTTTTAAGTGTGGTCTCTGCTCTTATGCCTTTCAGATAATCATTAGCCCCCAGTTCTACAATTACAAGATAGGGCTTTTTATCCAAAACATCATGCTGGAGTCTCTGCAATGCTCCTTTGGTGGTATCACCATTTTTACCAGCATTAATTACTGTTAGATTTACCTTTTTTGCCAGCAGAGAAGGATAATCATGTCCAGGAGAGGCCCCTAAACCATAAGTGATGCTATCTCCAAAACATACAATGTTTTCACCTCTGGAATTTATATTTTTAACCGATCTACTCCCACAGGAGGTTAATACAAGACCAACTATAAAGTATAAGAAAAATTTTTTATCCAACTATTTCCGGGTTATTGGTGATGGCGGAGAGGCCGGGATTTGAACCCGGGGTCCCGCTTTTAACGGGACAAGCGATTTCCAATCGCTCCGATTCGGCCGCTCTCGCACCTCTCCTTATTGGTAAATTCGCGCTTATAATATAACAACTCCTAAATTATTTTTCAACATTCCTGCTCAGTTGGGCATAAATTGCTTTTGCATATTTAATGGCTTCTTCACGAGTAGTTATTTTCTTTTCTGCCTGAGCCTCTTCTATTTCTCGCAATATTTTTCCCACTATAGGGCCAGAGGGTATTTTTAATATCTCCATTACATCCCAACCGGTGATTAATCTCGGAGGTTTAATCTCTTCCTTTTTCTGGAAATAGGCATGAATAAGATCCCAGATTATCTCATGATGTCTGCGAATGTCAGATTCATCAGAAAGTTCTCCTCGTGTCGCCTCCTTATCTGCCAGAGATAAAAGCAAAATCGCCACTGCCTCATTCTCAGTGTCTCGGAAGTATCTAAATACCGCCCTTTTGGAACTGGCGATACAATCAACCAGAAAGCCTGGTCGTAAGTGATAATAGACATACTTACAAACCATATCCGTCTCCCTATTAGAAAACTTCAGCCGTTGGCATATTTTTCTGGTGATTTCAGCACCAATTTTTTCATGACCTGTAAATTTTAACTTTCCATCCTCAACATGATAGGCAGGGGGCTTACCTATATCATGCAAAAGAGATCCCAGTTTCAATATTTCAAATCGGGTCCGTCCTTCTCTTATTTTTTCATTCAAATACTCCAGTAATTGTTTACATTGCTGAATTTGCAACGATAGATTTTCCAGACACCGCAATGTTTCAATAGAATGTTCATCTATAGGAAGATGATGATAAGGGCCCGGCGGAGGAATTCTCAACTGCTTCCATCCCAGAAAAATTACATCCAAGATTTTTAATTCATTAAGAAGGATAAAATATTTAAATGAATTCTTATTTTTAAGTATTTTAAATAATTCCTCACTTATTCTTTCTCCTGCTTCCTTTTCTAAAAGATAAGCATATTGAGAAAGTAACTTCCATGTACCAGATTCAATTTCAAAATCTAGTTCACTGCTTAAACTGACTCCTCTAAGGATTCTTATAGGGTCTACTATCAGATTCTGCTCGCTTATTGCCCTAACTATTCTTCTCTTCAAATCCTCCTGTCCATATAAGGGGTCTATTATATTGCCAAGACTAAAATCTTCTGTTATATCCATTGCCAGAGCATTTATAGTATAATCTCTCGTCCTTAAATCCTGGTAGATATCTTCCCCTTTCATAGAAGTAAAATCAAATCTAAAAGAGCCCTCCTTATCCACCACCCGATAAACTTCATGTTCAGAATCAAGAATAAACCAATAACCATTAATCTTCTCAGAAAAATCTTTACTTATCTTCAGAACATTTCCGGAAATAACAATATCGCAATCTATAATTGCTTTTTGTCTGTTTAAAAGCAGATCTCTGACCAGTCCTCCCACTATATAAACTCTGTGTGGGTAAGCTAGATCTGTTATCAGTTTTAGAAATTTCTTCAATTTCTCCATATCAATAAAAATGGGGAGCATCGACGCTCCCCACCCATTATCTTTAACTCTACTTTAATTAAGTTATCCCTGCTTTTGTTCCTCCTGAGCCTGTTCTTGTTCCTGCTGTTTTTCTTTTTCTTCCTCCCTCTTCCTGGCAATAGCATCTCTTATCTCACTTACTGCAGCTATTGCCATTATAGCTCCGATAAAAGCCAAAAATGGTGTTCCTCCACCTTTAAGGACCGTTAAAAAATCAGGCCACCATACTACTACACCCCAGATACCGAGTATCACAAAAATCACACCTACCACTAATACTACATACTTAACCATTACACACCTCCTTCTTTATATCCATATAATGTAATCAAAAAACTCTCTACAGTCAATAATTTTCTGATATAAATAGAACAGTAAAGATATATAGTATACACCTGATACAGGTATATTATGGAGTAGTAAAATTATCTTACTTCAGTAAAGAACTTTTTAAAAAAATTAAAACATTAGCCAAAAATAAATACCTCCTACATGCAAAGAAAGCCAAAAACCCAAAACAAAATACTACTCTTAAACTTGATAACC
>CBEUCN010000055.1:0-6827 GCA_965541635.1 uncultured bacterium
TCCATATTCTCAATATAGTTAAAATGGTCATCGAGAGATTTAGTTTTAAGGTCCAAAACCCATCTTTTATGATTTATGAATGAAAACGGACGGAAATAAATTTTTTTAGTTCCCATACTTTCTTTTATCTGAAATTCGTAAATATCAATGAAATTAGGATTAAGATATGATGCTCTTTTTACAAATTTTTCTGTAAATGATGGTGCAAGAATCAGAATTCTGGGAGCCAGTGTGGGATCAATATTATAGGAGTCCAGTTTTTCTTTAAGGTTATGCATTTCAGATAATGCCCAGTCAAAATGGTCAATAGCACGGAATAAAATGTCTTCGTTACTGCTATCACATACCTCCACAATTACTATTCTTCCCACCATATCCACCGCCAGAATATCTATATTTCCTGCTGGAGTTACAACATTCTTTCTAACTGCCTGAAGCCCTCGCTCCAGAGAACCCAGACCATTAGCAAGTAATTCAATAATATTTGAACGCGCCTCATTTTTGACTTTTCTGTCATTGTTAATTTTAGAACCAAGTTCTTTCATCATTCCACTTTCATTGTTAGAAGTGACCATTCTTCATCAGGCTTGTGAGGATAAGTCTTAACCAGAGCATTGAATATATGATTGCAGAATTCCTGAGGTTGATACTCAAGGTAAGATTTTAAAGAGTCCAGAAATTCTCTTTTTATTCCCTCCTTTTCCTGAATTATCTTTGAGATTCCTCCGCTAAAGGCTATTACAGAATCCCCGGGATAAAGAATCATCTCATTTTCCTTGAAACTGATATCTCTAGCGATACCTACAGGTGTTGGTTCATCGGCTTCTATTACTTTAACGAAACCTGTTGATCTTAAAAGTATAAAAGGGTCATGGCCAGCATTTACATATTTCAATGTCGATTTCTTGGCATCAAATACCATATATATAAGAGTGGCATATTTACCCTGTTCTCCAAATCGAAAAAGGGAATTATTTAAAACCTGGATAACTTTAGCCGGTTCTTTATACACAGTAGCAAAATCTCTCCAGCCATGAACCACCTCCATAATATATTTCACCCGTTCAATTCCATCATCAGGAACCCAACCTAAAATTATCCCCAATTCTCCTTTACTGAATTCCAGAAACTGATAAAAATCCCCCCCAACTTTATCCATCTTATATCTGGTAATACTTACTGCTACCCCATCAGAAGATATATTGGTAACAGGAAGAATTTCTTTTTCTTTAAAGAGTCTTGCAACCTGCATTTCTTTTCTATATTTTTTCTCTTTTCGATTCTGAATTTCTTTTTCTATTAACGCTGTCCCAAAACTCGAAATTAAAAATATCCCCACAGGAATAATTTCAAAATAGGTTCTGCGAGTGTGGAAACATCCATAATGAAACAATGCCACCGAAATTATACTTATAGCAAATATCAAGAAAGCAGGGCGGAATTTCAATTTTTTACATAAAATATAAATAACTACAAAAAGGAAAAGACCAAAATACAAAGAAAGTTCAGGGGGTAATAAATAGAAAATAGTATTATTCAACTGAGCACAAAGTAAAGAAACTTCCGACATCAATTTTTGTCCTGAAACCTCCAGGAATATCAGTTTACCTGCGATAGAACTGAGGTTAAAACCTTCAAATTCTTCACCTCTAAGAAAACCAGCCAAGGCTATATCTTTTGCTGCCACTACATTAGGAATATCTGTTAGTGGTAAGAAATAAAATTTATCTCCCTTTATATCCAATTTGGGATTAATTTTTAAAAGTGGCAGACTATTATAAGCAAGAAGAGAAGAGTAATATCCATTCCAGTTATTAATATGAAGATGACCATTGATTTTTATAGTAGAAGGCAATTTTTTCATTTCGGGAGCAGAGATTACAAGAATCCCTCTTTTTAAAAAATTATCCAGAAAACTTAAATCAGAAATGGAATCTAAAAATTCAGGCCCTAAAATTATCTTCTCAGGTTTAAGGTCCATTAAAAATGCCAGAAGATACTCTGGCCAGTTTTCTTTCCAGGGCCAGAGTTTGTTCTCTTTAACAACACTCTTATCTATTTTCACAACAATCATATCATTTCTGGCATGATTCTTCTCGTTTATCCCTAAAAAATGGCCCAGTATAAGCTTATCCAAATTAACAGAAAGTGGAGATAGACTTAGCATAACAGACAAAATCAATACTGAGATAAGAGTTAAAATCTTTATTCGCCTCATATGGTTATATCCCCACGTCCAGAACATCACTCATGGTATATAGACCATGCTCTTTGTCAGCAATATATTTTATAGCCCGTATAGCTCCACGAGCAAAGATATCCCGAGAACCTGCGGTATGAACAAGTTCTATTTTCTCATCATTACCTGCAAATATTACGCGGTGCTCTCCCACTATATCTCCAAGCCTGAGAGCATGTATGCCCAGTTCATCCTTTTTTCTTGGACCTGATAATCCCTTTCGTCCATAAACCTCTTTAAGTTCAGTTCTCACCTGCTTAATTATTTCCACCAGTTTCAATGCTGTGCCACTGGGGGCATCTTTTTTTCTATTGTGATGAAGTTCAACTATCTCAATGTCATATTCCTCCCCTAAAAATTTAGTAAGGTAAGGCAAAATTTTTAATAAAACATTAACGCCTATGCTCATATTAGGAGAAACTAAAATAGCAGTTTGTTGAGCCCAGGATTTAATCTTTTCCATTTCTTTATCCAGTCCAGTAGTCCCAACTACAGCTTTCTTTCTACTTTCAGCAATAATCTTCAAATGCTCCAAAGTAGCCGAAGGACTGCTAAATTCTACCACTACATCGGCTTTTTCTATTACTTTTTTGGCATCTTTTTCAATTATTACACCTTTCTCCTCCCCTATAACCAACTTCCCAAGGTCTTTCCCCACATCAGGATGTCTAGAATCCTCAAGGGCAGACACTATTTCTATATCCGGATCCTGAAAAGCCAACAAAGATATCCTGGTTCCCATCTTTCCTCTGGCACCGGAAATAGCAAGTTTTATACTCATTTTATCAACTGGTATTGCTTTAGTATTCTTCTCAACATCTGTCTGTTTTTATCGGACATTGGAGCCAGAGGCAATCGCAACTCCGGAGAAATCAAACCCATCATACTCATGGCCGTTTTTACTGGTATGGGATTTGTTTCCAGAAACATGGCTTTTATCAAAGGATAAAGATAAAAATGCAACTTTCTGGCTTCTATAATATCTCCATTTTCAAATTTTCTCACCACTTCCTCCACCTCTCGA
Source organism: uncultured bacterium (assembly GCA_965541635.1). Classification (GTDB taxonomy): domain Bacteria; phylum Omnitrophota; class Gorgyraeia; order Kaelpiales; family Kaelpiaceae; genus 4484-49. Next base: position 3,264 of record CBEUCN010000055.1, read on the forward strand.
GGCATAATGTTTGCTAGGACAGAGATAACTCCTACTCCTCCGATAGAAAGAATTGGGAGTGTAAGGGCATCGTCTCCAGATATTAACAGAAAATTGTCAGGAGTGTTTATCTTGATATTTATCATCTGGTCAAGATTACCACTGGCTTCCTTTATTCCTACGATATTTTTAAAATTCTTAGCCAATTTGGATATGGTATCAACTGCCATGTTTATTCCAGTGCGGGATGGGATATTATACAGAATTAGAGGAACATCCACTTCTTCTGCTATCGCTTTGAAATGTTCATACAACCCATTTTGAGTGGGCTTATTATAATAAGGACAGATCAAAAGAGCGCCATTAGCACCAACCTTTTTTGCAAACTTGGTGAGTTTTATTGCCTCCCATGTGGAATTGGATCCAGTACCAGCAATGACGGGAATTCTGCCTCTTGCTTCCTGAATTACGATATCTATCACCATTTCATGTTCCTCATAAGAAAGAGTAGCGGATTCTCCAGTGGTTCCACAGGGGACCAGTGCTGAAGTATTATTATCGATGTGAAACTTTACAAGTTTCTTAAGTGTTTTTTTATCGACTTTACCATCTTTAAACGGGGTCACTAAAGCTACCATTGATCCTCTAAACATAAATATTCACCTCCTCAAATGTATACATATCCCTCATAAACAACCTCTGCCTTGCCTTCCAGTGTGACCTTTTCAAACCTATCTTTATCATATCTATATTCTATTTTAAGTCTTTCTCCACTTTTTGGAAACACAATAAATTTACCTGCCTTTAAATTCTTAAGTTTCCCCCATATTAAGGCAGAAGCAACACACCCAGTTCCGCAGGCCAAAGTCTCCGCCTCCACTCCTCTTTCATAACTGCGGACGTAAAGATTTCCTTTATCATACTGAACAAAGTTAACATTTGTCCCCTGGGGAGCAAAATAACAATGGAAACGGATAAATCTTCCGATTTCCTCCACATTTTCTTTTTGCAATCTATTAGTAACGATTACAAAATGTGGCACTCCAGTATTAATAAAATATCCTGTAATTTTTCTGCCTTTGAAATTTATTTTAATCTCGGGAGAAGGAACAAACTCTGCTTTTAACTCCACCTTTACTTTATTTTTACCGGTTACTTTTCCTGAGATTATTCCTGCTATGGTTTCAACATTAGTTCTGGAATCTATCAAATTATTTTTATATGCCCAGAGGATAAAACACCTAATTCCATTCCCACACATTTCAGCCTCCGAACCGTCAGGATTAAATATTCTCATTTTTAAATCTGCTTTGGAAGAAGGCTCACACACTAAAAGCCCATCCCCCCCAATTCCATATTTAGGACGACAGAGTTTTTTTGCCAGATTTTTTAACTTTGGTGCTGAAAATCTCTGGTTTCTTATAATAATAAAATCATTGCCAGTAGCCACCACTTTTGTAAATTTCAATCTATTCATTTCAAAAATTGCGGAATTTTTTCTTTGGAAATTAAATCATAATATGTTTCTGGTTTTCTGATTTCATAGATCCTATTCTTCATCACTAAAACCTCCCGACATCTGGGTTGAGCATTATAATTGAAAGCCATACACATCCCATATGCCCCCGTAGAAAATACTACCAGATATTCTCCTGGTTTTACCTCGGGTAATTTTCTATTCTTACCCAGAAAATCGGAACTTTCACATATAGGTCCTACAATATCAAATTTGTGATATTTTCTTTTACGGAATTTATTTAGAGGCACAATTTCATGGTAAGCTGAATACAAAGCAGGACGGAGAAGAAGATGCATACCGGCATCCACAATAAGAAAGTTTTTATTTATTCCTGGTTTATGGTAAATAACCTGAGTAACCAGTATACCGGCATTTCCCACTATAAACCTTCCTGGCTCCATTATTAATCTGATCTTTCTTCGCCCTATTAATTTCTTTATTCTGGAAGCGTATTCATATATATCTAAAGGTTGCTCATCTCTTTTATATCTTATACCCAGCCCTCCTCCAATGTTCAGATATTCCATATCTATATCACTATTATCAATAAGCTTAATCGCCTTAGAAATGGCATTCATAAAAGGTGCAAGTTCCAGAATCTGAGAACCGATATGAATGTGAATACCCTTTATTTCCACATTTTTGAACCTTTTTCTGTGGGAAATTATTTTTTTTATAGTATCTTCATCCAAACCAAATTTAGTCTCCTTTTTTCCGGTGGTGATGTATTTGTGAGTATAATAAGCATCAATGTCAGGATTAAATCTCAAACATACCTTCTGTTTCAATTTTAATTTTCCAGCCAATTTTTCGATGACTTCCAGTTCCTGATAGGATTCCACATTTATAAATAAAATCTTTTTTCTAAGAGCAAATTCAATCTCCTGAGGTGTTTTACCCACACCGGCATAGACAATTTTTTGAGGACGACATCCTGCCTTTAAGGCTTTAAATAACTCACCACCAGAGACCACATCTACTCCAGCTCCAGCTTTTATTAATAATCGCAAAATTGACAAATTGGAATTGGCCTTGGCGCTGTAACATATGAGAGGATTTAAATCAGAAAATGCTTGTTGGATTTTCTGAAACTGTTCAAGAATGGCATTTCCACTGTAGATATATAAAGGAGTGCCGTATTTATGAACAATTTGTGATACTTTTATCTGCTCAACATAAAGATGGTTGTTTCTATATTGAAATCTATGCATATTAGGAAAGCAACTTTTTCCACTTTAAAATTTCTTGCTCAACCTTATCAGGATTGGTAGAACCAGCTGTCTTTTTAGAGTCTACTGAGTGTTGAGGATTTAAAAACTTTTTGATATCCACATCTATCCCCAAGATTTTTTGGACTTCATTTTTATTTAACTGCGATATTTTGAGTTTTTTCTTTTCAGATTTTCTTAATAACATACCAATTCTATAATGAGCTTGCTTCCAAGCAATTCCTTTTTTAACAAGATATTCGCAGACATCTGTTAAATAAAGTCTCTCATCTCTAAGATGGTCATTAATTTTTTCTAAATTCAGTCTTAATTCTTGAATAACCAAACCCATTGCTCTTAAAACATCACTAATAACTATATAACTACCCCAGAGACTTTTTTTATCTAACTGAAGGTCACGATTATAAGTTGTAGGCAGTCCTTTCAAAACTCCACTCAGAAAAACATAATAAGAAATAACTTCAGCACTGGATGCCCTTATCAATTCCAGAGGATCGGGATTTTTCTTATGAGGCATAAAACTGGAACCTGTAGTAACTTTGTCGGAAAATTCCACGAATCCGTAACCAGGGCTATTATAAATTATTAAATCTTCGCTTAGCCTACTTAAATGTAACGACAGGATTACATTACAGTTAAGGTATTCCAGAATAAAATCGCGATCAGAAACTATATCCACACTATTAGTCCCTAATTGAGAAAATCCTAATGCTTTTCTTAAATTTTCGCGGTTGATAGCAAGAGAACTACCGCCAAAAGCACCACATCCTGCGGGTAAAACATCTGTATGCTTATAGGCATTCAGAAGCCGATATTTATCTCTCTGAAGTTGTTCTA
>CBEUCN010000056.1:0-6816 GCA_965541635.1 uncultured bacterium
ATTTCCCCAGAGGCAAAGACGGTTTTATAACCACTCCTCGATATAATTGAAAACTCTTACCACTGGCTTCTACCACTCTTTCTTCCTGTTTGTAATTGCCATCATACTTTATCTCATATGTAACTATTCGCACAGAATAATTTTTACACTGGCTGGCCATAAATCTTCTAAAAATTAAATCATAAAGGGCAAGATGGTCACGATTCAGTTCCGCCTGGATTATACCTTCAGACATTAGTCTCTGTAAGGTATTTTTATCTATTGGCCGTGTGGGTCTTATGCATTCATGAGCACCTTCGGTAAACCATTCCCGTTTTACAAAATCCTCCTTGAGATATTCACTGGCTATTCTAAATCCGACATCACTTACCCGTGTGGAGCCTGTACGATGATAGGTTATAAGCCCATTCTCAAACAGGTCCTGAGCCAGTTCCATACATTTTCGGGCTGGAAATTTTAAAATCAAATTAGCATCTCTTAACACGGTATCAGTAGTATAAGGAGGTAATGGTATTTTTTCAGTTTGCTCCTCCACTATCAAACTAATCACTACTTCCAGTTCTTTTTTACCACTATCCAGTACTAAATTCCATTCGGGAATAATTGCAATATTCTTTTTGTGTCTGAATTCTTCTGCCCTCTTAACTATCCAGCCCAGCACTGGAGTCTGAGCTCTACCAGCAGAAAGATTCCTATCATTAAATATCTCCCACAATTTCTGACTGAGGATAAATCCTATCCAGCGATCTTCTATTCTTCTAATAATTTGAGCCTTGACCAGATTGATATTAATCTCTCGGAGATTATCCAGTGCTTGAAAAACTGCTTTTCTGGTCACCTCGTGGAACTCAGCCCTTTTAATCTCTCCACACCCTGCCAAAAGATTCTTAAGATCCCAACTTATTTTTTCCCCTTCACTATCAGGGTCAGTTCCTATGATTACAAACTGAGTATCACGGGCAAGTTTTCTCAAGGTATTTATCCGAAAACGAGAATCATCTATGTGGGAACTGCCACATTTGGGACATGTGGTATTTTCAGAACTAAATTGATAATTGCAATTTTTGCACTTTTTAAGAGAGGAATAAATTGGAACATATTTACCATTGACTTCAACTCCATGAAATCCCCTGTCCACAACCAGATCAGTAACATGTCCCAGACAGGCAGTAATCATCAAGATGTATCTGGAAGTTGCCACTTCATATATCGGGATATTATCCACAATTTTTATACTAGGCTTACCAAAAAATCTGGATATATGTTTTACCTTGGTAGGACTTTCTACAATAAATAACGCTGGCTTGATAATATCAATTTCACTCCGGAGTTTGAATTTCTCTCTGGTTTTATCCACTTCTTCTTTTAAACGCCTAAATTCAATCTCTGGAATCTCCGAGAGCTCAAATTCTATATCGTAATATTTGGCTCTATTGATAAAAGCCTGAAGAATTGCATCATTATTTTCCAGAAGAAAACTCACCCCCTTTGTTATCCCCCCCGCATATAATCGAGATGTTCTGCCTGAGCCTTGAATATAAGTTCTAATATCCGGAAAAATTATCTCTTGAGCTGTAACTACTACATCTTTATCTTTAATTTTTTTCTCCCCCCACTGGAAAATTTTTCTCAGTGTCATTCTAAGAGCCATGAGTTTGCGTGGATTTAATCTAGTTAAAGGCAGAAATTTTTTAACTTCCTCATGGTCACGAAATAAATATGCCAGAACAGAAACCATTTTCTCACTTATATTTTCTATATCCTCAATTCTTATCCGAAATACAGGAGCACCGTAAAAGATTACAAATCTTATCCTTAACGGTAAATCCAAACCTCTGACCAGAGTCCCATAATAACTAGCAGTCCCAATTAAATAATCCAACTGGCCGTCTACAAACTTCTGGAAATCATCTTTTCTTTCTGCAGTTACAATCCCAATTTTAAATTTATCCTTAAGAACATCATAAATGTAAGCAGCCTTCTCACTGTTACAAGCATAGATTATTCCTCCCCCTCCCATCTCAGTAAGGATTGTCATAACCGAATTTAAATCTACAGTCTTCAATGCCAAATCAGATATATTTCTGAGAGCAAAAGAAGAGGAACCAATATCAAAGTTCAAAAGACTTCTAAATAACTCTGCTTTTTTCCCCACCTTAGCAGTAGCAGTAGAAACCATTAAACATCCCTTAGATTGTCCCTCCCATCCGTTATCATAATTAAATCCTAAAAGATACAGTATTCTTTCCACATTTTTGGAAGATTTGAGAATGGCATCAACATCATCAACAAAAATAAAATCAAAAACCATATTCTGAAGATACTCAAAATGTCGAGATAAAAACTGAGTAGTGGTTATAACTATATTAGATGTATTTATTACTTTAATAAATTTCTCCCGTTCTGATTTTTTCATACTGTGATGGTAAAAAGCAACATTTATACTTCTGTATTTCACCCCTTCTTGTTGTCCCGTTTCGTTAATATTTATTTCATGTCCGCTTTTAACAGAATATTTTCTAATAATATCAACAATCTGATTAACCAGAAGAGTGGTAGGGACAATTATATAAGCCCTTTTAGACTTGGTAGTTAGAAAAAGTGAAAATATAACTCCAAAAAATGTCTTTCCTACTCCAGTAGGAGCAACAGCAGCAAAGCTTTCGTTTCTTAAAAGTCTTCTTGCCCACAATCTTTGAATTTTACGAGGAGTAACTGAAATAGCTTCACAGAAGGAAATAAACTCTTCCAACAATTTATCTTCCGGTTGAGTACACAAAGAAATATTCCGTGATTTGCAGGTATTAGTCTCAACCTCACTCAACCTGAGATCTTCCCCACAGACAGGACAAAGTTTACTGTATGTAACATCCATACCCTGAATAATTATACTGATTTAAGTTTATATTCCCAACCATAATTTAATAAATTGCCCACTGGCAATTTATTAATTATAATCGCAATATGAAGGATTTTTTCCTTTATCTGAGGTTATACCCACGATTATTTAATCACTCAATAGTTAAAACCGGCTTGAGTTATCTCTGGCATAAACATACCCCATTTCCGGTAACTATAAATTTTCTCATAACTTCTAAATGCAACTTTAAATGCAAAATGTGCAGTTTTTATGGAAGTGAACAGCCCCAAAGTTCTGACCTTTCAAGTTATGAAATAATCAAATTTATAAAATCGATATCACATTATAAGCCTATTATTCACATTGGAGGAGGAGAACCCTTCTTTCGTAAAGATATTTATGAAATAATATCCGAAATTAAAAGTCAAGATTTAACTCTAGTAATTACCACTAATGGTTATTTATTAAATCCAGATAAGGTTAAAAAATCCGGTATTGACTACATTATATTTTCACTTTATGGACCTTCTGATATTCATAATACTATAACAGGAGTACCTGATGCTTATGAAAAAGTTATCAAAAATATAGAAGCCCTGCCCAAAGAAAATGTAGTAGTATCGACAACTATAATGCCTGATAATATCAATTATTTAGAAAAACTTATTCAGGATATAGTAACCAGAGGAGTTAGGCGGATAAAAATTGAAAATCTCAATTATATTACTCCTGAGGAATATAAAACTCACCCCTTTCAAATCGATAATTATATACTTAAACCGGCAACATTTATCACTCCTGACTTATGTAAGGAAAAAGTGGAAAAATTCTGGAAGGTAATAGAAAATTTAAAGGCAAAATATAAAGGTAAAATATTTCTAAAGCCAAATTTAAACAAAAAACAGTTTTTTGCCTGGTACCTAGGCTTAAGGAGAAAAACATATTGCAGGTTCATTACCCATTCAGTATTTATAGATAATGATGGAAGTATTATTCCCTGTCAATTTCTTAAAAATTGTAAACTTGGCAATATAACATTAGATGAGTTAAAATATATATGGAATTCACAGAAATTTGAGAGGCTTCGGAGGTTAATTAATACATTAAATCTGGCGGTATGCAGGAGATGTTGTAAATGAATATAGAAAAATTCTGGGAAAAAGCAATAAAGAATACCGAAATAGAAAAAGTAAAGATTGGGTATTTAAATACTCATTCTTCCACTACCCTGCCCTATATTATACTTTCTGAATCTTTAATAGATAATTCTGATACTGTGGTCAGAAAGGGAAAAATTGAAGTGACAAAACCAGTAATATACCTTCCTGACCATACTCCAATTCTGGAAGGATTTGAACTTGAGGATAAAAAAATCTCAGAAAATTCATTAATTACTTTTCTCATTTTAAGAGGAGTAAACCTCCCATCACTGAAATATTCTAACATTCTTTACTCCCTGGACATCGAAAATTCTTCTCTTGCTGAAACAGTAAAAAAATATAAAGAAGAACTTACCAGAATGGAAGATATCCATACCGGGCTTATAATTGCACCTGACGACTGCTGGCAATTCTCACTACTTCTTTATGTAGCAGGATTGGTTATGAAATCTGCTCCTCAGGATGTGAAAAAATTCATCGAGGAATTAAGAAAGAAATTCAAGCAGGAGTAATTGCTTTTTCTCGTTTAAGAATCTTTAGAAATGCATCTACCACTTGGGGATCAAACTTTTTTCCTCTTTCCTGTTTTATAATTTTGATTGCCTCTTCTTGAGAAAGAGCCTTACGATATGGCCTATCAGATATCAGAGCATGATAAACATCTATAACACTCACAATTCTTGCACCCAAAGGAATCTGCTTACCCTTTATTTCCCATCTATTTCCTTTTCCATCATATCTTTCATGATGATAGAGAATTATAGGTACTACATCTCTTAAAAATTTCATTGTTTTTATAATATTAGCTCCAATTTCAGGATGGAGCCTGATTAAGGCTTTTTCTTTTTCATTCAAGGGACCGGGTTTTTTCAAAATGGAATCAGAAATACCAATTTTTCCTATATCATGTAATATTGCTCCAATCTTTATCACTTCTACCTCCTCGGGAGGGAGTCCCAATTCCTCAGCCAGAAGCCCCGCATAGTAGGCGGTAATTTCAGAATGTTTTTCTGTATAATAATCTTTGGCTTTCACTGCATTACTCAATGCCAGAACAGTTTCAAATATAACCGAATGTAATTTCTTCGCTAATAATTGAAACTGACCTTGAAGAGAAACATATTTTTCATTCTTTTCCACTTTGTGTAAAAGATGAGCATTAGAAAGATTAGTAGTAGAGGCAACTGTATTACCTCCCATCTCTTTGGCAGTATTAAGAAGAGATTTAGCCTTATCCAGAAAACTTCCTAAATCTTCACATCTGTCTTGGGGATAAGAAACAACTGATATTGTGGATGTAATCTTTATCAATTTTTCCTTTTCCACTGTTAGAGAGTTTAAAGCTTCTAAAATCCGATAACCTAAGTTTAAAGCACCTTTTTTATCAGTTTGAGGTAACACTACCAGGAAAGAGTCTTCTCCCCATCTTCCTACGAGGTCATGTTCTCTTACATTATGTACCAAGATTCTTGCTACCGATTTAAGAACTCGATCTCCTTCCTCTAAGCCCAGAGTATGGTTTATGAAATCAAAATTATCTATATCAACAAGTAAAACAGACAAAATACCTTTTTCCTCCTTGGTAGCCAAAAATTCCTGTTTTAATTTCTTCATTAATATCCGGTAATTTAACACTCTGGTAAGAGGGTCCTGATATATAATCTTTCGCAATATTCTTCTTCTTCTTTCTCCTGCAACCCCTTCTCTATTTTGAACTATAAATTGAATTAAAAAATATTGTTTCTTACGGTATTGAAACCTGTTGAAATAAGCCATAACCATAATCTTTCTTTTATCTCTGGAACGCAGCTCCAGAACCATTTCTCCAGAATTTTTCTCAAGATGGTCACGGAAACTAGATCTGTAGTTTTCAAAAACAAATTGTAAAAATGATTTACCTTTTATAGCCCGGGAGGAATATCCTATAAGAGAATTTAAACTTTTAGAACTGGAAACAACACAAAAAGTAGACTTATCTATTATTACTGTAGGTAAAAACAATTTCTTCAGAAATTGTTCTGAAAGTCCTTTATTCATCATTTATCTTTCAAAAATTTTATCATCATAAAAATGGAAAATGCAAATTTTTTATTTGTTACCAATACAAAGATTGGTTATCATAAATGAAAAAGCGAGGTGAAAAATGGAAAGACAGGAAATCTTTGAAAAGGTTGATTTGTTTATTCACAATGTGGAAAAAGTAATTGTTGGTAAACATGAAGTGGTAAGTACTGCAATTGCTGTTTTGTTATCTGAGGGACATTTATTGATGGAAGATGTTCCAGGAATGGGTAAGACAATGTTAGCCAAAGCAATAGCAAAATCATTCGCAGGAACATTCAGAAGAATTCAGTTTACCCCTGACCTGTTACCATCTGATGTTACTGGAAGTTATATATACGATCAGAAAACAGGAGAATTTATATTCCGTCCCGGTCCAATTTTTGCCAACATAGTTATTGCTGATGAAATCAACCGTGGCACTCCCCGCACTCAGAGTAGTTTGCTGGAACCAATGGAGGAATATCAAGTAACAGTGGATGGAAATACCTTTAAACTGGAAAAACCGTTTTTCCTGATAGCCACTCAAAATCCTGTGGAACGAGAAGGAACTTATTTTTTACCAATATCTCAGCTGGACAGATTTATGGTTAAAATGAAAGTTGGATATCCCAATAGAGAGCAGGAGATAAAAATACTCGTGGATAGAAAAGAAAAAGACCCCCTACAGGAAATAAATCCAGTGATTACCAAAGAAGAAATAATCCAAATTCAGGAATTTGTAAAAAAAATAGA
>CBEUCN010000057.1:0-6731 GCA_965541635.1 uncultured bacterium
ACCAGTCTGAAAATTCAAGCACTTTTTCAGGATATCTTTGTGCATAATGGTCAAAGAAATTTATCCCATCCAGAAGAATTGCTTTCTCATTGTGGGGGAATGTTTCATTAGCCTTTGCCTTATCCCAATCTTTGAAAATAAACTTCCAGCTTTTTACCCAGCCAGGAGAAAGCCAGTATATTTTTTTCCCTCCTGCTATTTCATTTCTCTCCTCACTCGTGGTAAGCATATCAATACAATTCTCAGCATCAATTCTAACAACATTGTAGCCGCTCTCCTTAATCAATGTATCAATATCCTGAGAAGGTTCATTACTGTTTATATAACACCTATTCCCATAAACTATTATAATCCTGTCGGAATATTTCCTAGCATTCTCCAGTTGCCTTTGAAGGTGCGTTTTAAGCTCCTCCGGGCGCTCATGTAATCCTGGAGGTGTATATAAGATTCTGGCACTGCTTAAAAAACTGCTGCCTTTCAAAAAATTCAACTCTGGCTGTAACGTTCCGCAAGACAAAATGACATATTCTTCAAATACATTATATTTTTTATTATCAATATTCATGAGGTATACCTTTAATGTGAAGTAAAAGATGCTCATAATCCTTTATCCCTTGAACCCACCCGTAATTAGCATCGCACTTGGTATCTAAATCCTTTCTATTAGTCCAAGGGGGATTTATAACCATTCTTCTTCTCTTCTTAACCTTGTGGATATAATAAATTACATATATGTATTTAAAATTATTTAATCTTAGAAGCGCTCTCTTATATTTAGAGTAAACAACAATTTTAAAAATTCCCTTATCATTATCTATAGGCTGATAAGGGGCAGTATCTTTATAAGGAGTTCTAATCGTACCTATTTTTTTGAACTTGAATTCCACAGATCTGCTAATTTAGATAAAGAGCCACTCTGTTCATTAAATAGAATCTACCTCAACATATTTTGTGAGGATATCTCCTGCTGGAACTAAAAGATAATCTTCTCCTTCAAAATTTATCTGAGTCTCCGAAAAATCTTTGTAAATTATACGGTCTCCGACAGAAATCTGTTCAGAAGCGCCAGCAGAAATAGCAACCACTTCTCCTTCCCTAGGTTTTTCTCTTGCAGTTTCTGCAATAATTATTCCTCCCGGAGTCTTGCCTTCCGAATCCTTAATACAAAGTTGGTTAATTGGTTGAATCTTCTTCATACAATATCACCTGCCTTCATTCTTTATGCCTAATAAACTATTCAACCTTACTTTATCAAAACCCACAACTATTTTTCCATCTATATCAGTTTGAGGTACTGCCATCTGTCCACTTTTTCTTACCAACTCTTGAGTTGCTCTTTCATCACGAGAAATGTTAACTTTTCTAAATAGAGGATGAATATCTTTTACTTTAGAAGCATTCACAGAATACAAAGCAATATCTTTATTATCATTTTTAAATTCCTCAAGAATCTGTAAATCTTCTTTACTCTTTTCTGATGTCTGAGTAATGTTTTTTATCTCTTATTTCTTCTATCATACCGACCTCACCACCTTTAATATAGCTTTTCATATTTGCCTTTATCTACCTTCTTTAATTTATGAAAACCTTTTTCTCTGGCTCTCCTATCTAAATCAGTCTTAGAAAAACCAATCGAGAATTCTGAAAAAATTCTTATAACTTCTGCTCCACACTCAGGACAATTTTCTAAAGGTCTATCATTTATATTCTGCAAAACTTCAAACCCTTTTTTACATAAATTACAACTCTTACCTTCTATTTTTGCCTTATATCTATAAACAGGCATTTTTTATTACCTTTTCATATTCAGGAAAATAATCCTTAATAATTTTGAGATTAAATTTGGAGAATATAGAATCCTCAGATTCCCTTTCTAATAAAAATCTGAAAGATTCCTCTATTAATTTCTCTTGAGAGATTTTACCTTTGGTTAAATACCAATAATATTCCTCGTCTAAAATTACCTCATATTTAAACCTAGCGTCTCCCTTTTCTACAACTACTATGAATTCATGGCCATCTTTATTTTTAACTTTAATCATAATCTTTTCTTCTCAGCACTTCTTTAAAACTTCAAAATCCCTCTCTAAAATATTTATCATATTGGCATTGTAAGTAGCCACTGCAGGATGATAAAAAGGGACTATCTTTATGGAATCAAAAAGTGTTTGGGCAGAAAAAATCTTACCATGTATTTTACTTATTCCTTCGATTTTATCCTCCAGCCCAAATTTTCTCATTATGTAAGAGGCGGCAAAATTACCTAAACAACAAATTATCTTGGGTCTAATAATCGCTATCTGGCGTTCAAGATAAACAGCACAAGCCTTTATTTCTTCTTCTCTGGGGTTTCTATTTTCTGGGGGACGGCATTTGAGAATGTTAGTAATATAAATGTCTTCTCTTCCAATCCCAGCTTTTTCTAAAAGCTTATCCAAAACCCTACCTGCCGCTCCGCAAAAAGGGATTCCTCTCATATCCTCATTTGCACCTGGGGCTTCCCCTATAAAAATTATTTTTGCTTTAGGATTTCCTGCACCGAGAACAGGATTTATCCTTTCTTTATACAAACCACACCTTTTACAATTAAAAACATCCTTACTTATATTATCCAAACTATCCATTACAGTCCCAATTCCCTACTTATTTCTCCCATCGCTTTTAGAGAAATATCAATAAATTTTTCCAGACTTAACCCCAATTCCCTGCAACTCTTTATCTGCTCCCTATTTGCTCCTCGAGCAAAACTTTTTTCTTTAAATCTATTTAAGACAAATTGAACATCAAGTGCTTCTAATTTTTTCTCTGGATGCATCAAGGCTGAGGCAACAATCAATCCTGTTAAAGGGTCCACAGCATATAATGCCTTAGCCATCTTTGTTTTCCTTTCAATATGCCCGGGATGAGATTTTATTGCCTCAATCACTTCCTTATCGACACCTCGCTCTTCCAAAATCTCAGCAGTAATAAATCCATGTTGAGAAAAATCATCTTTTGTCTCCTCGTAATCTAAATCATGAAGAAGGCCTGCTAATCCCCATAAATCCTGATTTTCTCCAAATTCCTGCGCCAATTTTCTCATACACGCCTCAACAGCCAGACAATGTTTGATTAAATTTTTATTTTTAATCTTTTCTCTCACCAAATCTAAAGCTTCTTCTCTTTGCATTGCTCACCTCTTTCTGCTTTATATCCACCCCTGGGGTGGATATGGTCAGTCTATCTCAATAATTTTCCCAGAACCGCCTTCTACAAATTTATCAGGATATAACTTTTTTATCTCCTCTTTATATTGCGTGCAATGAGTGGCACAAACTAATTCTAAATTCTTAATCAAATCAAATTCTCTAAACCCATGCAATCCACCAATCAAAGCAAGCACTTTACCAAATTTAGATGCAGATTTTAAAATATTGTCTACGCCGGGATGAGAACAACCAGCAATTACTACCAAACCTTTATCTAATCTTACTATTAAAGATTGCTCTATTCTCATAAGTTCACCAGTTGAGAAAACATTCTCATAGATTTTTAGAGATTCTTTTACCTTAATAAATTCTTTTACATCTAACCTTGAAGAAAAATGTTGGGGCACATAAAGTTTTACTTTATTATTAAGTTTCAGAAAATCCTTCAATCCTCCAGTATGGTCCCAATGGTCGTGGGAGATAAAAACACACTCTATTCTTTTAGGATCAATATTTAATTTACTCATATTATACAGTAAAACTTCTCCACTGGCGCCGGTATCGAATAAAATTTTTACCCTGGATCGAACTTGTTCTGGTTCAGGGTGAAGGGTGTTCTCTACTTCAATGAGTGCAGAAAATCCCCATTCACTTCTTAACTTTTTATCATAAACTGTATTGTCGGTAATTATCGTAATTCTCATAGTCTATCCTCCCTTGGTTAAATCATAAGCTCTTTCCCCAAATATAATTGTTCCTAGCCTTATCATATTGGCTCCTTCTTCAATTGCTACCTTATAAGAATTAGACATACCCATAGAAAGATATTTTAATTCTACATTTGGGATATTGGCCTCCTTTAACCTATTGAAAAATTCCCTTGTCTTCCTAAAATAAACTCTCACATCTTCTGGATTTCCAACTCTTGGTCCCATAGTCATCAATCCTTCTAATTTCAAATAATTTAACTTAGAAATATACTCTGCTAACTCTTTTATAACTTCATACTCTGGTTTCACTCCTGCTTTTGTTATTTCACTGCCTATATTTATCTCTATAAAAACAGATATTTTTTTATCCAATTTTTCTGCTCTTTTATTTATTGCCTCTGCGAGTTCATAAGAATCAACTGTCTGAATACAATCAAATATCCTTAATGCTCTGTTAATTTTATTTTTTTGCAAAGCACCAATCAAGTGCCATTTTACTTTTCCTGCCTTTTCTCCTAATTCCTGATATATCTTTTCTGCTTCCTGGACATAATTTTCTCCGATGATTTCCGCACCTGCAGAAATTGCTTCTTCTATCTCCTCTTTCGTTCTCATCTTAGCTGCTAAAACTATCTGCACATAATCAGGTATTTCTTTTCTAATCTTTAAAAAATTATCTCTTATATTCATTTTTTACTTTCTAAAATTTAATATCTGACATTCATTGTAATAATTATTATGTAAACATCTTTTAACTAACTTTTTCTCAAAAACAAACCCTATCTTCTCAACTTCCTTTATAATATCTTCCAGAGTCAGAGAAGCCAGTTCCATCAAAGGAAAGTCGTCTTTACAATGCTTGGGATAAATAGAAAAAAGTCCATCTTTTTTTAATACTCTGTAAACTTCTTTATAAATTTTCTCTCTATTTTTTTCATAATGAATAACATCGTAACATAAAACTACATCTAAAAAGTCATCCTTCAGAGGAACTTTCGTTTCTGTCTGAATTATCTCTATATTCTCCAACTTTTCCTTAGTGACTATTTGCTTTAACCTTCTCAACGCCTGCCCATCCTTATCCAGAGCATAAACTCTACCTTCCTTTCCTACAACCTTTGCCGCTGGAATTGTGTAATGTCCTTCTCCACAACCAAAATCTAAAACAACATTACCTTTTTTAATTCCTATCTCTTCCAAAAAATCTATTCCATTATCGTCAATCCAATTTTTAACATCTGAGAACATTTTACACACGCCATCTCTCTTGAGCCATATGTATAAACTTTGCCTTTTCCTCTTCTGCCATCTCTTTTACTTTTACCTCAACATCTAAATCTTCATACTCTTTCTTTAAAGTATCCCTGATATTTGCTATCAGATAATCTTTAATGGGGATACCCAGCATAGGAACTTTTAGAGTAAGAGATACCTTATCTTCCTCTATCTTTACATCACTAATCATTCCCAGATCAAAAAGAGTATGGGCAATTTCTGGATGTTCGATTTTCCTTAGAACTTTTTCTACTTCGTTTTTATCAAAATCTACCATACTCAACCTCCTATCCGAAAGTGATAACTTTATCCACTTCTTCAATCCACTCCGCCAATTCGGTCATTTTTGCCTCTTGAGCACCTTCAAAATAAGGCTACCCTTTATAAATACCACACCTTACTTCACAAGTTCCACAGACCTTAACGGGAACACCTCTATTTATCAAGTTCTTTAACATTTCCCCTAAGTCAAAATACCCCTCAGGCGGTCTGACCATCTCCCGTGCCATATCTACCGAATCATTCATTAAAAAAAGCCTGACTTCCACTTTGGCATCAAGCAATTTATCTACTAATCGCAATGCATTCCAAGTCACATCTGTTCCGTCATAAGGGTTACGATTCAAAATAATCAATACTTTCATCAATTTTCCTTCTTTAACGTTCCCTATAGATTATTCAAAATCCGCCTCTTCCGCCTCCTCTACCCCTTCTTCCTCTTCCTTTCCCAAAACCACCACCTCTTCCCCTAAAAAACCAAAAAGGAGCAAAAGAATTTAAAAATGAACTAAAGGGTGGAACTTGTCCTCCAGAAACACTTTTATCAGGTATAATTGCACCTGTGGGACAAACGCTCACACATCTGCCACACTTAATACATTTCCCCTTATCGATGTGAGCAATGCCTTCCATAAAAGATATCGCACCTACTGGACAGACATTTAAACATGCTCCACATCCCTGACACTTATCTCTATCTACTACTGGCATTTTATACCTCCTTTCATTTATATTCAGATATTCGAATATTGTTATATAATTTCCTGCACTCTGTCAAGAAAAAAGTAAAATACCTACTACTTAAAAGGGTATATATTAAACATCAGCGAAAAAGGAAAGAGTTAAAACTCTAAATACAGAAAAGGAAACAATGCCAAGTCTCACCAACTGACTCACCTTCTTCGCCAGTTTAGTATATGAACCATGGGTTAAAAACAGCAAAGGCTACCATTATGTCATCTGTCAGGGTCTGATGCCTTCCCCTGTAAAAATAGATATTATGTAATCTCCTCAAGTGGCAAGACAAATGCTTTAACGCCTTCTTTACCAAGTTTCTTGCGCAATTCCCTTATTTGCTCAATAAGTTTGTCTTTTTTATCCTCCTCTAAAGCCACCATCAAAACTGAATTTTTGGCTGGCCAGATATGGGTGCCTAAATGAGGTTCGGGGAAATGGAGTCAGGTTTATTTTTAGTTTAATCTCTTGGGCTACTTAATCTATCTTTATGACAATTCAGGAAAAAAATTGAATCTAAAAAATGAACCTGCCCCCAATTTCA
>CBEUCN010000058.1:0-6731 GCA_965541635.1 uncultured bacterium
ACAGAAATGGTTAATCGTTTGGGTAAGGTAGAGGAAGGCAATACTGTCAGTGATTATGCTCCTGATGAAGTAAAGAGGGGAGTATCTATAAATACTTCAATAATGCATATAAAATTAGGAGATTGTTTGATAAATCTCCTGGATACGCCGGGATATGCTGATTTCTATGGTGAAGTTCTGGCGGCTTTAAGAGCGGTGGATTCTGTAATTTTAACTATCTGTGCCTCCTCAGGAGTGGAGGTAGGAACTGAAAGGACCTATAATGCTGCCCGAGAGAGAAATCTCCCAGTGATGATTTTTGTTAATAGATGTGATAAGGAAAATACTAGTATTGATGAAATACTTTCCGATATCCAACGTAGTTTTGGAATCAACTGTGTTCCATTTAATCTTCCTGATTCCATGGGACCAGGATTAACTGAGATATATAGTATTTTTGATGCTGAAAATGCTCCCAATTCAGTAAAGCAGAAGTTACAGGAATATTATCACAAGATAATAGATTTCGCAGCCGAATCTGATGATCAGATTCTGGAGCGATATTTAGAAGGTGGTCAGCTTACTCCAGAAGAGATTTCTTCGGGGTTAAAAAAAGCAGTGAAAGAAGGAAGGCTTATTCCGGTATTTTTTGGGTCTGCCACAAAAGACCAGTTGGGTGTGGAGCAATTGTTGAAAGCGATTATAGATTTTTTTCCTTCTCCTGAGGATATGGAACCAGTTAAAGGCAAACATCCTGACAGCGGAGAAGAAATAGAAAGAAAGCCCAGCAGTGAGGAGCCATTTAGTGGATTTGTATTTAAAACAGTCTATGACCCCTATGTGGGACAGTTAACGATATTTAGGATATTTTCAGGTAAGATTACATCTGATAGTAGTTTTTATAATTCTACCAGAAAGGTAAAAGAAAGATTTGGACAGTTGTTCAAACTTCAAGGGAAAGAACAGGTTAATATATCGGAAGCAATAGCAGGGGATATTGTAGCAGTTGCTAAATTGAAAGAAACCAAAACTTCAGATACGGTGTGCGACGAAAAAAATCCCATCATCTTTGAGCCCATAAGTTACCCAGAATCTCCTATGAGTTCTTCTATAAAGCCCAAATCTCGCGAGGATGAGGAAAAAATTATGGAGGCACTTCATCGTCTTGCTGATGAGGATCCGACATTTAAGGTTACCCGAGAATCGCAAACCAAGGAACTGTTAATTTCTGGAATTGGTGACCTTCATATTGAGGTAATGGTGGATAGGCTGAAAGAAAGATTTGGTGTTGATGTGGAATTAGGTACTCCCAAAGTTCCTTATAAGGAAACGATAACTAAAAAGGCAAACGCTCAGGGGAAATATAAGAGACAGACTGGCGGAAGGGGCCAGTATGGTGATGTCTGGTTGGAGATTGAACCTTTACCTCGAGGAGCAGGGTTTGAATTTGTGGATAAGATTGTGGGAGGAGTGGTTCCTAAGCAGTATATCCCGGCAGTGGAAAAAGGAGTACGTCAGGCAATGCAAGAAGGTGTTCTTGCTGGATATCCAGTGGTAGATGTCAGGGTTACCTTATATGATGGCTCTTACCATCCCGTTGACTCTTCTGATCTTGCTTTCCAGATAGCCGCCTCTATGGGCTTTAAAAAGGCTGCGCAGGAGGCGGGTCTGGTTCTTCTGGAGCCGATTATGGATGTTGAAATTTATATTCCTGATGAATATATGGGGCAGGTAAGTGGGGATATAAATTCCAAGCGAGGAAGAATAGTAGGTGTGGAGGCCAAAGGGGATCTTCAGATTATCAAAGCCCAAGTGCCTTTAGCAGAAATGTTCCGATATGCCTCGGAACTCCGTTCAATTACTGGAGGAAGGGGATATTATAGTATGCGTTTTTCTCATTATGAAATTGTTCCTCACAGAATCGCTGAAAAGGTAATTCAGCAGGCTCAGGAAACCAAGAAGGAGGACCAATAAACCCATTGTTTCTCGGGTTTTTACTTGCTATAATTTTTGTAAAAGGAGAGGAAAATGGCTGGTCATTCTAAATGGGCAAATATTAAATATCGTAAAGAAGCAGCCGATGCCCGTAAGGGAAAGTTGTTCAGTAAATTGGCCAAGGAAATAACAGTGGCAGCAAGAGAGGGAGGAGGTGACCCCGAAGTAAATCTTCGTCTTCGTCATGCAATTGAGAAAGCAAAAGAGGCTAATATGCCAATGGAAAATGTTGAACGGGCGATCAAGCGGGGAACAGGAGAACTTCCTGGGGTCAATTATGAACATGTAATTTATGAAGGGTATGGACCGGGAGGAGTGGCAGTATTGATTGAGGCTCTTACCGATAATCGTAATCGCACGACATCAGAAATCAGAAATATTTTTGCTAAAAAAGGTGGTAATATGGCAGGAGCAGGTTCAGTAAGTTGGATATTTCACCGTAAGGGATTGATTATTGTTGATAAATCTGCCTGTGACGAGGATACGTTGTTAAGTATAGCCATTGAAGCTGGTGCTGAAGATATGAAAACCGAAGATGACCATTATGAAATAATTACTTCTCCAGAAAATTTTGAACAGGTAAGAGCTGTTCTTAAAGAAAAAAATATTGCCATTAATAGTGCTGAAATAACTATGCTTGCCTCCAATTATGTAAAACTGGAAGGACAGGTTGCTAAACAGATTCTTTCCCTCATGAATGCTCTTCAGTCCCATGATGATGTTCAGCAAGTCTATGCCAATTTTGACATTCCTGACGAGATCATAGAAGAAATGGCGAATGAAGATACTGGGAATTGATCCTGGCCTAGAAGTTACCGGATTTGCCTGTATTCAATTATCTGAAGATTTTGATTTTCATAACCTTCGGGAATCTATTATTCTAATCTCTCATGGTATGATAAAACCTCCCCCCCAGCAGCCAATGGAGGAAAAACTCAAATATATTCACAGTAATGTAAAAAAATTACTTGCAGAGATTAAACCTGATGTAGTGGCGATTGAGGAAATATATTCACATACATTGCATCCTAAGACTGGTTTGAAGATGGGACATGTAAAGGGAGTTGTAGAACTTGCAGTTTCTCAGGCCGGTATTCGCAGTTGTAAATTTGCAAGTTCCAAAGTAAAAAGGATACTTACTGGTAGAGGCAATGCTACCAAACAACAGATAGCAAGAGTGATTGCAGAGCAATTTGTGATTAAAAATTTGGATTCTCATCATGAGTCTGATGCTGTTGCTGTTGCTCTTGCTTATGTATTCAATTCTCATAGAAAAGCCTGCATATCATGATTTCTAAGTTAAAGGGCAGAATAGAGCAAATCCGCGAATGTAGTTTAATATTGGAAGTTAATTATATTTCCTATGAAGTTTTTATTCCGATATCAATTTTATATACATTTAAACAAAACCAGGATATAGAGTTGTATACCATACATTATTATCATCAGGAAGGGAATAAACTCACTCCGTTTTTAATTGGATTTCGTAACGAAATTGAACGGGAATTCTTTGAACAACTTATTGGAGTTTCAGGAGTTGGGCCCAAAATGGCAGTTAAGGCTTTAAAGTATCCTATGTCTCAGATAGCAGTTGCCATCGATAGAGGAGATGAA
Source organism: uncultured bacterium (assembly GCA_965541635.1). GTDB lineage: Bacteria > Omnitrophota > Gorgyraeia > Kaelpiales > Kaelpiaceae > 4484-49. Next base: position 3,589 of record CBEUCN010000058.1, read on the forward strand.
AAATTTTTAAGTACTCTTCCTGGAATTGGCAGACAGCGTGCCCGTCAGATAATTGCTAAACTTCAGGGAAAGGTTGGGAAATATGCTTTAGTTAAAGAAGGAGAGAAAAAAATATCTGCTGTTCCTTCAGATATTAGAGAGGAAGCTTTGGAAATTCTTTTAAAACTGGAGTATAAAAAGAAAGAGGCTGAGGAAATGATTGAGCAGGCATTAATTCATAACCCTAATATTACTTCCTGTGAAGAATTGCTTAATGAAATTTATAAATCCAGGATGAATAAGAAATGAGTAGTGAAGAGAAGAAATACGAAGATGAAGAGATAATTTTAAATTTATCGTTGCGACCTAAAAGTCTGGAAGAGTTTATAGGTCAGCACAGGGTGGTGGAAGGGTTAAAAATTGCTATTCAGGCTGCTTTGCAGAGAAGAGAACCATTAGAACATATTCTGTTTTCAGGTCCTCAGGGATTGGGCAAAACTACTCTTGCCCATATAATTGCTCATGAAATGGGAACAAACATTATAACCACTTCTGGTCCGGGAATTGAACGAGCAGGAGACCTGGTAGGTATACTTACAAATTTAAATGAGGGAGATGTTCTGTTTATAGATGAAATTCACAGGTTATCCAAAACAATTGAGGAATTTTTGTATCCCGCTATGGAGAATTTTAAAATTGACTTTATAATTGATAAAGGTCCTTATGCTCGAACAATAAAATTCCATCTTAAAAGATTTACCCTCATAGGAGCGACTACCCGTTCAGGATTGTTATCTGCTCCTCTGCGGGCAAGGTTTGGAATGTATTATCACCTTGATTTCTATACTCCCCAGGAGTTAAGCCTTATCGTTACTCGTTCGGCAAATCTTCTGGGGATTCCTATTGATAACGAAGCAGCCTTGGAAATTGCTCGCAGGTCGCGAGGAACCCCCAGAATTGCCAACCGCCTCTTACGGCGGGTTAGGGATTATTCTCAGGTGAAAGCAGATGGCAGAATAACAAAAAAAATTGTGGATATGGCATTACACCAGGAAGGAGTAGATAATCTTGGCCTGGGGAATCTGGACAGGAAAGTATTGCTTACCATAATTCAACAATATAAAGGAGGTCCGGTGGGAATTGATTCTCTGGCAGCAACATTAAATGAAGAGCCAGATACTATTGTTGATGTGATAGAGCCCTATCTTCTTAAAATTGGTCTTTTGAGAAGGACCAGAAAGGGCAGAGAAGTGACGGAATTAGCCTATAGGCATTTGGGGATTAATTATCAGAATAGTTTATTATAGTTAAGTAGAGTGCAGAAAGTTTTAATTCACATCTGCTGTGCTCCCTGTCTGGCGGGTTCTTTACTGGCTTTAAAAGAAATAGGAGACTACGAAATTGAGGGGTTATTCTATAATCCCAATATTCATCCCTTAGACGAATTTAAACGCCGTCAGGAAAGTTTAAAAGAATATCTCTCTACCATGCCTGAGATTAAAGTTTATTATATTGATTATGACCCTCGGGAATATTTCCGGGTTATAGGAAAGAAGTTCGATTCTCCCTATAGATGTTATTCCTGCTGGCAGTTACGATTGGAAAAAACGGCTCAATTTGCTAACGAGAATAATATCCCGGTATTTACCTCCACACTTTTAGTCAGTCCTTATCAGGATCAACAAAAGTTAAAACAATTAGGAGAACTTGCAGGTGAAAAATATGGAGTGGAATTTATTTTTAGTAATTTCAGAAGATTCTATTCTCAGGGTAGAAAAATTGCCAAGGAATTGAATCTTTATCGCCAGAATTACTGCGGGTGTATTTTCAGTGAGTGGGAAAGATACCGGAAGATAACTAGCTAGGTAGTACCATGTAATAGAGAAAGAGGGGGATAGAAATCTAGATATTTAAATTTACATACAATTTAAAAATTTTTTAAAAGTTATTTGACAAAATATGTAGTATATGGTATAAATATTCCAAACAGTAGGAGGAGATGACATAGATAAAGGGATGTGGGATGTAGTAAAAACAAGACAGGAGGTGTAGAGATGAAGAAGTTCACAGTATTAGGTGTAGTAATTTTGGCGGTAAGTTTGATGGGTATTTCTGGAGCTTCTTTTGCTATGATTTGGGGCCCAGTACAAACGGATACTAATCTACCAGTTCTTCCGGGAAGTGAAATTGAAGAGACAGAGACTGCTATGGAGGATTCTTCGATTCCTGAGCTTTCAGATCTTGAGATTTACCCTATTACCGGAACATTTGGAATCATTAAAGACATCAGAGACGTTCTGGGCACCCGCAATATCATTATTTCTCGGATAGGAATGCAAGATTCTAACCACTGCAACTTTCACGATTTTATTAGGACACCTATACGTTATGCTACTCCGTTCACACACGATTTAGCTGCTCTTCAGATACTATTAGGAGATCGAAATAACAGTTGTGCAGGTGGATTTTTTCCACATGGAATGGATGAAAGAGGAATTACTCGATTAGGTGATCCAATTGCTCCTGGGATTCCTTTTCTATTTGCAGATGAAAATGGGAAGTTTTTTGATGAAAATGGCAATTTAACAGCTAGATGGTGTAGGTTGTTATCGATTATCAACTCTTCTAAAGTTGGAGTTATTAAACCTACTCCAGAAGGAAAAACTTTTTTTTCCGAAGGAGAAGTATTAGTAATTTTTGAACCTGTTCCAGGATCTTCTGAATATTTAAGACTTCTGGAAGCACTGAGAGAAGGCGAGATTACTAAAGAAGAATTCACTCAACGGGCTAATAGTATTTTAGGAGATAAGTCTCATTTTGAAGTTAGAATAGAAGATGTGGGTATTGTAGATTGGAGAGAGAGAGCAGGTTTACTTACTGTTTTACAGAATGAAGATGGCTCAAAAGAATTTGTAATTGTAACTGATGTGAAGAAAAGCTGGTTTGGATTGGGCCCTTATTATGTACATTATATAGATATGCAGGGGGAAAAGCATGTTTTAAGAGGAGATAAATTTCTGAAGTTGTTAGATCCCCAATATGGTTATGCTGCTTATGGACCTCAGGGACTGATTTGGGGACAGCAGTGAGAAAATTCTCTCTCGGGGAGAACAATTAGGAGAACTTGCAGGTGAAAAATATGGAGTGGAATTTATTTTTAGTAA
>CBEUCN010000059.1:0-6726 GCA_965541635.1 uncultured bacterium
CCCTCTTAGACCGTTTCCTTTTCTGCTTTCTAATCTTGGCGATTATCTTCTTTTGTTCAGATTCCTTACCCCGTTTTATCTCTTCTATTTTTTCAACCAGCATTCTACGAGCCAGAAATCTATTTATCACCTGAGACCGCTCTCTATCACATTTAACTTCTATTCCTGTAGGAAGATGTTTTAAGTAAACACAGGTTGCTTTGCGGTCTCTTCTCTGCCCCCCTTTCCCTCGCGAGAGGATAAATTTTTCTTCTATATCTTCTTCTTTAATCCCTAATTCCTGCATCTTCTGCAAAAGAGCCCTCTGCTTCTGAATACTTACGGAACCAAAATCCATAAAATAATTTTATCATCCAAAAGTAGAGATATAAAAATCAAAAACTAAAAATGTGAGGATAATAATATCGGAAAAGTAACGATTGCACATTCCTAAAATCGTGATGGTTCCCTGTTATGAGAATAAAATTTCTTATATATAAAGAAACATCCTTGGGATAATTAAAAATAGAAAAAGTCTCAGAATTATTTAAATCTGGACTGGGATATGTTAAATAGTGTATATCTTTTATTTTTCCTGTTAACAGTTCTTCCAACTTATCTTTTATAGCATCATATGATTCTACAGAAAGTCCACCATTTGAGATTAATATTAAATCCAAATCGCTCTCCGGCGAAGGTAAAAGATACGCCCAGCTTCCAAAGATTAAAAACCCCACAAAAACATCTCCATTCTCCGCCGCCAGTCGTTTGAATTCGTCCATATTGACATTCAAACAACCTATTATTTTCTTCAGTTTCTCAAGTTGACCAGAGAAATTTAAAAATGTTCTCAATCTGTGTACTTCCTCTCTTTCCTGCCGAAGTATCTTCTCTAATGTTTTTATTTTTTCTGAAGAAGTTTTACATGTTTCCAAACGTTGTAGAATGTTATTCAGTCTCCCACTCAATTTTTCTAGATTATCTCCATAGATCTCAAGTAATGTAGGGACTAATTGTATCCAATATTCTCCGTGTAAGTTATTATCAGGAATTACCCCCTGAAATTTAAAATATCCCCAGGAAAGAATATTTATCAGCTCTTGTTTAAATTCTTCAGCATTTCTCAGTTGAATAAACCAGGCTCCAGTTCTTCTTCCTTGGGAATCACGGAGCATATCAGATACCTCTTTGCTGACCTCCTCACTAATTAGCCGCCTTCTGGGCATGCAGTAAAATGAAAAATCTATCCCTTCCAAACCGAAATCAGAAGCATCAATTTTAACAATCCATCCCTTATTTATGAGCTCTCTTAACTCTACTTCTACTGCCGGTGAAAGATAATGATTTAGCAAAGTCTCATGAGAAATAAATTGTCCCTCTCTTTGAATAAAGAACTCTTTTAAACTGGGGGTTCTGAATCTTCTTAAAGTCAAATCCTCAGATATCTGGGTGTCTAATCCTATAAAAATAATGTATAAAAGAAACAAAATCCTCACTTTTCCCCTCCTATTAAAAGTATATCACAGATTAGGTTTAAATTCTTTAAAAATAAAAAATACAGGTTTTAAAGAACCGTCTTCTCTCACAAATAAACCTAAATTATCATCCCATTCTTCTGGTTGCGATAAATCCCAGAGACGAGACTGTCTCGTCCACTGCCAGGGGAGAAATCCCTGATATCTTGTTTTTTTAATGTCATTTAAAACCTCTCTCAGAGCCCCTGCCTGCTGAACCTCATCTGACAGGGAATAAGGAAGCCAGAATTCCTGCAAGATTACAGGAATTGTAATTGTTCCAGGAGATGATTGAAACCTCACATTGATGCGATCACTATGAATAGATATATAATCTACAATGTCCTGAAGATAAATGCTATCATTTCCTCCTACTGTAATCAGGTGTTTGTCTCCATACTTTCTAAATTCATCTATAATTTTCTGTGCCCAGTTTCTCAAAATCGGGATTTTATCCTCCTCCAGCCTGGGTTCATTCCATAAATCCCATGTAATTCCAGAAATGTTTCTGTATCTGGTAGCAATCAATTTTACAAATTCCAGTTGATGTTTTATTTTCTCTTTATCCCCAATTCTGGCAGTCATTCCCAGCCATCCTGAAGGACTGCCCATCTCCTCAGGAACAAGAGTAAAAAGGTCAAGACATATTATTAAATCATTCAAGCAAGCAAGGTAAATTATGGCATCCAAAATTCTTAAATCCTTCTCCTCAGGAAGATAAGATTTTTCAGGAAAAAACTTTAAAAATGGAGAACCAATCTTCCTCAAATAATCCCGAAACCATTTGGGATGATGATAATGTATTCTTACCATTTTTAAACCCAGCTTTCTCATAAGTTGGAAATCCTCATTTATTCTGTAGAGGTCAGGTTCCAGCCAGTTCAATTCCCCTTTACGGGACTCGTAATAATTTGTGCCCCAGATAAATTGAGGCTTACCATTTATAACAATTCTGTTACTGTTTACACTCAACACCATCTTTCCCTTATCTTTTATCAATTCATCGGGGGCATACAGAAATAAATCCCTGGCAATATCTATCAATTCTCCTCTGTAATCATATAACAGGAGTTTTACAGTATAGATACTTGGTAGAAATTTAATTAGGGGCGTAAATAGTAGACTATCTGTTTTTGTTATCCGCTTTTTTCTCCAGGCAGAATAAATCTTTTCTCCATTCTGATTATAAATCTCAAGCCAGGCTTTAATCTCTATTGTGGCTTTAGCTCTGTTTTTAATAACTGCCGTAATCTTTGGTTTTTCTTGCTGGTAATAAACCGGAAGAGATGGTTTTAAATTTTTAATATAAACATTGCGAATTATCAGGGTATAAAGTTTCTTATAAAAAGAATTACTAAAATTAAAATTCTGTCCAGAAAAAACCAGCCAGTTACGGGGAGTTTTGGAATGTATATTCCAGGGATTATAAAAATGCTTTACCAGAACAACAGCAGAAGCTACAGAACCATCATCTTCATCCCATCCCGAAACCAGTATTTGAAAGTCTCTTACTGAAATCCGCTCCGGGAATACATTTCCCTTGGTAGGTTGAGCAATTTTACCACCATATCCGGTTTTGACAATTATTCCTTTATAGAAATTAAATTTATAACAATTATTATCAGAAATTAGAGGGTGAAATTTTATTTTTGTAATTTTATCCTTTAATGGAGAATAGGTATAGATTCCAAGTTGATTATAGAATTTTTCATCATAAATTCGGGGAAGAAATAAAATAAAGCCACCCCCATTTTTTAAAAATTCAAATATTATATTCTTTTCTTTGAGCGTGAGATTGCCCTTACATAAAATCAAAAACTCAAATTTTCTTATCCTGCCATCCAGTCTTTTCACCCACTTAACTTTGCCAAAAAACTCAGTAAATTTCTCCAGTTCTTCTTTTGAAATAGAAGAAGTAGAGGAATCAAAAACACATATCGCGCTGTATTTAAATAAAGGTTTAAAATTAAATTTTACTGTGGTGTGGAGCAAAAGAAATAAAAGTAAAAGATTTCTGAACATCAGGAACTTATATCATCACCAATGACTTGAAGTATTTTTTTAACAACATCGTTAACATCTAAATCTGAAGTATCAATTGTGTAATGAGCCTGTTTATAAAATGGCTCACGGTGTTGTAAAAGTTGCTTAATCCTTTCCAGTCTGTCAGGAACATTTAACAATGGACGGTCATTTTTATCCTTCATTCTTTCCAGAATAACCTCAGGACGAGCAGATAGACAGATAACAATTCCTTTTTTTTTCAACATTTCCATATTCTCACCATCCAGAACAACTCCTCCCCCGGCATCTATAACCTGCCCATCTTGCCCAGCAACTTTCTTAACTACTTCTTTTTCCACTTTTCTAAAATATTGCTCACCATCGCGAGCAAAAATTTCTTTTATCTTTCTTTTTTCTCTTTTTTCTATTAACTCGTCAGTGGAAACATATTTTAACCCCAATATTTCAGCAAGTTTACGGCTGATGGTGGTCTTGCCCACTCCCATAAATCCAACCATAACAATATTCATCAGTATTTCTGCAGTCTGGAGATGTAATTTTTATAATTATTTTTTATATCTGAAAGGCAATCTGCCCCAAATTTTTCCAGGAAAGCATTCATAATTATATAAGCAAGCATTGCCTCAGCCACAACTCCTGCCGAGGGAACCGCTGTTATATCTGCTCTTTCCTTTACTGCTTGTTTTCTTTTTTTACTATCTATATCTACAGAAGAAAGAGGTTTAGACAAAGTGGCAATTGGCTTCATATATCCTCTAACAATAACCGGCATACCATTTGTCATTCCTGCTTCCAAACCTCCAGCATTGTTGGTCTTACGATAATACCCCTTTTTCGAAGAATAGAAAATCTCATCTTGAACCTGGGAACCATATAAACTAATATTTTTTATTCCCTCTCCAATTTCCACTGCCTTAACACCAGGTATAGATAAAATGGCATGGGCAATCAGACCATCCAGCCTCCTATCCCATTGCACATAACTCCCCAGACCAGGAGGAACGCCAGTTGCAACAACCTCAAAAACCCCTCCCAGACTGTCTCCCTTTTTTCTGGCATTATCAATCAATTTTTTCATTTTCTTCTCAGCATTTCTATCTATACACCTTAAATCCGACCTTTCAGCCAGTTGGGGAATCTTTTCCAGAGATACGCTTTTATCTATCTTTACATTACCAATCTGGATTACATGGCTGAAAATTGATATTTTAAACACCTTTAAAAATTGCTTGCACAATGCACCTATTACCGTGCGGGCAGCAGTTTCTCTGGCACTTGCTCTTTCCAGAGCAAGCCTTAAATTCCGGAAATTATATTTCATACCTCCTACCAGATCAGCATGTCCAGGCCGAGGAAATTTAATTTCAGGTAAATTCGGAAGGGTGTAATCTTTATTAATTATTAAAAATGAAATCGGCGCTCCAAATGTCAGCCCGTCATTAACTCCCGATATAATCTCCACTCTATCTTCCTCAATCTGCATCCTTTTGCTTCTTCCATACCCTATCTGCCTTCTTTTAAGTTCATAATTAATATCATCAATATTAATCCTTACCCCTGCAGGATAACCATCCACAATTCCCATCAGGGCTTTTCCATGAGATTCTCCTGCGGTTAAAAATTTAAGCATTTTCTTACCTCCTATCTAAAAAATATAAGATTTACTATATTCTGTCTGAAAACTATCACGAAAATTGTAGCCAGAACCAGAAACGGACCGTAGGGAAGATACTCGTCTTTATATCGCAATAATCTGTAAACGCCATAGAAAATTGCAAAGAATGGGGCTATAAAATAAATAAGTAAAACCAGTTTCCAGCCCAGATAGGCACCAATTCCAGCCATAAATTTTACATCTCCCAACCCCATTGCCTCTTTCTTAAATATTGCCTTCCCTATCACTCCTGTAACATAGACAGACCCTGCACCTACAGATGCTCCCAGAAAACTTTCTACCACAGGATGAAGATTATAAAACTCTCTGAGAACAGGGTTGAAAAATGAAAATATAAATCCCAAAACTATAAGCCCCAGAGTTACCTGGTCAGGAATTATCTGGGTGGCAAAATCAGTAAAATAGGCAACTATAAGGCAGAAACCAAATATGGCAAAGAAAATCATATTTAAACTTGATCCCCAGATGTGATAACAGTAAAGAAGATAAAAGGCAGAAAGCAACTCCACTACTGGATATACAATAGAAATTTTATGCTTGCAGTATCTGCATCTTCCTTTCAGGATGATAAAACTGATAACAGGGATATTGTCATACCATTTAATAAATTTATTACAGTAGGGGCAATGGGAACCAGGCTTTACTATTGATTCTTGCCGGGGAAGTCTGTGAATACATACATTCAAAAAACTACCTATAGCCAATCCCAACATAAAGATAAAAATCTCAATTATCATTTTAATTCTGTCTTGAGTTTTCGATATACAGAATTAAAATCAGGCTCAATATTTGTCCAGATATTAAATGCCCTCAAGCCCTGCCAGACAAGCATCGGCAAACCATCAATTGCCCGACAACCTTTCTTCCGGGAAAACCTGATGAGAGCAGAGCCATCAGGATTATATGTAAGGTCAAAAATCTTGTGTCTTCTCCGTATAAATTCATATGGAATGGGAGACGGATCCTGAGCCTTAATTCCCAGACTGGTAGCATTTATAATACAATCAACCTCGCTGGCTATATTCTTCAGATAGCTTTCATTTAACGGCGATGTCCTGATTTCCAGTTTGGGAAAAGATCTTGTTATCAGATTCTTTAGATTCAAGGCTCTGGAATAGGTACGGTTGGCGAGGTATATCCTGCAGGCATTATTTTTAGCCAGACAGTAAAGAACTGCTCTGCTCGCCCCTCCTGCTCCTAAAACCAGAAAGGTTGTTTTGGATATATCCACTTTTAATGTATTTAACACCATCTGGATTCCATATATATCTGTATTATAGCCGATGAGCTTCCCGTTTTTATTTACCACGGTATTCACTGCCGAAATATCCTGAGCGGTCTTATCCACCTTATCCAGATATCTGAGGGCATTGGTCTTATGGGGTAAGGTTATATTGCAACCCACTATAGGTAAAAATCGCATTGTGTGGAAAAAACTTCTCAAATCATTCGGATAAATATCAAACGCCAGGTAAACCGCATTAATTTTATATTTCTGAAATAAAAAGTTATGCATTACAGGAGAAAGAGAAT
>CBEUCN010000060.1:0-6674 GCA_965541635.1 uncultured bacterium
TGCCGGAGGGGGGGAGATTCGAACTCCCGGTCCCGAAAATCGGGACACCTCATTTCGAGTGAGGCCCGTTTGTCCACTCCGGCACCCCTCCTTTTTAGCACATGGCATATGGCAAATAGCTACTGACTGAAGGGGAAAGAGGAGAAGAAAGATTTCAGTTTCTTTTTCCGTAGACTCCTCTTTAAATCAGAAATTTTTTCTGAGGCTTTTTGTTTTCCTTTTTCTATACAAAAATCAAACTGAGAAAATTGATACCAGTTAATTCCGTCAACTTCAGGATGAATTACAAAATCTGCACTCTGCTTGCTCCTTACAGTCAACCACCAAGACATAATTTTATTGCACTGTAATAAAATATCAATACCATCGTGTAGTTCCTGAGACAGAATTGAAACTCCAACATCAACTGCAATCACATAATCTGCTCCCAGAATTTTTGCTTCCTCCACCGGCAACTGACTTACAATACCTCCGTCAACTATGAATCTTTTTCCCTGTTTAACTGGTGGAAATATACCTGGAATTGAAGACGATGCCAGAACTGCATCCAGAACATTGCCTTCTCTAAAAATTATCCTTTCACCAGTAAAAATATCCACTCCTACACAGGCAAAGGGAATTTTCAAGTCACTGAATTGCAAATCCTCAGGAATAATTTTTTGTATGGTATCTCTTATGTTTTGAGACTCAAATAACCATTTTTTTCTTATTCTGTTTAAAAAATTAATCTTTTTAATCATATTCTCAAATTTCTCAAAGATGAGGCGGTTGCCATTCTGAGGCTGTTGTTTAAAAAATTTTTCTATTTCCTGTAAACCTTCACTTTTTACACTATCTTCAGCCAGTTTTTTTAAACTGGTAACATCCTGATGCCAAGCATACCCTGCGCCAATAACTGCTCCCATACTACACCCAACAATAAAATCGAAATGAACTTTCTCCTTATAAAATACATCCAATACACCGAGGTGAGCAAAACCCCGTGCACCTCCACCTCCCAGTACCAAAGCGACTCTTAATGCCATTATTGTAATTTTTCTCTTATTTCCTGAGGTATGGAAATAGGTTTAAATTCCTTATTCACGCATACCCAGTAAGTTTTAGCAGAAACCAGCAATTTATCTTCCTTATATATCTGGTGTTCAAAAATCAACGAAGACCTTCTAACTTCTTTAACTTCGGCAGTAATTTTTAAAATATCCCAGTAGTTAGCAGCAGATTTATAATCGACCTCAATCCTGGCAACAACAAAATATATACCTTTCTCAGAAAGCTGTTTTAAATCTATCCCCTTATGCATACAGTATTCACTCCGTGCTTCCTCCAGATGTTTAAGATAATTAGCATAATAAACCACTCCTCCACAATCAGTATCGTGGTAATAAACTCTCTTCTTAATATAAAATTTCATTTCAGGCAGAGTAAAGAATCAGCGCTCCCAGAATAATTGGCACTAAAGAAATTATTCGCAAACTTAAATCAGAAGAATTAATAACCTGACCAGTTATTTTTGCAATTTTTTCAGTCCCCAGTATAAAAATAAAAATTCCTGCAAATAAAACTATAACACCAATGGCTATCATCATTGCTGTATTTCTACACTCTCGGGCTGAAATCAGAAATATAATTCCCAGAATTATCCGAAGAATCGCCACCATATACACTCTCTTATCCTGACAGAAGAATTCTATCAGTTTACGCAAACTTTTAGGATTAAATACAAAGCTTAAACCCAAGGCAATAAATATAGCACCTATTAACTTTACAATTGTAACCATACTTACACCTCCTTGTGACAAAATATTTTATCAATTATCTACTTTATTTTAAATCTCTGTCTGTAATTTTCCCAGATTAAACTTAAAGCTGGCCCTGCCTCCATAGTTATCTTTATATCTACAATTTGGGATAAGACAGTAAAGGAAGGATTTATTTCTACAGTTAATCCTCCTCGATTTTTTATTTCATACACTGGAAGGCTTACATATGGGAACAGACTACTCGTTCCTACTGAAAATACTATATCAAAACCTTCTTTTATCTCTGAGATTAATCTGTAATATTTTTCTGCTGGTAATGTTTCACCAAAGAATACCACATTTGGCCTTATTATTCCTCCACATTCAGAACAGTGAGGAGGAATATCTATATTACTAAAATCAGAAACTTCTGTCTCTTTCCCACATTTCCCACATTTGAGACTATAAATATATCCATGCAGTTCTATAAGATTTTTGCTACCGGCTTTGCGATGTAACCCATCGACGTTCTGAGTAACAACCAAAACATAGGGCAAAAATTCCTCCATTTTGGCAATTATGTAGTGGCCTCTATTGGGTAAAGCATTGCGGCAACGATTTTCCATCTCATAAATATATTTCCATACCAGATGGGGATTGGTATTAAAACTGGAGATAGAAAGTAACTCTTCTACCTCCATTCCATTTTCCAGTTTTTGATTATAAATCCCTCCTATCCCTCTATAAGTGGGGATACCTGAGTCCTTGGATATGCCTGCTCCGGTAATAAATAACACTCGATCAGCCTGAGACAGGGCCGTCACTACGGCGGATAAATCTTTGTGGTTCATAACCTGATTGCAAAAGATAATTATAACCTAAAAATGTCAGTTGGATATAGATAACTCAATTATACTAACTGCCGGAAATAATCTATGATTTTTAACCATTATCTACTTCTTCTCCCAGTCTATAATTTCAACTCCTGTTTTTGTTCTTAAGTTCCTAACATTATCAACTTCTTATTCTGACTAAAACTCAGAGAAGATAAAAAAGTAAATATACTGAAAATTGGCTTCCACAACCTGAAATTTAGCCTTCAACTCCCAGACCAAGATTAATTACATCCCGTTGACAGAAATAGAATAATAACTCCAGTAATAGAAAGAAAACATCTCCCTTTTGAGATTTTTGTCTCTGCTCCAGTTCCAGCACAAATTTCAAATCGTGATCATCAACTTGGCTATCTCGAGATAACTTATAAATTAAAATTGAAAATATCGTCTCTCCCTTAAATCCATTTTGTAACAATGCTTGCAGAGACGAAAGCGCGAGAGTAAGATTTTTACTTCTTATTCTGTGATAAAGGAGATTAATCTCAGGAGGCTGGCTTTGATTTATAAATTCTTTAAGGATATCAATAGATATTTCAGAAGCATGAGGCTGATAAAGATTGGCTTTGGTTACAGCCTCAATTATATTCTTAAAATTTTTTTCTTTACCATAAATTTCCATAATGAACTTTAAAACCTGAGAAGAGAGTCTCTTAGATACCAGTTTTTCAAGATAATTCTTAATATCATAAGGAGAAAGAAATTTTAACTCTTTAATTTTTAACCCCGATATTCCTTCCCATTTAGAAAGTTCCTTCCAGTAAGTGGGAGTATCAATAGAAAAGATATAAACATCTTTCAACTGCCTGAAATCAATCTTCTTAATAAATTGTAAATCATTCTCTTTTAAAGATTGACTGTCTTCCAGAAAATAGAGATTTTTATGTCCAAAGAGAGAAAAATTGAAAATTTTTTCTGCGATTTCTTTAAATTTTATTTTTTTAAAAGAGTATCTCAAAACATTATGAGGCTTATGAGTTACAATTTGATTTTCCAGAAATATTTCTTTTAAGTACGGATCCTGAGAATAAATAAGGTAGGCATTCACCAGTTTTCAACTATTCTATCTACAACCTTTCTAGCTAGATCCTTAAGAGCATCAGTTACTGCCTGAGCTTCAGTCTTGGCATTGGCTCCCGCCAAAATATAACTATCCTCACCACTAAAAATGTCCTCCCAGAGAAGGTCTTCTCCTTGGAGCAATCTCAATCTTACTTTAATTGAAACCCGATATTCCTCCACATCCTCATTAGAAGCATACCTTAAAGCCTGACGGTTAAAATCCAGAATTTCACCTTCAAGAACTAAATCTGCAGATTGAGGAGAAGATACCGTTTCAAGAGTCCCTTCGTATCTTATTCTTTCTTTCAATATTTTCTGAAGTTCCACATCCAATCCCGGATAATAGAGCTGACGATTAACTGCGTCCTGAGCAATGTTTATCCTGTTTTGAAAAACTGGGATATAAATAGTATGATAACTAAATTTACTGGCAGTATGCAAAGTGTAACCACATCCCGAAAGGATAAATAAACATAAGAAAAATAACCGTCTCATTTTTTTACTTTTTTATCCAGAGTACCAATTTTTTCTGCTGCTTTTACTGCCCAGGAAGTATTGGGATAATTCTTTATTATATCCTCATAATAAATAACAGCGCTTTTATATAATTTCTGTTTTTCATAAAACTTTGCGGTTTCAAACAAACTCTGCGCCTTTCTTTCCTGTAACTCCTTAAGCACTCGCTTACCTTCTACGGGCAACTCTCCCAGTGCAGATAGTTCCTTAAGTCTCTTTATCGCCTCCTCTGTTGCCTCCTGAGAATAATCCACCTTCCTCTCTTTTTCCGATACAACTTTTGCCAGCTGAAGAATGGCATCATCCACTAGTTCGGAAGTGGGGTAATTGGTGATTAATTTCTTAAATGCTTCTTCGGCATTGGTGTAATCTTTTATTCTCTTATATACCAGCCCTAATTTAAACTGAGCAAGAGGAGCGTATTCTCCATAAGGAGCATTTTCCACAACTTTCTGAAAAATTTCTATTGCCTTAACATTATCGTCAGAAAAAGAAAATCTATCAATTAGCTTCCTTTTTTTATTACTTCTCACAAAATAGAGGTTACCTATTTTATATTCCAGAGAGATAACCTCATCCACTCGGGAAGTATAGGGATAGGTATCGATTATTTTCTGATAGGCTTTAAATGCCCGGTAATAATTTCCTAATTTTTCATAAGCCTGCCCGATATAAAATTGAGCCTCAGGAGCATATTTGGATTTTGGGAAATACTTAACTAACTTCTCAAACTCTCTAATTGCCTCCTTATATTTCCCCTCCTGATAGAGTTTATATCCTAAATTAAACTGCTCCTCAGGAGTATCTCTGACATAATGTTTGGGATTAATCCACTTCCCAAGTTCTGGCGTCCAGATCCAGAAACCTAATGCCTGATGGGATAAGAAAAAAATACCTACAATAATAGTCCCAATTGACCTGATTTTCATAGCAACAATTTTAAAAAAACGAATGCTGAAAGTCAAATATAATAAAAATATAATAAAATTATCTCTTAAAAACTGATAAAACTGAAAATAACCTTAAAAGGAAAATATATATACTAAACTATTTTTTTCTAAATATTCTTACAATTTGAGCAAATGTGTCCTTATTTGCAAGGGATTCATATAAAGGTGTATGGAGAAATGGATGATGGTAATCCCCTATCTGCTTCAGATATGGTGCTTCTATATCAACAACCACCACATATTTGCCAAGTACCTTATCATAAGTCCTGTCTATCCTGAATCCAATCTTCTCCTTCAATATTCCACCTTTCATTTCCAGATCAAACCTTATACAAGCCTCCCCCCCAACCCTGGGATCTTTAATTTCCTCGGGCCTTGTAACCACCATAAACGGCAATTTCCTCCCTTTTATCTCGAGGTTATAAAACGTCACCTGGGAATCATATCCTGGAGTCTTTTTGAGTTGCCTAAATTCCACATTCCCCTCAGCATAATCCTTAAGCATCTTCAGTATCATAAGTAGCTCCATCTGTGCCCTTACCGCAGTATCAATTGCTTTAGGTTTAGTATTAACAAGGAGGTATTCTATAATCTGATCGTTTGCCCTCTTTATACAGCCAAATATGCCTATCTCTAAAGCCTTCAATTTTCCCAAGAAGCCCTCAGAATAATCAACTCCCACCTCCCCAAATAATTTGCCTGTAAGTTCATCCGCCATATCCAAAATTTTCCCATATACCTCAAATATTTGCTTGCAAATATCAGGGGAAAACTTATAAGTTAAATACAATGCATGGTCGGATAAATTTGCCAATGCTCTGAGCCCATTTTCCCCTGTCTTGGAATAAAATTCCCTTACCTTATCCAAGCCCAACCTATTTACCATACGGACTATATTTATCCTTTCCTCCAGGCGCCATTTAAAGGCCTCTATACCAAATTCTTCCTTTAAAAATTTTAATGCTTGTTCATCTAATTGAGAGGGATTCTCACCACTCTGTCTTAATAAAAGATATTTATCAAATCCAAATTCCTCTGGCTCATACAATAGACCTTCTTTAAGGACATTTATATAAGCTCTATCTGGGTCCTTGGATAAGGGAAATACGTAAATGAGTATTCCGGAAGGGTCAAATACACCACCAAAATCATCTGATAACTTGGCTACTTTATAACCTTCATATGCAGGCCCAAAATAGTAAATTTTGTAATCTATCCCTTTCTTCCAGTTAGGTCCTTTTATCTCGGTGGGAGGTGCAATTACGGATGCTATTCCCTTACCTGGTATTATTTGAGAAATGAAATCGGTTTCCTTCCATGTGCCATCTTGAAATTTTTCAGGATAGGCAAATTTAAATGCCTCTAAGGGAGACCCATTGAATTTCTGCTCGAGCATGCTTCCTCCTATTTCCTTACGAAACCAATCTCTCCAATCATTTCTCATTTTAGGCAAATCAGGTAACGACCAGCCTTCTACTTTTTCTACATAATACCTTATCAACTTCCTCACATAA
>CBEUCN010000061.1:0-6672 GCA_965541635.1 uncultured bacterium
GCATTAATTTTATATTTCTGAAATAAAAAGTTATGCATTACAGGAGAAAGAGAATGCCCCACAGGATGACCGATAACTGCATACAGGGAGGTTGCAGAATTTATCTTCATTTAGAATAGAGAAGTTTATTTATGGCATTTATATACGCCTTGGCGCTGGCTTCAATTATGTCAGTTGATGTTCCCCTACCCACCACCTCTGTATTTTTATGTTTTAATCTCACTGTAACCTCTCCCAGAGCATCTCTTCCGGAAGTTATAGCCTTAAGGTTGTAATTTAGAAGTTTGGGATTTATTTTCACTATTCTATCAATGGTGTTATAACAGGCATCTATTGGCCCATCCCCGCAAGCAGCATCTTCATATATTTTACCTTCCTTCCTCAGTTTTACTGTAGCAGTGGGAACAGTGTGAGAACCGGCTATGGTATGAACATAAACCAGTTCCCAAACCCGAGGGATAACTTTCACTTCTTCCTCAACAATTGCAATTATATCCTCATCAAATATTTCTTTTTTCTTATCAGCCAGTTTTTTAAATTCTTCAAAGGCTTTATCCACTTCGTTTTTGGTAAGTTTTATTCCCAATTCTTCCAGTTTCTTTACAAAGGCATGGCGACCGGAATGTTTCCCCAGAACTATCTTACTCTCCTTAAATCCTACATCCTCAGGCCTCATAATTTCATAAGTCCTGGGCATCTTCAAAACACCATCTTGATGTATTCCTGATTCATGACGAAATGCGTTATCTCCCACTATTGCCTTGTTGGGCTGAACATCTATGCCCATAAGATGGCTAACAAGTCTACTGGTCTTATATAGTTCCTGAGTTTTTATTCTGGTATAAAAACTAAAGAAATCCTGTCTGGTTTTAATTGCCATAACAATTTCTTCCAAAGGGGCACTTCCTGCTCTTTCTCCAATTCCATTTATGGTGCATTCCACCTGCCGTGCTCCGGCTTTAATTGCTGCTAAAGAATTGGCACAGGAAAGTCCCAAATCGTCATGACAGTGGACACTAATTATTGCCTTATGAATATTAGGAACATTCTCTTTAATTGCCTTTATTAAATCCGAGAATTCATCAGGAACGGTATAACCCACAGTATCCGGAATGTTAACAACAGTTGCTCCTGCCTCTATTACCTCAGCCAGAATCTTGAATAAAAAATTCCTTTCGGTTCTGGTGGCATCCTCAGGAGAAAATTCGACATCATCAGCAAATCTTTTAGCATATTTTACTGCCTCCACCGCCTGTTTTAATACTTCATCCTCCGCCTTTCTTAATTTATATTGCATATGAATTTTGGAAGTTGCCAGAAATACATGTATTCTGGGTTTTTTTGCAGGCTTCAAGGCATCGCGAGCAGCATCGATATCCTTTTTAAGAGAACGAGCCAGAGCACATATTACAGGCTTTTTAAGTTTCTTGGCTATCAGATTTACAGCCTCAAAATCTCCCGGCGAGGCAATGGGAAAACCAGCCTCTATTATATCCACATTTAACTTCTCCAGCTGCCTTGCTATTTCCAGCTTTTCCTTTACGTTTAAGGATGCTCCCGGTGCCTGCTCTCCATCCCGTAATGTGGTATCAAAAATATATATTCTTTCCATAATTACCTCCTCGTTTGGTAATTCATTATATTACAGGAAGGGCATAAGGTCAAATAAACTGCCGTTAAAAGAAACAGGGAATTAAAAGAAGAATTAAATGTATTTTATCTCCATAATGAAAAAAATATAACTTCCAAACTATCCATCCTAAAGGAACGTGGAAGTAAACTTCACAACCCGAGAGCCGAAATTAATTCCTCAGCAAAAGATTTATTTTCCCTCCTGTATCGAGATTTTATCGTCTCCATAACCAGCATCCCGGCCATTATCATTCTACTCAGGTTCTCTCCCAGCACCTGCTCTCCTATACAGGGAATATTCAACAATTTATCCAGTGATAACCTGCCCTCTTCCCAGGGCAGTAAATTCAGAATTTCCATGAAGAACTGGACATCCTGAGGAGAAATTGTGCCTTCAAATTTTCTCTCTCTTAAATACTCTTCAACATCATCGCGTGTGACCGAAAATCGAGAAAAAATATTCTGCAAGACTTCATCAACTTCGTCTCCCGAATATCCCAAGAGTGTAGGGAGAGCAAAAGTGATATAGGGAAGGAATTCTTCCCTTAAAGGGAGAAAATAAAATACCGTCTCTTTTTCTCTCACTCCCAGTATGAATGGAGATACTCGCTGGATATAAAGAGGAGGCGCTATCCCGGCAAGATACCATCCCAGGGAATTACTGCTTTTATCACCAGGAGAAGAGAATTGAAATGCAAAATTTATAATGCTGTGTTCATTGAGAAGATTCAATTCCTGTAAACCCTCAAACATAACCAAACCGGAATCACTGTGAGCCTGAAGAGGCGTGAGAAACCCCCTCCGAGAAGAAAATAAATTCGGGATTTCATCTATACCAAGAATGTTCAACAGCAGTTTCATATACTCATAGGTATCCCCATCCTGGAAATGATAATTAATTACAAGACCAAATCTACCCTCCTTATGCCTGCGGGCACTCAATTCCTCTTCCCACACCACACTTACTGCAGTAGCGACGAAATCTCTTAAAATTTCAAACCCTTCATCATCGATATCTTGTGTGATTAATTTCCATAGGGCGTCTCTGACTTCCGTTGCCTCCTGAGAATCCAGTATTATACTTTCTTCTCCATCCAGAATCGCTCCTATTTCTCTATAAAGCATAAGGGTACTCAAAGTAAAAAAGTTCTTTCCCTCTTTATCTGCCATTCCCTGTTCTTCTATAAACTCATCCCAGCATTGTTCCAGTCCCAGAAGGTCATCCAAAGCCAGAATTATCTCACATATCTTTTTGCTTTTAGAAAAACCATTTATTTTGGTCAGAAATTCCTGAGCAGAGGGGAAAAATTTCGATTCAAAAATAATCTTATCCAGTAATACTGCAATGCTTAAAAACTTTTTATCCTCCAAAAGCATACCTGCCTTATTCCGAAGTGTATTATCACCGATCTCATAAGAGTTGAAATACATATCAACGACTTCATCTTGTATTTCTTTTCTTATCTCCAGAGGAGTTTCTTCAGGAGATAAGATTACCTGTCCTAAATATTTATAAATTGCATCCGATACAAAATCATCTTTTTCATTCCAGTAAGCATTCAAAATAGCGACTGCTATCCTCTTTTTATCCTGAAAGGCTTCTTCGCCCTCATCGTCTATATCAATGTAATTTTCTACAAGTTTCTGTAAACCATCCATCCTTTCTCCTGGATCCTGGGAAAACAACAAGGCGATATTGCGAGCGATTCCATCCTGGAATCGTACCCTCCTGAAGACTGTCCGGTCATTATCTTTCTGGAAATAGCAGAAACAAAATAATACTATAGGTAAAATTATAAAGATATAATAACCTCTTCTCCCCACTTTCCCCCTCTTCTATTTTTATTACTAAAATTTAAAACTACTTAACTTTTATTATTGGAACTGGTGGTGCATTTACAGTAACTTTAATTTTATCCACACTAAAATTACAGGGAGTTTCAGAACCATCGCTCACCGTAAGAGTCACTTCATATTTTCCAGGTTTATCGTAAATATGTGTTACCTTGGCTCCTTCAGCGGTTGCACCATCTCCAAAATTCCAGGTATAAACGAGACTATCACCGTCAGGGTCATAAGATTTGGTACCATCAAACACTATGGCACATCCCATACATACTACCTTATCTCTCCCAGCATCTGCCACTGGAGGAGTGTTAACTCTGAGTTTTATAGAATCTGAAATTTTAGAACAGGATGTACCTTTACCATCATCTACAGTAACTTTCACATTATAGATACCGCCTTTTTCATATTTATGTTTCACCTTAGCCCCTGCAACGAGAGTGGTTCCATCTCCAAAGTCCCAGATGTAAACCAATCTATCCCTGTCAGGGTCACCGGAATCAGAGGCGTCAAACGCTACTTCTGTCCCAACACATACTGGCTCTACCGCTCTCAGAGACACATAAGGAGAAGAATTCACCATTACATTTATAACATCTGAAGTTCTGGAATTGGGAGCATTCTGTCCATCGTCTACTGTCAACACCACCTTGTAAGTTCCACCTCTGGTGTAAGTATGGGTAACTTTTTCTCCCCTGGCTGTGGAACCATCGCCAAAATCCCAGAAATAACTCAATGTCTCTCCGCTTTCAGTGTAAGAACCAGAACCATCAAATGTAATTTCACTCCCTTTACAGGTTTTTATATCTTTGCCGGCTTTCGCTACCGGAGGTTTATTCAATGTAACTGTTATGGAATCTCGACTGCAGCTACATTTTGTAGCAGTACCATCACAGACCTCCAGTGTAACCTTATATTTCCCACCCTTATGATAAATATGAGTTACGCGTTCTCCTTTTCCTGAACTCCCGTCCCCGAAATCCCAGGTGTAACTCAATTCATCTCCGTCTCTATCCCTGGAATTCCTTCCATCAAATTTCACCATATACTCCTCAGCCATAGATTGTAAAAAGAGATTTACATCTTCGCCAGCATCAGCCACAGGAGGATTATTCACCCGGATTATCCTCTCAACAGTAGAAACACTGCAGGCAGTCCCCTGATTATCATCTACCGTCAATTTTACACGGTAGATACCTCCCTTACCATAAACTTTTCTGACCACTTTACCATCTGCAGTAGTTCCATCTCCAAAATCCCATTTATAGCTTAAAGTCTCTGGAGTTTCGTCTTCAGTAGTACTGGCATCAAACACAAGCACATTCCCGGGACAGACGAGGTCAGGAGCGGTAAACTTAGGTTTGGGAGGGGCATTTACGGTGATAACCTTCTGAGTTTTGGCTGTGGAGCATCCCTCCAGCCCAGAACTGTCAGTTACTGTAAGGGTAACGGTATATTCTCCAGGGCCAGGGAAGATATGAGTGACTACAGGTTTATTGCTGGTGGTTCCATCTCCAAAATCCCAGTGGAAAGAAAGAGCCTGATTATCAGGGTCATAAGATTTAGTGGCGTCAAATGTAAATGTTCTACAGGCCAGTTCTCCTTGGGGTTTAATTGGTTTTTCTATCTTTGCAGGCTTAACTGCTATTACCGGCAGTCTTCTCTTTCGGAAATAAATCGGCAGATAGTTACCCTTATCGTCCTTTATCCTTATTCCGGCATGGGCATATTTTTGAGTTCCTTTTATCAAACGATATTCAAACTGATGAGGCAACTCCAGATGGAGAGGGATAACTGTCTGAGTCCATTGCCCACTCTGGGAATCCTTAATTTTATATTTTAAGCCTGTGACTAAATCCACTATGTGACTCTTCCCTCCATGAAGGTCTATATCATAGTTCTCCACAGTTATCTCCTTTGTTTCCTGGGGGACGTTAAAATAGAAATACATCTTATCTCCCTCACGTGGTAAGAGCCTGAAAGTAATATCATAACAGAACACAACAGCGCTATCAGGAGAAATTCTTAAACTGAATAAATTAGCATCGTTCCCAGATTTGCCTTTTACCTCCAACCGAAATCTGTAATATCCATCGATCTTTTCACCGAGTTCCTTTTTATAAGGTCCGAACCGATAATAGTTTCTATCGTAAACTCGGTTTTCGGCAAATACTTCCCTGTCCAGTAAATTTTTCCCATAAATAGCAAATTCAGTTGTGGTATCCCACTCATCTTCAGGACCCCTCCGCCAGTCTCTGGCTCCTCCAACATCAGGGTCATAAACTTTTATAATTAAATTTCGAATTTCATTTTCAGGAACATCAATGTAAATTATCTGTTCACTGTCCTCTTTTCCCATCAGAGGGTCTCCCTGAGGACCAAATACATAGAAGTATCTTACTCTGGAATCATCTTCTGGCACCCTGAATTCGGCATAAACACCAGACAGAAAAATCAAAGATAATAACAAACACACACCTAACCCAGCAAAAATTTTTACTTTCATCTTGCCCCTCCTGTTATCATCTAATTTAATTTTCACACCCAAACTTAACTCTTGTCAATCAAAAACTTATCTTTACAGGTCGCTGTGCGGGCTGAAGCATTTTGAAGTGAATATGAGAAGGAATAGTTTCAAACACACTTATCGCTTTATACTGAGGATAACCAGCAGATTTAAAAGGTAAGGCTTCTATGAATATTGGTCTATCCCCAATAAATGCCTTCAATCTGCTGTTATAGTAACCTCCTCTCTCCAGCGTTACCTGCAAAGGAGTTCTCCCTACATATTCTCCGTTTATGATAATTTTTGCTCCCATTGGTTCTGAAGTTATCTTTACAGTAACAGGGCCAGTGATATTTTGATATTCATAACGACTGAAAGTCGCACAGCCAGAAATCAAAAATAATAGGAGTACAAAAATCACAACTTCAGCTAATTTCATCATATTAATAAGTTTAACTTAAAAATTTTTCCCAGACAAATAAAAAATATCCAAGAGAAAACAGTAAAGATATATGGTATCCACTTAACCCAGGTATATTATGGGGTAGTAAGATTATCTTATTTCAGTAAAGAACTTTTTAAAAAAATTAAAACATTACCCAAAAACAAGCACCTCCTACATGCAAAGAAAGCCAAAAGCCCAAAACAAAATACTACTCTTAAACTTGATAACCAAGATAAACAACCTG
>CBEUCN010000062.1:0-6610 GCA_965541635.1 uncultured bacterium
ATACTTTTAATTTTTTCAATAATATCGGAGATTAATTTTCAAAATTCTAACTACTCTTTGAGAAGACTCTGTAATCTCTCAGGAGTGCAAATTCAGAGGATAAAATTGCCCCGAGGATTTTTAGCAACAGAAAGTGCAATCTTTGGGGATAGAATCTATGTCCGAGGCGAAAGGAATGGGAGAGATGTTATTCTTGTTTGCAGTGAGAAGGAGGGGAAATTTGTCCAGGAAATTGATTTGGGTAAAGTGGAATCAGAAGAGAGTTTACCAATTTTCCCTCATATCGCTTTTCTATCAGATGGGAGATTAGTCATTAATAAAACAATGAGTTTTCCTCAAGCTCGGATTTCACTGGGATTAGAAGGGGAACCGACTATAAATACTCAGGAGAGATATTATTACGAGAAAATTCTAATCTTAGGCCAGAATGGAGAAGTGGAGAAGAGCTGGTTGATTCCCAAGAGAGGGGAATTAGAGGAAGTGATAGGGATAGAAACTACAGCAGATGGAAATATTGTGGTGGGATTTTGTAATCGAGATTTAGATTATCCCCAAGTGAATTTTTTAATTTATAACACCGATGGTAATTTTGTAAATAGCTTCCAAGTATTATCTGAAGGTGGTTTTAGAGGTCGAATACTTTTTACATTAGATTCGAATAATAATATAGCATTATTAATTACAAATCGATTTGGAGATATGAGGCTTACTAAATTTGACATTTATGGGAAGTATATAGGAAGCACAAAGTTGGCTGGTGATTTAAATTTATCAGAAGGGTTTGCTCCAACTGTAGGTATTAAGATATCTCCTGAAGGCAATCTGGTCACTGCATTTTATGACGGGAAGATTCTTATTTTCGATTCTGAAGGTAGGCTGATAGATAAGATTGAAATTCCAGAAACAGGAATATATAGTCTGGAATTAAAAAACGATGGGCTGTTGCTTTTTACTGCTGATAGGGTTGTGGAATTATTTCATTAATATGATCAGGGATGATAAAGGTGGAGAAGGAGGGGAGAATGGGATGTTTCTTTTTCTTATTCTTATTTTTAACATTTTATGGTAATTTATCTCCTGATACAAACTTAATATTTAGGAGAATATTGAGTATGGAGGATTTTAAATTCTGGACGAATTATAGATTGGAAGATATCGATCTAAAAGAGATGGAAGAACGGTTTCCAACAGATCCTACTCGTGGTATTTGGGCTACAGTTCCCACGCAGGATACGCACTGGCTTACATTGACTTTGGACTGTCAGGGAATGCTGGGTAAAATCAAAGAATTTGCTCAAGCCCATCAGGGGGAATATGAGCATATTGTAGTAATTGGTATGGGAGGCTCTTCCCGTCCTGCAGATGTAGTTAAAAAAGTCTTGGGCACACAGGTAGGTGGCGCACAGATTCATGTTATGGAGAATCTGGATGAGGCTGATATTCAGGAGATAAGAGATTTAATCGAGCCTGCTAAGACATTATTTATCTCTATCAGTAAATCTGGAGGCACTGCTGAGACCATGGCGTTAACCAGAATTGCCTATGACTGGATTACTTCTGAAGGACTGGACCCTTCTAAACACTTTATTGCTATTACGACTACTTCCAAAGATAGCCCCCTGATGCGGTTTTTGAAGGAAAATAATGTGCCTAAAGAAGATATTTTTGAACATCCGGATAAAGTCGGTGGGAGATATACTCTATTCTCGGTTATCGGGATGCTTCCGGCAGCACTAGCAGGACATGATATTGATCGGATTTTAGAATATGCTCGGGCTGCAATGCGGTCCGATCTCAAATATCAGTTGGGCCAGTTTCTTGCTCAGATGGAATCAGAAGGTAGGATTTATATGAGGGTTATTCTTCCTGAAGAACTGGAAGGACTGGGTCCCTGGATTGAACAATTACTTGCAGAAAGTTTGGGGAAGGTTGACCAAAAGGGGCGTAATAGAGGAATAGTTCCGGTTCTGGAAAGAGATTATGATAGTTCTACAGTTTCTAATGTTTATAATGAAAATAGTTTTGTATTCAGAATTAAACTTGGAGAAGCAGATGAAAGAGATTCTTTTATGGAGAAGGTAAAGGCAACTGGTGTGCCCGTGTGGGAGATTCAAGTAAATAGTTCTGAGGAAGCAGTAGGAAGTTTATATCTCTTGGAGTTTGCCACGGGCATGGCAGGGGTGCTTATGGAAATAGACCCATTTAATCAGCCAGGTGTTGAGGCTGGTAAGCAGGCTACAAGGGAAATGAAAGCAAGGATTAAGGAAATGGTAGATAAAGGGACTCCTTTGGAAGAAGCATATCAGCAGGTGGTCAAGAGTTATCAAACTCCTTATCGTCTTAAGATTGCAGAGGGAGTATACCTTGATTATGGAGCATTGATGAATGTGGCAGGGGATGAGTTTATGCAATTTATGGAAAGTAAAGAGAAAACGCTGGATCAAGTTAATGCTCAGGATCTTTACTTTTTGATTCTGGAATTTGCTAAGTTGAAAGGAAAAACTTATGGAGCAATTCTGCCTTATGCCCAGGAAACTTCGGAAAGAGCCGAGGTCTGGAGTATTGCCAGAGGTGTGTTGAGGAGGTTGGGACTTCAGGATGTATTTGGTATAGGTCCTGTTTATGAGCATTCCTTAAGGCAGTATTTACAGGAAGGACCTGATGCTGGGATCCCTACTTTTATTGTGGTCAATGATCCTGGCAAGCAGGTGATACCTGGTGATCCCATCCCTGGATTTACCTGTGGGATGCAGAATGCACTCCAGGCTCTGGGAACCCAAAAGGCTCTTGCTGATGCAGGAAGATATACTTTGCGTATAGAGATAGAGGGGGCTTTAACTTCTGAGAAACTGCAGAAATTAAGGGAATTTTTTAGCGGAATTTAAAATCTGTATTAGAAGATGAAATATTTGGGATCCGGCAAAAAATTTAGGTTATTTTATTTTGCAATTTTGTTAACTTCTGTCTGCTTTTTATAACCCTTTAGTTTATCCTCCTCTCAGGTCCTCCATCTGCGTCGCCTGAAAAGTATTGAGGTCGAGAATATCATCCGCCTTTTAAAATTACCCGATGCAGAACTGCTTGAGAAGGAAAGCCAAAGGCTGGAGGAATTTCCTGAGGAAATAAAAAAATCTGAATTTGCAGCGATGCTGATTAGAGAGACTTTAATACGAAGACTATTGAGTCTTATAGGAGTGGAAGCTCTTCTGGAAAAAGAAGATTTGTTAGAGTTTTTCGATTCCACCCGTGCGCATAATTATCCTGACTACACAGCCTTCCAGAGGTTAAATAGGAATTTTTTGAGCGACATTCAGATTATCTTGGAAAGGAAGGCGGAAATAGAGGAGGCAGTGGATAGGGTGATCGGAGATGGGAGGATAGATAAGGTTCTAGTACTTGGGATGGGAGGAAGTGGGATTGCTCCCCAGGTTATGCAAGGATTTTTGAAAAAGCTCGGGTACGACAAGATCGAGATAAGGATAATAAAGGACGCACTGATTCCAGATGAGGTAAAGATAGACGAACATACATTGGTGATTGCCCAATCCTATTCCGGAAGCACCGGAGAGACGCTTTCGGCTTTTCAGGATGCAGTTAGGAAAGGAGCCAAACATCTGATTGTAATCTCTACCAGGAAAGATAAATTTGCCGAGATAACAGAAAAATTTTCATTTATTCAAATACCTGTGGGCGAGAAAGTTCAGCCCAGAGAGGCTTACAGTTTTACAGTTCCAATTAATCTTATCGTGATAAATAGGGTCTTGGAGAGAAATGGAATCAAGGGTTTCTGGGATGCCTTAAATATGGATGAGGCACTTGCTGAGATAAGGAGGTTTTTAGAGGAAAATCCAGAATGGGATGAGTTTTCTCTTGCCATTTTAAAAAGAGCCTTAGAGGAAAATAAATCGCTTCTCTTCATCCATGAATCCGATCCCTTGCTGGAACCAGTTACATTAAGAATATTTCAACAAAATTCTGAATGCAGAAAGCTTATAGGTTATAATATAGGTTATAATATCGAAGATTCAGAAATTCTAACTCCTTCTGCTTTGTGTGGCAATTTCATCCCTATTGTTATAAAAACGACTGACCAAAAGATGTATGTAGAGGAAAATTTAAGTTCATTAAATCCCCTAATTGTACCCAGGCAGTCAGAAAATGAGTTTGCCAATGCGATGATACTTGAAATAATATTTACACGTGCAATATACGGGCTTTCGTTATTCAGTGGCAGAGATCCGATCCCTGTTCCTTTAATTTCCAGGTTCAAATCTATCATGAAAGGGATAGTAGAAGAGGCAGGGGGGATAACTGCTGTGAAAGGAGATGAGTTTACATCAAATCTGTCTGCAAAGCCACACAGTTACCATGAGATATTAGAGCATATAGGAGAAAAGACACCAATAATAATTGCAACAGAGGAGGCAAGGCAAAAAGCGTTTGAACTTAGGAGAAAGTTATTGGAAGAGGAGGGGATTATGCCCATAGTCTGGATAAGTCCTGAGGCTTGGCATAATGCTATAAATGGTGTTTTCCCATTTGCCTATGGAAGGAATTTCTCATTTGTAATACTGGAGAGCGGAGAGGAAAAAGGATTCTCTAAGGTTCAACATGAGGTGGTGAAGGAATATTTCTTGAAGCCTTTTGATCCCTTGGTTTGCCTTATGGAGCCTTGAGGAGGTGTAAGACAAGACAAGGCGAATACTCAATTTAGTCTTCTTTCTGATACTCCTAAGTCTTTTGCTCAGGTAAGGAGAGTTAAATCCTTTTCTTGACTTTTCTATCCTCAACAAGAGATGCTTACCGTGGATGATGGATTTGATGGGATGGCCTGGAGGATAGAGGAGAAACTTTTTTAGTTTTTTTAGATGGAATATGTGGTATAAATTATATAAGGGGGAAAATGAAAGAAAATTGTAAGAGTCTTAAGTTTAATGCTTCTTTTCGTTATCCAAGTATATTTCTCCTTCAACCAAAGGATTCTTATGCTGAGGTGTCGGGAATAGCTTGTTTGCAATTTCTTTTAGATACACTATTTCCAGGTGGCATTACTAAGGCAGAGCCCCAATATAAATTTATCGTCCCCTCTCACCTTTCGGGAATGGGAGCGGGTACAATTGAGGAATTCTTTCCTATGGAGGAATTTTTAAACCCACTCTCTGGGCAGAAGATTATAGTAGAGAGAGGATCTAAGAAACAACGAGGTGGACTAGCAAAGGTTCTTTTTCTTGACTGGGAAAATATTAATAGGGATTTCCTGAGACATGTCCTAAGTATAGAGAAATAGTTCCCAAGTTTCTAAAAGATATTATAGCCTATAGGGAATTTTGAAGGTTGCATCACTGGGTTGTAAGAGAAAAAGAGTCTAGACTTCAAGAGGAGAAAGGTATGATAGGGAGTCAACTCCTGATTATTATTAGGGATCTCATAGTTGCCTCCGATGATTTTAGAATTGTAAATATTCAGGCAAAAGAAGAGTTAAGAAATCTTATTAGGAGCATGGAACAGATATGAGATAGTTTTATGATTTTAAGAGTATTAGAGATGACTAAGGGGATTAAGTCAGAAAAAGGAAAGCGGGGCGAAGAAGTGGAGTTATTAAAAGTGAATAGAATTAAATTTATAATAGGGAGCATATTTTTAACGCTGTTTTTGAATACAGGAGTAATTTTTGTGATTATCCATATACATTTCAACTAAACATCAGAAAGATGAAGAATATAAATGCAGAAGATATAAATCTAACACTGGCAAAACTTGAAACAAAATATCCTCGTCTTGATTTTTCAGATATTGCTTATCCTAGTATTTTGTCTAGGTTATGGGAGCAAATTAGAATACTTGGGTTAAATTTTGCACAATTTATAAATCAGATATACCAGGGTATAGAGGAGATTGAAAAGGCTGCAGAAGAAAAATTATCTGGCCGGAAATTACAATTTATGGGGATAAAATTAGAAATCGGGAGAAGATATTTTGCAACACACGATCCTTTGAGACACTTTTTACACCTCAATATTCAGGCATTGCTTAATCTGGCTAATAAAATCGAGGATTTTGATTCTGAAAGATTTATCAAAGGGATTACAGCACATGAGATGGCTCATGAGGTTATTGGCTTATCCAACGTGATAGGAAATGACGGGGATATTACTCCTGAGGATTGGTTAAGACGGTTTTCGGAGGGTATAGAGTTGCGTTATGTGGAAGGTTTACAGTTTAATACCGAGTTGTTGCTTAAGCAGTTTGATGCACTTACTGCTTTTGAGATTCTGAATGAAATCGCAGGAGATAAAATCTCTACAGAACTGGCTGGTGAAGATTATATTTATACTCAAATAGTAATATTCCAGGAAACCTTGGCAGATGATTCAGATAAAAAAATAGGAATAAATCTTGTTCCTGCTGTGGCTTTACTTATATATTTTAAAGAAAATGGCTTGGCAGAGTTATCTGAGCAACTACGTAATATGATATATGAGGAGTACAATCTGGTGCTGGGAGAGGAGTTGGAATCTGCCCTCCGAAGGTATTATAGAAGCATTAGGTTTAAGACTGATGGATATGAAGAATAAAAAGAATAAATTGGAGAGTTTATCCGGTTAGAGGT
>CBEUCN010000063.1:0-6171 GCA_965541635.1 uncultured bacterium
TTAACTTTAATCTCTTCTCCCTTCAAATCTGGTAAAAGCTCTCCTAATAAATCTACTTTCCGTCTCATTAAATCTTCATCGTTCCTTCTCAGATTAATCAAATAGTTAAGCACAGATTTTTCTCCCTCTTCACTTAATACAGGGACTAACTTTTTCAATAAAGTAGTAATCTCCTCTCTTATATCATCAGTGTACCAACTCTCTTCGGCTCTATCTTTCAACCTAATAGCTGCTGCAATAGCGATTTGATTTTTTAAATATTCAGCTTCCCTTCTTAACTCTTTTATATCATCAAGTAAAGAAATAGCAGAATTCAATTCTCGAAATGCTTGTTCTTTAATATAATCTTCCCTATCATCTAAACCATAAGTTTTCAAATTGGCAATCACATTAATTATAGTTTTTTCATCAGTTAGAGAAGAAACCAATTCATAAAAATTACTTACTATACTATAACGTATAGATTTTTCTCTATTATCTAAAAACCTTCTACTGGTCATATATGAAACTAACTCTGCTTTATATCTCTCATCACTAAGTGTAGGGATCAATTTAGACAACGCTTCTATAGCTTTCACCCTTATATCAGTAACCCTATCATCTAACAGAGGCTTTAAAGCCTTAGCAACATTTAACCTTATCACTTCGTCTCTACAGCTTGGAACATTCTCCCCAAGATATTTAACCGCTGCGGCTCTACTCCCTGCCCAATTACTTTCAAGTTGTTCTACCATTTCTCCATATATCCCATATGTAAAATAGGAAGAATGCTTATCTTGTTGTGCCTCAAAAGAAAACTTATCTGATCTATCTAATTTAATATCATCTACTGCCAAAAATGCAGTCTGCTGTGCTTGTGGATATTCCCCTCTTAACCCCACTACCAAAGTTAAATCCTCTACATCTTTGGCATCAAAATTTACAGGTATTGCCAAGGTTTGCCACTCTCCCAATCTTAAATCTTTTATCGGATAAACAAACTGTGTAATAATCTTATCTCCCTCTTTTAATTCTAAAACCAACTCATCAAAAACATTTTCTACTTCTAAATATACATCAAAAGATAATCCACTAAATTTAGGAATTGTCTGTTTAATTTCTTCACTAAATTTAATCCAAATGCCTCCTGCTATATCTAATCCCGACTTTTCACTAAATGGCTCCTCCCCTCCTGTCTGTATAATCAGATTATAAATCCTCCCTCGTTCTTCACCCTCTGGAATATCTAGATTTTTCCCCATCCAAGAACTTATATGAAATATCTCCTCTGATGGGGTATATGGAAACCTTTGTTGATCATAGTATGTCCAATTCCCTACAAAATCCTCAAACTCTAAACTTTCAAAATTCACCAATATCCCTTCTTCCTCTTGCTTTGGTATATCTACATTTGCTACCGGCATAGAAGGCGTTTGAACCTGATCAGATAACCACATTCCAAACGTTGATAAAGAGTAAAAACTTATTAAAAACAAAAAGACGAGACTAATTTTCACCTTCATTTTCCCCACCTCCTCGATTTTCATTCTGTTAAGACAATTCATTATTGAAATACCCCTAACTCATCAAAACAGAGACCATCATTTATATCCATTACAGGACTTAACTCACATTCACTATCAGAAGAAACATCCTGAACTAGAGGGAGACTTCCTTGAACATCTGATTCTCTCTCCAAAAGCTGTGATAAGATAAAATTAACCTCTTCCGAGACCTCTGGGTCATCTTGGTAGCATCTAAGTACTTCTATTATAGACTCTCCCAACTTTACTAATCCCTGCATAGAAGCAAATTTTACTTCCACACTTTCAGAAGCTAAAGAACGTATTAACACATCAGCCACTCGAATATCCTGCGATTCAGAAAGCCTTTCTATTGCTTTTACCTTATCTTCGAAGGAAGTATCCAAAGAAGCCACTATTATTGAATCCTCTACTATATTTCTTAAATCTTCATTTTCTAAAGCACCTTTTATCTCTTGAAGAGCTTCTAGTGCTTTACCTCTTATTTCTTCATCTATATTTCCCAGAAGAGATAACAAAGCCTCTGTAGCTTTAACTTCTTTAGCTTCTCTCAAATCCTCTATAGCCTCTAAAATTTCCTCTTTACTTCCAAGCAAAAGCCTTGAAGTGATAAGTAATTCCGGAATTGATTTTCCAAATTGACGTAACTTCTCCTCAGCCCATTCCCGAATTCTACTTTCCTCATTAGCCAAAGCCCTTATTATATAGCGGGTTGATCTCTCATCTGCTATCTTATCCAAAAGTTCTATCCTCTGTGCTTCAGAAATATCCTCGTATTCCAATAATGTTGGCATAAGAAACTGAATTGCTTCTGAAGAACCTATTTGAGATAATGCTCTAAATATTGTCAAGGCCTCAAACCAACGTGGGCTTCTATACTTAAATGTCTCTATTAATGACTCCACAGCCTTAGGCTCTCCTATCTTACCTAAAGATTCTTCCATTACCCTTCGGACCTCGCTTGAATTTCCAGGATAAGTTAAATAAGCAATTAATGTATCTACATATTGGGAAGCTTTCATATCTCCTAAAGCTTTTGCTGCTGCAAGACGAACCCGATAATCTCTTTCTTTATCTGTAAGTATTGAATATAAAAGGTCTGCTGTATGAAGATCTCCTATTTTACCTAAAGCTTCTATTGCTGCTTTTTGAACGTATGTATCCTCCTGAGGATCTGCAATAATCGGAATCAACCCTGATATTGCTCGAGGATCGCCAATATCACCAAGAGCCTTTATAACTGTATATCGAGGAGAAAATCCCTTCTCTCTAAGACAAGCCAACAACAAATCCACAGCTTGAGGGTCTCCTAATTTACCAACAGCCTTAACAGCGGCTTCCCGAATAGTATAACTTTCCTCTTGGTCAGAAATAATTGCCATTAATTTCTCTACACTGGAAAATGCCCCTATATCTCCCAGGGCTATTATTAAATCGGCTCGATTATTAACTTCTGAATAGAGCAAGGAATCTATCACTTTATTTTTTTCTTCCTCTCCTAATCTATTAAAGATACTTCGCAACACTTCCACTGCTGCTCTAGATAGTTCGGAATCATTTCTATCCCAAAAATCATAATCTATATAAGGAGTTATAAGTCCAATAACTTCAATGCCCCCTACTTCTCCCAAGTATTTTATTATACTAATCTTAGACTCTTCCTCTAAAAGTTCCTCATTTGACAACAGGGCTATTAACTTTTCTGTGTCATTATTTTCTATTAACTGAGGTACAATTTTTTCAACAGCATATTTAATCGAGTTAAGAGGAGAGCTCCATCTACTATCATAATAGCCAAAAGATGGTCCATTAATAATTTCTTCAAATATTTTTATGGCTTGAGGGGCTTTCATTTTTCCTAAAATATCTACTGCTCTTCTTATATACAAGTCATAATCTCTACTTGAGATTTTGTCTTCTTCTCTTAAAGTCATCAATTTTTTAATCTCCTCTTCCAAAATTTCTAAAGCCAAGGAACCCATTTTAACTATATTAGGCTCTAAATCCTTATAATAATCGTATTCTAAAACCCAAATTAGATTGATCATCTCTCTTGCTAGTTCAGGATTGGCGATTTCTATATCTGCCAAAACATCAACTGCGTCCTCTCTGAGCCATGAACGTTCAGAAGTATCCTTGGCGACTTTAATCAATGCTTCTATGAGACTAGGGTCTGAAATATTTAAAGAAGCTTTTATAACCCTCGAGCGAAGCATATAGGGCATTTGTTTATCAGTAATTATATTTGAAAATAACTCCACAACTTGGGAAGTAGCTCCAGAATTTAGAAATATTTCTGTCATTTCCTTTGCTGGCCCATAATCTATTAAATCTTCTCTATCTCTCACATCCATATCTCTCACTAATTCGAATCCTCTGACTGGATTTATCCTACATAAAGCTAACAAAGCTGCTCGCCTAGTATATTTTCCTTCATCTTTATTTTTAGCAATATTTACCAATACATCCCAAACCTGCTCATCTCCTATTTTACCTAAAGCTTCTATTATTTCTCGTTTTGTCCACTGTGATTCAAAATTGTTTTCAAGAGCCTTAATTAATACTGGCACAGCCTCAGAATGTTTAAGCATCCCTAATGCCTGAGCGGCAGCAGTTATCTTATATTCCTCATTTTCATTCTCTATTATATTTATTAAATAATTCATTGATTCCTCAGTTGGTGCTTTCCCTAAATACTCGATAGCCAATTCACGTATTTTGGAGACCCTATCTGTGTCTTCTGCTATCTCTATCAAAATATTAACTAAAGCACTAAAATCAAAACCCTCTATCCCTTCTAAAATTTCGAGGATGTCTTTAAAATCATATCGATCCTCTTCCTGCTTAAGTAACTCAATTAACGGATTAATCATAGAAGGATCATGAAAATTTCTAAGAGCAGAAAGAACATAATGTTTGCTTTCTTTCTCATTTTGTAAAATATTTAACAATGTTTCTATCGCTCGAGTGTCTCCTATTTCTCCAAGGAGTGTTATAATTGATTTCCTAATATTACTACTATATCGATACTTCTCCATGGTTAAAATTTCCATTAGAACCGGAACTAACGATTTTAAACTTGATTTGTCTTTTACAGAAGATAAACTATCAATTATTTTTTTTACAACCCCAAGATCTCGAGGTTCTTTTAAATAGTTAGAAAATGCAGCTATAACTCGCTCATCCTCATAATAATTTGATAAATTTTCTACAATCATTTTTTGAATACTTGAATCAATATTTTCTTCAAGAAATAGTTTAATTAATGGCTCTATTGCTAAAGGAGTAGAGATTTTTTTAAGAGCTTCTATAGCTTTAAAAACTACTTCCCCATATTCGTTATTCAAAGCTGAAATAAGTGGAGCCACTACCTCCGGTGAGTTAATTTTCCCCAACGCTTCTATAACCTTACACCGTACACTTACCGAGGGATCATCTATCATTTTTGAGAGAGGCTCTACTGCTCGTGCATCTCCTATCTTCCCTAAGATTTCTACAACAATATCTCTAACTTGCCAATTAGGGTCATTTAAAAATGGAATCAAAAAATCTACCAATACATCATTATAAACTTCCTTCTCTTTCAACATTAAAAAAGCCTCCATCCGTGATTTTTCATCTTGGGGACCATATAACAACCTCCAAAATACATCATCTAAAAACACCTCTTCCTCATTCTTTGCCCAAGAGTTGTTCGCTAAAAAAATCTGACCTATAAAAACCCCCAAACAGATAACGAAAACTATCACTTTCATCTTCCACCTCCTCTTCTTATTCCACATATATATTCCCAACCACAAACCATTCTTCTAATGGCTTTGATACATATTTACCTACTGCACCTATCGCTAATGTAAGTTCTGCATCTTCTGGTAATTCGGGTACAGGCAACACAAATATCTTCCCCTCTTCCGGATTCAATCCCTCTGCGGGATAGATTAACTGCGTTAAAACTCTCCCACTCTTCTCATCCTTTAACTCCACCTTTATATACTCTATATTATTATTCTCACTTGCCCTGAGTTCAAATGCTAACGCACTGCCTGGTATTAGCAACTTCTTTGCTTCTTCATTAAATTTAACCCATAAACCTGTCTGATACCAACCTATATCTGCACAGGTCTCATATCCACCTATACTGAATTTCTCAACCCAATAATCTGTATCCTCTGTAGTAGAATCTATCAAATCAAAATCACCTACTTCCCATCTCCCGAAATTTTCCACATAGGGACTCTCATCTTTTGAGAAATCCATTACCATTTTTGCCCATTCAGGAATCTCCTCCAAAGAGAAATACACCTTCTGATCCCAATTAGGAATAAACTCTCTTTTGGCATTTATTCTGTGAAGTTCTCCATTACTATCTTCATATTCAACTATTACTCCTGCCCAGTTTAACGGATTAACCACCCCTACAGAATGGGGGAAATCTATCTTTGTTAATTTCACAAACTCATTCCCCAATTTCACATAAACAGAACCTAATGCTTTGAGTCTATTTTTTAACTCTTCATAGCTTATCTCCTCACCAGGTGATAATTTACCAAATTCTGTATCCACAGATTTAACAGACTCAGAAGGAAAGACATAATAAGGAATCAAAGGCCTAAGAAATGTCGCTCCCCAACCTGCATATGGGGTATTA
>CBEUCN010000064.1:0-6019 GCA_965541635.1 uncultured bacterium
TCTGACAGCAGATTTCAAGCCAGATTCTGGGCTGAGGGTCCTTAGGGTTAAGTTCTAATGCCTTCTGCAACCAGTAAATTGCTGTTATGTAGTCTTTTTTAATATAGGCATAATAAAAACCAATACGAAAAGGCGCAGTTGCATTCTGAGGTTGATATTTCAAAACCTTCTTGTAAACTTCGATTGCTTCCGGATAGTGATTAAATTCTTCATATAGATAACCAAGTTTAATATAAGGAAGAATAAATCGGGGATAAATAATTATTGCTTTTTTATAATGTAATTCTGCCTTTTTAAACTTTTGAACTGAATAATATGCCTCGGCGCGATTATAATTCTGAACAGCAACCCATGGCCTTAATATCCAGAAAAAAATAAACCCCAGAAATAAGCACAGAAGTTTAGTCCGCAATTTTAACTCTTTATCTACGCCAGCCATAAAAGATATATTCCAAAGTAAAACAGAACTGTCCCTGCTGCTAATTTTATATAATTCTCAAGATAATGAAATTTTTCTATATATTTAAATGCTGTAGCAGATAACCCTAAAATCATCAAAGGCAAACTCTGACCAATAGCATATGTCAGGAATATTCCAAAGGCATAAAAAAGTTTACCTGAGGTCATAATACTCGTGGAGATAAGTAGAAGCATGGGGCCACAACAAGGACAGACCGGTGCTTCAAAAAAAGCAAATATTATCCCCAAAATTATTGCTCCCCAAAAACTTGCTCTGCCGCTTCCTTTGGTTTTTACCCTACAGGTCTGAGATAGGAATCGAAATGGAAGAAATTCCAAAAGGTTTAAGCCCAGAAAAATCAGCACTACTCCAGCAATAAGATAAAAATAGTAACTGAGACCAACTGATTTGGAAATAAATCCTGACAATTTACCTAAAAGAAAACCCAACAGGGTATAACTTACAATTATTCCCAGAATAAATCCTGAAAGCAGACGAAATGCCTTTATCCGAGAACTGGCAAATCCTCCAATATAACCCAGCACAATAGGGATTCTGATTAAAGTGCAGGAACCCAGGCTCAAAATACTAGCAGTCACAAAAACCAAGATATAAGGTAAAAATCCACCCTGGGTAACAACCTCTGCTACGTGTTTATAGAATTGCATTTCAGAAACCTAAGAGATAGAGTGCTCCCCCCAGAATAAGGCCGATTACTATATTGAACATTTTGACTGCCAGTGAATCCCTGACAGAATGAGATAACAGCGGGAGCATTCCATGTCCATCCTGAACTATGGATGAAGCCAGAAGAACAGAAAATGGAATCAACCCTTTGGCAAACATCATCACGAATACCATATGAGGACCACTCTCAGGAATAATTCCTACAAGGAGTGCGATGAAGAATATTCCCACCATATGGTTCTTCACAAATGTTTCCAGGTTCCAGAACTTCAACCCATAGTTGACGATAAATAAAGCCAGAAATGTCCAGGCCAGGACCCGGAAGAAATGATTCTTAAAGATATGTTTCCAGATATGGGTCTGAAGGTAATGATTGGGAGCAGTAAATACCATTACAAACCCCAGAAATAGTAAACTCAAAAATGTAATTCTCTCCCATCCCCATTCCTGAGGGCCAAGTTTACCAGTTATAACTCCATAAATATAAATAATTATTAAAGCCAGCAAAAGAAATTTTTCCAGGCTCAGTGTTTTTAATTCTTTAAATCCCTGCTTTAAAGAAAAGATGCGACATTCCTCTATATGTTCGTGAATACCAGGAAGTTCACAACAGGTTGCTACTTTAAGATTAAACAATTTAATAATTTTATCCACAATAGGGCCTGACAATGTTCCGATTATAAACAGAATAAAGAATATAAACAGAGCCTTAAACGGAAACATAGCCAGCATAACAAATGATTCATCCCCAGAAGTGGCAATCATACAGGCAGTAAGTGCACCAAATGAAATTAAGCCATGAACATATAACGACACACTCATAAATGCTCCCAGACACCCAGGAGTGGCACCCAGAAAAGAAGAAATCAAATATTGTCTCCACTGTCCACCCTTGATATATGTTGTGATTTTACCTCTGGTCAAAACATTGAGGTAATCAATGAGCACCATCATTATAAATACAAAAACCGAGATAAGGAGGCTATGTTTTAAAGTATGGATCAGTATTTCCATCTTAACTCACCTCCCGGTTTTAGAATTTAACTTCGGGAGCCTTTGCTGCCTTTTCTTCTGCTTTGAAATAAGGATAGGGCTGCGTTAATCCTCTTTTTTTGGCAAAGAAACTTCCAAATACAGTTCTTATGTAAGTGTTGAATTCCTTAACCGCCTGATTATACCTCATCCTGGCTACTGCAATTCTGTTTTCTGTCCCCTCAAGTTGAGCCTGGAGTGTAAGAAAGTTCTGACTGGCTTTTAAATCAGGATAATTCTCGGCTACAAGGAGTAATCGGGATAATGCCCTCTCCAGCTCCCCGGCCTTGGCAATCTTTTCCTCACGGGTTGCGGCTTTTGCCCACTGTGAACGCAGTTCGGTAATTTTGGTTAATAACTCTTTTTCGTGAGTGGCATAGCCTTTAACAGTATTTACTAAATTAGGAATCAAATCATACCTTCTCTGAAGTTGAGTCTCAACCTGTGCCCAGGCTTCGTTAACCTTTTCATCCAGAGCAACAACATAATTTAAACCTCTGATATACCAGGCAACAATACCAATCACTAAAGCAATTATTACTACAATTAGCCAGGCAAATCCTTTTCTCATTTTACCCTCCTTATTTATTTAATTATTATATCACCAGCCACCACTTGCTCCACCTCCTCCAGACATTCCACCACCAAATCCACCAAATCCACCAAATCCTCCTCCGCCTCCTCCCCAGTAGCCACCTCTTCCCGTAGGGAGTAGAAAGACACCAAAAATACCAAATATTCTGATAAATATGAATAGAAGAATGAGATAGATTATAAATCCAATCAGAGAATTTCCCCTCTGAGGTTGAGGAGAATAGACTTTATATCCTGAAATCTGAGAGGGATCAATATTATATTCACGGGCAATATATTTTACTATCTGACTTACTCCTGCTGAAATTCCCTTACCATAGTTGCCCTGTTTAAAATAAGGGATGATATATTTTTCTATAATTTGCTTGCAGATAGCATCCGGTAAGGCTCCTTCCAAACCGTAACCAACCTCAATTCTTACCCTTCTTTCCTTAACTGCCACCAGAAGAAGGACTCCATTATCTTTACCTTTCTGCCCAATCCCCCAGGTTTCAAACAGTTTCACGGCATAGTATTCAATATCATAAGGAGCAATTGATGGCATGGTAACTACTGCCACCTGGACAGTGGTGAGTTTTTCTAAGGATAAAAGTAAGGACTGAAGTGGTAGTTCTTGAGTATCAGGAATTATGTTAGCAAAATCATTAACATACCCTCTGGGACGAGGGAATTTCAATTCCTGAGCAGAAACTGATGCCCAGGATAGCAATAAAAACAAAGAGAGAAAAATTTTATTAAATCTCATCGGCTATTTCACTTGCTTTCTTAAGTAGAGACAATAAATTTGATAGATACCACTCATTGCTTTCTTTATATTCTCTGTTTAAAATTTGACGGACGAAATTTAAATTCATACCTAAAACATTCTCCAATTCTTTCACCACCTCATCCTTGCCTTGGGGCACACTTCCTTGTTTAAGCCGGATAAGATTCCTTAACGCTGGGAAAACATCCTTAAGCCCAAATTCCATAACTTTTCTTAATTCTCTTTTTCGTAAACCTTTTTCTAAATACCACTGCCTTATTCTCAATAGCCTGCCTTTTAAAACCTGCTCCACCTGAAGCCTTAAGTTTGAAGTTTCTATCTCTAAAGTTGAAAAAATGTCATCACCATAAATCGTTATGTGATTTTCTTTGAGTTCCAGAAATTCCATTGGAAATGAATCCAGGGATTTGTGAATGTAATCTAATGTAAATAACAACGGAACAGTAACCCGCTTCTTTCTAAATTTCTCAATTACCTTTATCACTGGTTTCAAACTGGAAAATCCAGTATCTGCAATCACCATTGCCAGATTAATATCTGAAATTCCTTCCCGATAATCTCCCCGAGCCAGACTTCCATAAATCGCTATACTATCTACTCTTTTGGGATAGGCTTTGCAGAACATTTCCACAAAATCTGTAATTATCTGTTTAGGGTTATCAGGTATCTTTTCCATATTTTTCAACTCCATATCTCTAACCTCCTATTTTTAACAACTTACCATCCAAATATATCTGGGGATTAAATATTACCACATCTATATGAATCTGTGCATCTATCTTACCACCAAAACTTATATTTGTCCCGAATGCAAAATGGC
Source organism: uncultured bacterium (assembly GCA_965541635.1). Taxonomy (GTDB): domain Bacteria; phylum Omnitrophota; class Gorgyraeia; order Kaelpiales; family Kaelpiaceae; genus 4484-49. Next base: position 4,360 of record CBEUCN010000064.1, read on the forward strand.
AGGTATTTAATACTTTTTCATCTTCAAGCACATTCCCGGTTATTTTTGCCCGGGGATTAAACCCAATCCCAAACTCAGCCAAATTTTTTGCATTTTTGCCATATTGAGATAAAAACTTATAAAAATCATCAGGCTGACTTACAATTAGAAATCCATTTTTTATATATAACTTATGCAACCTATCTACTTTACCCCAACCAGCAATAGAACCATCAACTACAATAACCCCGCTGGCAGTTCCTTCCAGAGGAGCAATACAGGCTTCACCAGCAGGAAGATTTCCAAATGCTGATTTTTTGTTATAAATTCCGGTATCAGCAAATCCTTTTCTTTTGGCAACACTGAAACTGATATTGGTGCCTTTTTTAGTTCTCACTTCTATCTTTTTAGCAGCAGTTAATCTGTGAGCACAGTTTTCTATTTTTCTTTTAATCTTACGATAATCAAAACTCAACGTGCGCATTGCCATATCATAAGTAATGCCAGGCAAAGAAGCAATCCTTACACCCTTTTTGGATGCCTGCTTTCGGGCTTTAGTATGAGAAAGAGATTTAGAAGTTATCAACAATGCCACATCACTACTTGCAAGTGCCTTTGCTACTATTGGAGGTGGCTCTTGTCCATGTATCTGGCGAGGAAAATACTTTATTAAAACAGCATCGCTACCTGAAATTTTTGCCCCTTTAAAGAATAAATCGCCAAGTTCATAAAGTGGCTGATCACAAACAATTAATAATTTCTCCCCTTTTTTCAGCCCCATAAGGTTGAATAAAACATTATTTACAACTCTTTTTTCTTTTATATCCATACTCCTCCTCCCGATGGTATTCTCTGTGGTTTTTCCTCAGGAGCAGAAGGGTGAGGAATTTGTTTTACTCCCTTAACAGTTATTTTTACTGCCGGGACATTATATTCCCTGAAACCAAAACGAAGTTTAATCCCTTTAATTTCAAACTCTCCTTCCTGTAAAGGAATAAGAACAAATATGTTTTTGCTATCAGAGATTATACCTTTCTTGCCCATCTGAATATTAAAGACCCTCTGCTGAGAAATAACACGGAAGTTTTCTAAATTTGGAAATATAACCTCCGGTGTCATCCGAAACCTTCCTTTAACTTCTATCTGGTATTTGAATTCTTCTCCCACCTTTACCTGTTTTTTATCCACACTCACTTTCACTTCCACTTTCTTTCTTTTATCGAACCTACCAAAACCAGCAGTTACTACCAAAACCGCCACTACTACCGGAATAAATCTTTTCATTTCTCCATCCTCCTTATGCTTCTAAAATTGGGGGCATAGATAATGCCGGATGGTTTACCTTCCCCAGATATTCTAATAATACTTCCAGCGTGGGAGCAGTCTCCTCATCCCCTATCTTATCCAGTAAATCAGGCACTCCTTCCTCCTGGGCTCTTTTTATAAATCTTTCTTTTATCTCCTCCTTCAACTGTTTTGGCATCCAGACTATTCTTTTTATTCCCCCATCTGCTTTGATAAATTTCTTGGATGTTATAAACAACTTACCTATTCCCAAAAATCCTGGCACCTGATTGCCTCCTCCTACTGAACCTGCTAAATTGGAAAATGTCATTCCCAGAGGAGTCTCCCCCTGAAATTCTCTATTCACTATCATGACACCATTTGCCTCCGGTATAAC
>CBEUCN010000065.1:0-5846 GCA_965541635.1 uncultured bacterium
TAAAAAGGTCTGTTTAGCATTTATTTTTCTTTCTTTATAAAACCGGGCAAGCATTGTGTTGCCAGCAAGAGGTGAACCGATGGAGGTAAGAAAGCTGATAGCAGATTCTTTTGGTAGGTTGGCTGAACGCGCTATAGGTGCGCCAAAAAACTTCAATCTTCTAATAAGCCCAAGTTCTATCAAGAGACCGGAGACAAATAAGGATAAAAACATGATAATTAAAATGCGAGGCGCATAAGATAGGGTATCCTTTAGTGTCTGGATGAAAACTTGCATTTTACTTTTTTATCGTTGATATGGGTATAATATTAACTGAGTTTGTAATCTTATCTTTTAAAACCTCTACCTCTATACCATAAACCTCCTTTAAAACAGAAGGAGTAAAAACCTCATCTGGCAAACCTGCTTTAAAGATCTTTCCTTCCTTTAAAATCAGAATTTTATCTGAAAACCGCGCAGCTAAGTTAAGATCATGAGAAACCATAATTACAATTAGATTTTTCTTTTTGGCTAAAGATTTCAATAATTCCAAAATTTCTATCTGATAATTTATATCTAAGTGAAGCGTTGGTTCATCTAAAAGAAGGACCTGAGGTCTTTGAGCTAAGGCCCTGGCGATAATAACCTTTTGATATTCTCCCCCACTTATCTCGGTGATCAATCTTTCTGCAAGATGGCTGATCCCACATAAATTAAGACATTCCTCAACTATATCAAAATCTTCTTTCTTCTCCCTGGAAAACCGCTTGAGGTAAGGGAATCTACCCATCAGGACCGTATCAAAGACAGTGAAAGGAAAACGGGAAGAAAACTGAGGAACAACACCAATTTTTTGAGCAATCTCTTTCTGATTTAAAGTAGCTAAATTTATATCATCAAGAAATACAATACCTTCCCGAGGCTTAAGCACCTTATTTATACATTTAAGAAGTGTGGTTTTGCCTGAACCATTAGGTCCGATTATCCCTAAGATCTTTCCTTCCTCTGCTTCAAAAGAAATACCTTTTAAAGCTTCTATGCTATCGTAAGAAAAACTTACATTTTTAACTTTAAGTATCATCAAAATCCTACCTCTCTTCTTCTTATCAATAAAAAGAGAAAGAAAGGAACACCCAAAATTGCGGTAATAATTCCCACTGGTAGCTCTGTAGGGGCGATTATCTTTCTTGCTAAGGTATCTGTCCAGATTAAAAATATCGCTCCTGCCAAAAAAGATGAAGGAAGAAGTATGCGATGATCAGGACCTACGATCAGCCTCATTATATGAGGAACGACAAGCCCCACAAAACCAATTATCCCACAGAATGAGACACAGGTTGCAGTAACCAAAGATGCCAAAACTAAAACCATCCTCCTTACATTTTCTACATCTACCCCCAAATTTAATGCGGACTCTTCTCCTGAAAGTAAGATATTCAAATCCCGACTGAAAAATGATATTCCAAGGCTTCCTGAAAGGATCAAAGGTAAACTTATTATCACTTTATTCCAGTTACTTGCCCAAAGACCTCCCATAAGCCAGAATACGATTTGGCGCAGCTCTCTTTCTCCGGCAATATATTGCATAAAAGAAACCAAAGCAGAGAAAAAGAGCGAGATAGCAATTCCGGCTAAAAGAAGACTGCTAATTGAAATTTTTCCCTTTGCTTTTGCTATAAAATAAACTAAAAAAGAGGTGGCTAAAGAAAACAAAAATGCCAACGGTGCAATCCAAACTGTTTCGAGCTTAAGTATAATTGCTAAAGAAGCACCAAAAGCAGAACCTGAGGCAATTCCTGTAACATAGGGAGAAGCAAGTGGGTTTCTGAATAATCCCTGCATACCGCATCCTGCAATTGCTAATCCTGCCCCTACAAGAGATGCTAATAAAATCCTGGGAAGTCTTACCCCTATTATAATTGCCTCAAGATAATCTGGCCAATCGTTATGGATAGGTAATATTTTAGAGATAAGTATTTTCGCAATTAAAAGATGCCTGATTTGAGCTGACCCTATTGAAAGAGCAAAAAGGATAGTTAATACAAGTCCTACAAGAAGAATTATAAAAGTAAGTATCCATTTAGCCTGCCTTTTATTGATAAATTCTTCAGTCTTCATTGAATACCTCAGGATGAAACCATCTTGCAAATTGTTCTAAACCTTCAATGCATCTGGGAGTATAGTTTGTGAAATAAACAGGAGCTTTGTAAATTCTATTATTCCTTACTGCCTTGATACTCTGCCAGCCATCTCTTTTCTTTATCTCATCAATTTTTGCCCCATATTCCTCTACAATTATAATATCTGGGTTTCTGGCAATGATATACTCTTGAGAAAGGATGGGAAAAGCTACAGGTTCATCTTTGGCTAAATTTACACCCCCTGCCAAAGTGATTAAATCATGGGTGAGGGAACCTGGCCCTCGGGTATGTCCTGGTGAGCCTGCTTCAAAATATACTAAAGGATAAGACTTAACATCTTTCAATTTCTTTTTAATCTCATCAATTCTATTTCTCATGTTTTTAACAATTCTATAAGCCTCTTTTTCTTTACCTACTACCTTCCCGATATCCTTTACAAGCTCAATTACCTCCTCCAGATTACAGGTATCTATAACAAATACAGGGATACCCTTTTCCCTTAAAAGAGAGGCATCTCCCTTATAAGCAAAGACAATATCCGGCCTTAAAGACAAAACTTTCTCAACATTTACATTCCCAAAACCTCTCCCCATCTTAGGCTTATCCTTAACAGCTTCAGGATTGTTCCTTGAAAAACTTACCCCCACAATTTTATCTTTCAATCCTAAATCTAAAAGTATTTCGGTTGCTGCTACATTTAAAGAAACGATCCTTTCTATCTTTTCTGGAGCAATACTTTTGGGTTTACGCTTAATAGAATATAACGAAAGATAAGAAAAAAGGAATGCTAACAGAATAAAAAATATCAGTGCTATCCATCTCTTCATAATTAAAATTCTTTGGTAACTTTAAAGCCAATTGTATAATTTCTGGGATATGCTGGATAGATTTTTCCGGAGGAAGTCATATGCTCATAATATTTTTTATCAAATAAGTTTCTTATACCCACATAAAATTCAAAATCTATACCTTTAAATTTGCGTTTGTAATCCAGCCTTGTATCCCAGATTATTCGACCGGGGATAACATAGGTATTGGCATTATCAGAATAGGCATCTGAGCGGTAATTGGCACTGATACTACAAGTAATTCCTATAGGATGCTCATATTTAAAGCCCCAGGCAAATGTCCTTTTTGGTGTGTAAGGGAGCCTTTTCCCATCATATACCTTGGTTGCAGATACTTTATAATCCTTAAACTCTGCCTCCTGAAAATTAGCATTGAAAAACCCGCTCAATCCTTCCCACATCCAGAAACTCGTCTCTATCTCTATCCCTTTATGCCGTGTTTTGCCTGCATTGTAATATTTATACTTAGTTGCCCCACCTACATATTCAGCAATAATCTCATCCTTCACATCCATCCAGTAAGCAGAAACTTCTAAAGAGAGCCTGTCAAAGAAAAGCCCCTTTAATCCCAATTCGTAATTCGTCGCCTCCTCCGGTCCCAAATCTGGATTTGCGTATCTTGAGGTGGATATTCTATAACTTGAGGGAGGATTAAAAGCTTTGCCAATGTTGAGAAAGAGATTAACATCTTCGGTTAGCCGGTATAAAGCACCAAATTTGGGACTGAATTTATCAAAGGATTTGGATGCGGTGGTTCCATTCCCATGTATGTAGTGAATGTGCCTGTAGGCGTCATATTCTGCTTTATCGTAACGACCTCCTAAAGTAAGCGTTAAGCGATTTATAGGAGTTATCTCCTCCTGAAAGAAAAGGCTCCAGAATAGATTCTCATCATGCTCATCAATTTTTTGAGTAGTCTTATAATAATAAGCATAATCTACATCATCAAATTTTATACTTAAGCCAGCCAAAAAGGAACTTTCCATATTCCAGATAGGGTAATCTAATTTATATCTTACCTCCCCACCTATTGCATTGATATCTGCCAGATACCGATAAGTACCGGGATAATCATAGCCGTAGTCGGTAGTAAATAAAAGTGCCTCAATTCTGTTAAATTCATTAATCTCTTTCTTATAATGTAAAGCAATCCGGGAGAAATCTAAATAACCACAGGAAGGTGAAGTTGCCTGTTTGGGATTCTCTTTATATTGAGCTTCGGTCAAGCTTCCTGCATATGCGGTATGGGAGTCCTGAACATCGAAGTCTAAAATAAACTCCTGGCTTTCATCGGGATTATAACCCAAACTTCCACTTAGAGTTCTTCTTGTATATTCGGTATTATCCCGATAACCATCTCCTTCACGGTAACCTGTACTAATCCGGTAATAAAATTTCTCTATGCCACCTCCAATCTCGGCTCTGTAACTTCTTTCCCCATAATTTCCAAATTCAGTCTGAATAGTGTAAGTTGGCTTAGCAGGGGCTCTCTTGGTAATTATATTAATTACACCACCCATCGCGCATCCACCCCAGAGTGCAGAAGCCGGGCCCTTAACAACTTCTATCCTTTCTATATCTTCAAGAGGGGGAAATTTTGTAAATTGGACATAATTATCATTACCTGAATTTAAAGGAACACCGTTAACCATAATTAAGACCCTTTCTGAACCATAAGGGTTAAATCCCCTTAAACTCATCTTTCCCTCAACAGGAGTCCCATAAGTATGATAGACATAAATTCCCGCAACAGAAGATAAAATCTCAGCCACATTTTTTGCATTGGATTTTTCAATGTCTTCTTTTGTAATAATAGAAACGGCCGCAGATACATCTTTAGCTACCCTTTCGGTTTTGGTTGCGGTCACTATTACCTTACCCAAGTTGAATTTTACATTCTGCTTTTCCTCCCCCAGGCTAAACTGCGTCAAGGTAAAAGATAAACCGATTACCGCTAAAGATAGCCTCACCTTAAACCACATCTTCTACCTCCTTTCTTTTGCCTTAAAATAATTTTGTTACAATTTTTAAATTCGTGCTACCTATAGTAAAAAAAATAGTATCACTAATCTATCCCTTTACCGGTACTTGACATACTTAAAGTTGCATGTTTTACACCTTTAACTGACCTCAACCTATCTACTAATTTTTGCGCCTCTTTGGGATTGCCTCTGATAGCAATTATCTCCAGACAATTATCATGGTCTAAATGGATATGCTGGGTGAAAATGATTACTTTCTGAAAGTTATGCTGAATATCTGTGATTTTGCTAAGAAGTTCTCGTTTATGATGGTTATAAATAAGGGTAATTGCACCGGCGATTTCTTTACCCTCCTGCCACTCTTTCTTAATTAACTCCTGCCGAATTAAGTCCCCTAAGGCTTTTGAACGAGAGGTATAATTCTTCTCTTTTATAAGCTTATCAAATTTATCTATTAAATCCTTTGGTAAAGATACTCCAAATCTAAAAACTTTAGACATTTTTCTCCCGTTTTGTATTACTTTTTTTAAAATAGTAACACAAAGATACACGTTGTCAAGCCTTTTCAAAAGACCTTCCTTAATTTTGTATCAAGAATAGAAATTTAGCTTTTTGAAATAATAAAATAATCTGAGAAGAAAGAAGGCTAAAAAGAGAAGCAAAAATTGAAACCTCCTTAATGTCCACCCCCGGGGTGTTAATGTCATCCCCTTAAGGTTATTTGCTTTTTTTTCAATATTGCAAAGTAAAAACAATAGAGACTTCCATTGGGAGAGAAGATGCCTTTAATTCAGGAGGAATAGGAGGAAAAGGTTGGGCTCTTTCTATGGTAGAGATTGCCTCTTTATCAAGAATATTAAATCCTGATGACTGAACAATTTTAATATCTTTACACA
>CBEUCN010000066.1:0-5839 GCA_965541635.1 uncultured bacterium
AAGTGCCCAACTTTTCAACACATTATCCATTTCCAGACGAAGGTCATAGTGGTGATGAGAAGCAAAATGTTCCTGGATTACATAAATCACTTCTTAACTGTTTTTTTATAATAATCACACAAATCCTGTAGGATACACCTCTGACATAATGGTTTTTTAGCATTGCATACTGCGCGACCATGATCTATCAAGAGATAAGGGAACTTTTTCCATTCTTTCTTAGGGACTATCTGTAAAAGGTCCTGTTCAATTTTATTGGAGTCGTCATTTTTTGTCAAACCCAACCTCTGAGAAAGCCGTCTGACATGAGTATCAACAGGAATGCCTACAATAACATCATAGGCATTAGCCAACACTATATTGGCAGTTTTTCTGGCAACTCCAGGAAGTTTAAGTAATTCTTCCATATTATCTGGAACCTTACCCTGATATTGGGAGGCAATTATCTTACAGGCAGAGATAATATTTCTGGCTTTATTTTTATAAAATCCAGTTGATTTTATCTCCTGCTCAAATTTGCTGATTTCAGCATTAGCGTAATCCCGGGCAGTTTTATATTTCTGAAATAATTTCCCGGTAAGTCTGTTAACTCGTTCATCAGTGCACTGAGCAGATAAAATTGTCGCCACTAAAAGGTCAAGGGGAGTATTAAAATTCAATGCAATCTTAGCATTGGGATATTCTTTTTTAAGCCTTTTTATTATTTCCTTTACTTTTTCTTTTTCACTATTAACCATTTGCTATGAGCCATTAGCCAGATCAGCGGAGGCGGGAGGATTCGAACCCCCGGTCCCGTTCATCACGGGACAACGGTTTTCAAGACCGCCGCATTAGTCCGCTCTGCCACGCCTCCATTATATTATGTTCTCCTTTAACCATTTTCTACCTTGTCCACTTTTTAGAAAATTCTCCCGCTTCCTCGCCTCTGTTATACTCTCATACTTCTCTGTATATATCAACCTTCACGGTCTTCTTCTCTTTGTAGACCTTACTCTCCCTGCCCTATGACTTCTTATCCTCTTTTCTATCTCTCTGGTACTTCCTATGTAATAGTTACCGTCTTTCTCACTCCTCAATACATATACCCAGCACATCCCTCATCACGGGACAACGGTTTTTCCGCCAAAGGCGGATCCGCCTCCGGCGGACAAGACCGCCGCATTAGTCCGCTCTGCCACGCCTCCATTATATTATGTTCTCCTTTAACCATTTTCTACCTTGTCCACTTTTTAGAAAATTCTCCCGCTTCCTCGCCTCTGTTATACTCTCATACTTCTCTGTATATATCAACCTTCACGGTCTTCTTCTCTTTGTAGACCTTACTCTCCCTGCCCTATGACTTCTTATCCTCTTTTCTATCTCTCTGGTACTTCCTATGTAATAGTTACCGTCTTTCTCACTCCTCAATACATATACCCAGCACATCCCTCATCACGGGACAACGGTTTTTCCGCCAAAGGCGGATCCGCCTCCGGCGGACAAGACCGCCGCATTAGTCCGCTCTGCCACGCCTCCATTATATTGTTTATAATTATACCATAAAACTCTTCAATAAAATTTAACTTATTTCTGTCTAATCAAGAAAAATTAAAACTTACCTTTGGAAAAATTACTACAATTTTTGTGATTTCTCCTATTGTTTCAAAACCCCAATTAAACAGAAAAAAACACTATTATGGCCATTAACTTTCTTATTCAAAGTATAAAATCTCACAAAAAACTCTAACTACAAATCTTTTCATCTTTCTCACTTTAAAGGGATTAGCATTCTTTCTATCTGTTCCCTTTTTTAATAACAAATTTTCTCCTAAGATTTTCTCTCAAAAAGTTTTACAATCACACCATTTATCTTTCTGACCAAAGTTTCCTTATATCCTTTGTGTATTAACGCGTCTTCAACATATTGCCCATTCTCATCTACTTGATTATCACGAGCCCAGGTTGCAGCTACAATCCAAATGCGGTTACCTAAACCATTCCAATCTTCAAATGTGTCCACACAAATTATCCTTTTCTTTAAATTTGAGAAAGGGGTATGAGAAGAGGTCAGTTTCCAGACTCTTCTCCAATAAGGATCTAATTTAGCTACAAAGATATATTGTTTTTTTTCTCTCCAATAGTAACCAAAAGGAGCCCGAGTTACTGGATTTGTGTGAGCAACAATATCTTCTGACAATGCGCAATTTTTTATAAACTCAACCACGGGTCTAATGTTTTTCCTCTCGTAGACTCCAATATGATGCTCTAAAGGTGTAGAGACAGAATTATTTTCATAAAGGGAGAGTGCTTTTGCCATCAAAAATAAATATGCACTTACAAAAATAACTTTCCTGACCTTCTTTCTCAATATTGTACAGGACAACCCCATAAGAAAGTATATAGGAGGCATGAAAATCATATTATGTCTATCTAAGTAAACGGGAATAAAAAATCTATGGAGAACCCAAACCATCAAAAGCGGAAGAAGTCCAAATATTACACCGAAAACTACATCCAAATTCATTTTTTTTCGCCAGAGGATTAAGCCCAGAGAAGTAAGAAATAACAGAAACGATATGTTATACAATAACGAAGTACCATTATACCCCAAAATGAAATTTTCGATACTGTATTTTAAATTAAGCCAATTTACCTCGGGTATCCAAAAGCCACCCTTCAGAAACCTCAGAGAGTTGATTAAAAGAATCCAATGTAAACCATAAAATCCAAATACTCCCAGCAGAACAAATAAATAATACTTCAGTATCTTGGGAGAAAACCTATCCCTAAAGATGACTAAGAAAAGAAACTGCAGGACCAAAAGTAACAGAGAGTGATAGCTGATAGAAAGAGCCAAAAGGTTAGAAAAGAATAGAAATAAACCCCTTTTAAGATTTGCTTTCTGAATAAATAAAAGAAAACTATATGTAGATAAAACAGAAAGAAAAAGAGCAAAGATATGAACAGAAGCCTCCTGACTGTACCATATCCGTAAAGGTGAAATAGTTAAAAATAAACTCGAAATTATTGCTGTAGATGTATCCGATAGTTTTTTTACCAACAGATAGAACAGTGGAACCACTACCGTTCCCAAAATAGCAGAAGGAAGTCGTAGAAAATATTCATTCTCTTTAAATTTGATAAAAAAATGAAGTGCCCAATAATATAAGCGAGGTAAACAGAGATAGGGAGGAAATCTTAAGGACTTTGCCATAAAAAAATTAACTGCTTCATCATACCAGAGATCATATGCTGTTAATTTATAAAAAGAGAAAAAAGCAGCGATCAAAATTAAGATTAATAAGAACCATTTCTCTAAAAACCCATTTGGAAAATCTTTAGCAAATTTTGGACAATCCATCCATATATGGTCTTAATGTCTCCGGAATAATAACAGAGCCGTCTTTTTGTTGATAGGTTTCCAGCAAACTAATTATCAATCGTGCAAAGGCAACTCCGGAACCATTCAAAGTATGAGGATAAGTCAATGTGCCATCTTTCCTTCGAAATTTCATACCTGAACGCCTTGCTTGAAAATCAGTAAAATTGGAACAACTGGAAACCTCAAGCCACCTTTCAAGACCCGGAGCCCAAAGCTCTATATCATAGCATTTGGAAGCAGCAAAAGATAAATCTCCTGTGGATAAAACGACCACCCTGTAATGCAGCCCCAATAATTGTAAAACTTCTTCTGCATCCTGAAGTAATTTTTCATGCTCCTCCCAGGAATCTTCCGGCTTTACAATTTTAACAAGTTCCACTTTATCAAACTGATGAACTCTGATAAGCCCCCTGGTTTCCTTGCCATAAGAACCGGCTTCTCTCCGGAAGCAAGGAGTATAGGCTGTATAATAAATCGGCAATCGATCTTCTTCTAAAATCTCCTCTCTGTGAATATTGGTCACCGGGACTTCTGCTGTTGGAATCAAAAAGTAATCGTCGTCCTTTAATCTGTACATATCTTCCTCTAACTTCGGTAACTGTCCGGTTCCAGTCATACTTTTTCTATTAACCAAAAGAGGGGGCCATATTTCTTTATAGCCATGCTTTTGAGTATGCAAATCAAGCATAAAATTAATTAATGCTCTTACCAGCCTGGCACCTGCACCTTTAAATAAAACAAAATTGGAACCAGTCATTCGAGATGCTCTCTGAAAATCAATAATGTCCAGATGTTCTCCGATTTCAATATGAGTCAAAGGTTTAAAATCAAACTCAGGAGGCTTACCCCATTCTTTTGCAATCTTATTGTAACTGGCATCAGGCCCAACAGGAACTGACTCATGGGGAATATTAGGAATTATTAAAAGCATCTGTTTTAACTCTTCTTCGGCATCTTTGAGTTGTTTCTCCAGAAAATCTATCTGCTGAGAAAGTTTTTTTGACTCCTTAATTTTCAAGGAGACATCTTCGCCTCTTTTTCTCAATTCTGGAATTTCTTTATTCTCCTGCTTGTGTTTATGCCGGAGTTCATCCAGCTGTTTCTGAATGGCTTTTCTGCGGTCATCAATTGCAAGCAGTCTATCTATGTCTACATCCATACCTCTATTTTTTATACTTTTTTTTACTAAATCTATATTCTCCCTGATAAATTTTAAATCCAGCATTCGTTCCCCCTGCTTATCAATGCCATTATCCTTTCACCACTCCCAGCGGCCTCATTCTACAGACTTTCCTGGAAATACCAGCACCGACTACAGCTTCAACTACATCATTTACATCTTTATATGCTTCAGGCATCTCCTCTGCTAAGGTCTCTCGCCCTGATGCCATAACTATTATTCCTTTATTCTCCAGCTCACTGGCTATTGAACGTCCTTTACCTGCCTTAATTGCTTGCGACCGAGACATTACTCGTCCAGCGCCATGACAAGTGCTGTAAAAAGTTTCGGCTGCTTTTTCAGTTCCTATCAATAAATAGGAATTTGTTCCCATATCTCCAGGAATTATTACTGGCTGACCAATATCTTTATAATCCTCAGGTAAATCAGGGTGATTAGGAGGGAATGCCCTCGTTGCCCCTTTTCTGTGAACACATAAAATTTTTTCTTCTCCATTTATTTTATATCTCTCAAATTTAGCAATATTATGGGCTACATCATAAATTAAATTTAATCCTAAAGATTCCCAGCTTTTATTAAATACCCTCTCCAATGCTTTGCGAACCAGATAGGTAATACACTGCCTGTTAGCCCAAGCGTAATTGGCAGCGCATCTCATTGCAGAGATATAATCTTGGGCTTCGGAAGAATTTATTGGTGCGCAGGCAAGTTGCCTATCAGGTAATTTAATTCCATATTTTTGCACTGCTCTGTTCATAACTCTTATGTAGTCATCACAAATCTGATAACCAAATCCCCGGGAGCCGGTATGGATCATTATAGTGATTGAACCCAGATAAATTCCTAATTTATTTGCAATTCCCTCATCATATATTTGATCAACTACCTGAACTTCTAAGAAATGATTACCAGAACCGAGTGTTCCTGCCTGAGCCTTGCCCCTCTCGTATGCCCGCTGAGAAACTTTATCTGGATCCGCCCCTTCTATTGCTCCATATTCTTCACAATGTTCTAAATCTTCTTTTACTCCATATCCCTTCTCCACAGCCCATCTGGCTCCTTTAAGCATTAACTGTTTTTCCTCCTGATGAGAAACCCTAATCTCTCCTCTGGACCCAACACCAGCAGGAACTGTCACATAAAGGGCGTGGACTATGTCTCTAATTTTGTGTTTTACTTCTTCATAACTCAAATCTGTCCTTATAAGCCGGACTCCGCAATTTATATCGTAGCCGACACCTCCAGGAGAAATTACTCCATTTTTTTCAGGATCTGTAGCAGCAACTCCTCCTATGCAA
>CBEUCN010000067.1:0-5665 GCA_965541635.1 uncultured bacterium
ATTCACAACTAATCCAAAACAGAAATGTTAATAATAGAAAAGATACCGGTTACAGATTTTGGAACTAACTGTTATATTCTGTGGCAGAAAGGGAATAACAGCTGTATTGTAATTGACCCGGGAGGAGATGTTGCCAGAATAAATTTATCACTGTCCCAATATAACCTACAGCCAGAAGCTGTTTTGCTTACTCATGGACATATTGACCATATAGGAGGATGTGATCAGCTTGGCAGTGATATTTTTATCCATGTTCAGGATAAAGAGTTTCTGAAAAAGCCCCAACTTAATCTGTCAGCATTTCTACTGCGTCCGTTTAAAATTAAGAAACCTGCTTTAACATTTGAAGATAGTAAATTAAATTTTCCAAAAACCAATTTAGAAATAGAGGTTATTCATACCCCAGGACATACTCCTGGCAGTTGTTGTTTTTTGATAGAGAATAATTTATTTTCGGGAGACACTCTCTTCTTTGAAGGGATAGGCAGAACAGATTTCCCCCGCGCTTCCTATCATGATTTGATAAATTCTATAAAAAACAAACTCCTTATTCTTCCTCCCGATACCAGAGTTCTTCCCGGTCATGGCCCTGAGACTACAATTGGATATGAACTTCAAAACAATGAATTTTTAAAATATGGATAGAGATTTTCTGTTAAAAGATTTTCTCAGTTATCTCAGTCTGGAGAGGGCATTGAGTTCTAATACTGTTAAAGCCTATGAAAATGACATTAATAAATTCTTTAATTACCTCCACGCCAGAGGTATAAATTTTGATAATGTAAGAAGAGATATCATTTCTGATTTTTTATGGGAGCAGAGAGAACAGGGCATGGAAGCAACTACTGTTGCCCGAAGTCTGGTAGCACTAAAAATGTTTTTCAGATTTCTTCTTCGCGAAGGGTATATTGAGGATGATCCTACACTGGCACTGGAATCTCCCCGATTATGGAAAAGATTGCCTCAGACTCTGAGTGTTGATGAAGTTGAAAGAATTCTAAACATTATACCTGATGGAGAACCTCAATATATTCGAGATAGGGCTATTGTTGAGGTTTTATATGCTTCCGGGTTGCGAATTTCTGAACTTGTAAATCTCACCCTTAAGGATATAAACTTAGATGTAGGATTTTTAAGATGTCGAGGTAAAGGAGGAAAAGAAAGAATTGTGCCTCTGGGTAAAAAAGCAATACAGGCGGTGAGAAAATATTTTCGGCATTCTCGGAGCTATTATTTAAAGAAGCCCAGTGAATATATTTTTTTAAATCGCTCCGGAAATAAATTATCTCGTCAGAGTTGCTGGAAAATTATAAAAAAATATGCTCGGTTAGCAGGGATCAAAAAGAGGATTAGTCCCCACACTTTGCGACATTCATTTGCCACGCATTTGTTAGAAAGGGGGGCACAGCTGCGAGCAGTTCAAGAAATGCTGGGACATGCTGATATTTCCACAACTCAAATATATACTCATATAGACAGGGAATATTTAAAACAGATTCATAAAAAATATCATCCCCGAGGATGAACTTAAAAATACTTTATGGACGTTTAGATACCAAAATTAGAGAGATTCTCTCTCAGATTTTTAATGTTGGGAATGAACTGGGTATAAAAATTTATCTTGTTGGTGGGCCAGTAAGGGACCTCCTTTTAAATATGGAGGTTGTGGATGTTGATCTTGTAGTAGATAAAGATTTAAATGCTATTTTGGAAAACCTTAAGAAAAAATATCAGTTTAAAATTGAATGCACTCGGTTTTTAACTGCCAAGATATACTTAACAGGCTTTACTGTTGATATTGCTCAGGCAAGAAAAGAAGTTTATCCCCGTCCCGGGGCTCTCCCTGAAGTAAGAAATGGTAGTCTGAAAGCAGATGCTTTTCGGAGAGATTTTACCATAAATGCTCTTTATTTAAGAATCGCTGAGGATGAATTTTCACAATTGATTGATTATGTTGGGGGAATTAATGATCTGAGCAGAAAAATTATAAGGGTAATTAAAAAAGAGAGTTTCTGGGAGGATCCTACAAGAATTATCAGGGCAATTAGATATGAACAGAGGTTTGGTTTTCGCATGGAAAGAAAGACACTCACCCTTTTGAAGGAAGCCATTAAGGAAAATGTTTTTTCCACTGTAACTGGTCAGCGTCTGGGAGCAGAGTTTATAAGAACCCTTAAAGAAAAGAATCCTGTAAATGCTTTAATAAGGATGAATCAACTTTGCGGATTTGATTTCATAACTTCTGGAGTAAAATTTACTTCTCGGAAAATATCACTTCTTACAGAATGGAATTTCTTCCCTTATAAAGATAAAATTTCTTCTCCCGAGATTATTCCGTTAATGATTTTATTTTCAGACCTTGAACCTTCTAAATTAAATGAGGCCTCACAGAAATTGGAGTTAACTCGACAGCAGAGAAAACTGATTTCTAACTATCTGAGTCTGGATAGAAAAAATATTATATCTGCCATTGATGGTAACTTGAGTATAACCAGGCTTTATGATAAATTAAAAAACTTTGATTTTGAAATTATTGCCTGTCTGTATCTGGAAGCGGAAGGTAAGGCAAAAAGAAATTTAAAGTTGTTTATTGATGAGATATTGAAATTGAAATTGGAAATAAAAGGTGATGATCTCAAAAAATTAGGAGTGCCTTCTGGTCCCGTTATTGGAAAATTGCTGGATAAAGTGAGAAGGGCAAAATTGAGAGGGAAACTGGAAAGTAAAGAAGATGAAATCAGATATTTAAAGAAACTTTTAAAATGTGGATAGGCTGTCTCGAGATTGAAATTTATTTGCCGGGGGTTGGTTCCTTGAAGGAGAAAAGGATGATTTTAAAAAGTATAAAGTCGAGATTAAGAGCAAAGTATAATGTGGCAGTAGCAGAAATAGATGATAATGATAAGTGGCAGAGAACAGTTTTTGGTATTGTGGGTATAAGCAATGATAGACGGGAAATTAATTCTCAACTGGATAAAATACTGGATTATCTTGAGAATTTGAAAGATTTTAATATCTTAAACTATAAACTCAAATTTTATTGATGTCGCGTCTGGAAAGAGTTGCCCAACAATTAAAACGAGAAATAAGTAAAATTTTGCTGAGTGAAGTGCAGGATCCCAGAATAGGCTTTTTAACTGTGACAAATGTTAAGGTGAGTCCTGATTTGAGAGTTGCTAAGGTATATTACACCATTCTGGGAGATGAGAAATTGAGAGAATCTACCCAGGAGGGTTTGGAAAGTGCTACCAGATATATTCGCCGTCTGGTTGCTCACAGAATGAAAATAAAATTTATTCCCGAGATAAGGTTTTATTTTGACAGTGAACTGACCAGAAGATTAAAGGTAGATAAAATTCTGGATGAGTTGAGAGATGAAACCATGGAATTTGATAAAGAAGAAGATAGTTCAGAGCAGTAGTTTTGTTGTGGTAACTCATATTAGTCCTGAGGCCGATGCCATTGGCAGTCAGTTAGCAATGTATCGTTTATTGCGTAATTGGAATAAAAAAGTAAAACTTGTTCTTGATGATAAAATTCCTTCCAATCTAAAATTTTTCCCTGATATAAAAAAAATCATAAGACTGTCTGGGTATAAATTGAATCCCGCCGACTATGATACTCTGATTGTCCTTGATACTCCCAGTGTTTCTCGGTTGGGTAAACTGGGAAAATTGATAACAGAATTCAATCTGGTGATAAATATTGATCATCATGTGAGCAATACCAGATATGGTGATATTGTCTGGGTGGAGGAGGATAGGTCTTCAACCGGTGAAATGTTATACGAGCTTTATAAAATATTTGGAGTTAGGCTGGATTATAAATCTGCTCTTTATATTTATTCTGCAATTATGACTGACAGTGGCTGTTTTAAATATGCAGGTACTTCTTCCCGCACCCATAAAATAGTCGCTAATCTTCTGGAACTAGGAATAAATCCCTACTGGGTATATTCTCAGATTTATGAAAAGAATACCCTTAATAAAATTCGTATTCTGGGAGCATGCCTTGAAAGTGTCCACAAGGATAATGGAATTGTCTGGGTGGAGATAACTAAAAAAATGCTTAAAAAGTATAAAGCCCGGCATGAAGATTTGGAAGGAATAATAGATTTTCTACGCACAATTCAAGAGGCAGATGTAGCAGTGGTATTTCAGGAGGTAAGAGACGGAATTAAAATAACATTTCGTTCCCGTAACCAATATATAGATGTCAATAAAATTGCTAAATATTTTGGGGGAGGAGGACATAAAATGGCTAGTGGATGTAAACTGACTGGAAATTTAAGTGATGTTAGAAAGATGGTTATCAAAGTGATCAAAGAGTGTATAAATAAGAAATGAATTCTTTAAATGGTATACTTTTAGTAGATAAACCAGTAGGCATTACTTCTCATGATGTTGTTGATTATATTCGGAGACGGTATATGTTGAAGAAAGTAGGGCATGGGGGCACGCTTGACCCTCTGGCTTCAGGATTGCTTATTATCATGCTTGGGAAAGCAACAAAATTGTCTCAGAGGATAATAGGACTTGATAAGGAATATATTGCAGAAATGATTCTGGGATTTTCTACCACTACAGGTGATCTAGCAGGAGAAGTGATTGAAAAGGCTGAGGATGATGGCTATCTTAAATTAAGTAAGTACCAGATAGAAAAGGCGTTTCAGAAATTTCTGGGAGAAATATTTCAAATCCCTCCTATGTATTCAGCGGTAAAATACAGAGGAGTAAGATTGTACAAGTTAGCCCGTAAGGGAATAGAAATTTCCCGAGAGCCACGAAAAGTTAAGGTTTATAACTTGATAATTGAAGATATAAATCTTCCCCGCATAAGATTTCGCATTTGCTGTTCTCGCGGGCTTTATATAAGACAGTTATGTATTGACATTGGTAAAGAACTGGGATACCCTGCCCATCTTTCCCAGATGATCAGAACAGCCATTGGTAAATTTAACTTGGATTCTGCCCATAAATTAGATAAGATATTGAATGAGCCTGATTCCAAAAAATATATTATTCCTTTAGAGATAGCCATAAAACTGATATAGATAAACCAGAGATTAAAAGGATGATATGAATTATGATTGTAATTAAGGGTAATAATATTCCTGAAGGTAGTATTCTCCAGGTCGGAATCAGTATTGGGGTATTTGATGGCCTCCATTGTGGCCACAGATTGATTCTCAATAAACTGGTTGAAGTTTGCAAAGATTTAAATTGTCCCAGTTTAGTAATCACCATGCATCCTGACCCTGTTAAGATTCTGAGTCCAGAAGTTAGTTTTACAGTTCTTACTCCTACACCTCGCAAGGTCGCCTACCTGAAAGAAATGGGAATAGACTATTGTTTTATACTGGAATTGGATAGAGAAATTCTTTCGCTGTCCGCATTAGAATTTCTTGAAGAATTTATGTTGAAAAAATTTTCTCCCCGTATAGTGGTGGTAGGAGAAGATTTTCGGTTTGGAAGAAATCAAGAAGGAGATGTTCACTTCCTTCATGAGATGTCATTAAAATTTGGTTTTCAGGTTCATGTTGTTCCTCTTTATACTCTAGGAGGTAGGAAGGTCAGTAGTTCAATTATAAGAGAATATCTTGCTGCTGGAAAAATTCAGGAGGCGAAATCTTTACTGGGGAAAGCACCTGAAATTTCAGGGAAAG
>CBEUCN010000068.1:0-5374 GCA_965541635.1 uncultured bacterium
TTTGCTATATCTTTAAAATATTCAAATCTATCCATCACAAACACCCCCCTTCCTTAATTTGAAATCATTAAGAACTTTTTCTACATGTTATAACCTATTAGGCAATAAGCTAATTTATGTCCCTTCCCACCAGCAATGGCAGCATTTTCTTTTCATAATTTACCTCCATGATAAAACTCTATAAACTTCTCCAATGCTTCCTTTCTTTCCTTAATTCTTTCAACCCAGATGCGAAGCAAAACCTTGCCGTTAGGAGTAATCTTGTAAACTCTTTTCTTTCTTCTCTCCTTTACTTGCCAGGATGATTTCACAAAACCTTCTTCTTCTAACCTCCTCAAAGTGCGATAAACTGCACCAATATCAATTGCTTCTTCATGAAAACCTAAACTCTTTAACTTTTCTATCAACTCATACCCATAAGAGGGTTTTCTACTTAAAAATAAAAGAATACTGGGTTGAATAAACCGGGAAACTCTATGCAAAGAAAAATCACACCCTTTTTCTTTTTCATTTAACTTACTTTCTAACTTTTTTATCTTCATAATATGATTAAAACATATATCATAGACATATATTTGTCAAGGGAAAATAAAAAGTACTGTCAATGCTTTTCTACAAATTCTAAAGAAGTTATATCCTTTTTAATACCGGCTATCTCTGTTGCCTGTATCTATAATAAATATTTCTTCTTCAAGGGAGAGGTAACTGTATGCATGGATATACTGCAAAAGTGAGGATATGCTTTTTTACTTGTCTGTCAATCGCCTGCCTTGAGGAATTTGCGAAAAATATCTTACAGTACCAGAAAGTTTTTGAATTGAAGAAGGAGAAGGGTATAATTTTAAGAGATAAAAAGTTCGCATCTACCTAAATTATCGGAAATGCCTGAATGGAAAGAAAGGTGAGAATAAAAAAGGTGTATAAAATGATTATTCTAAAAGCTTAAAAGGAGGATAAAATTATGCCTGAGGAACATGTCCCTGCTGATTACGCTGAGATGGACATTTTAGAGGCGAAGCGTTTTGATAAAATGGTTAAAGAAAACTTTATGCCAGCAATTGTCTCTACCGTTAAACAAATCATTGAGGATTATGGTGTTTTGGAAGGTGTATGTGTGGATGTTGGGTGTGGTACGGCTGTTTTTGCAATTGAGTTATGCAAACATTCCAAATTAAAGATATTCGCACTGGAGAAAGAAAAGGCAATATACAAAGTCGCACGTATGAACATTGAAAAGGAAGGATTGGCAGATAGGATAATTCCCATTCTGGGGGATGCACACAAGATGCCTTTTGAGAATGAATTTGCTGATTTCATCATCAGCAGAGGTTCATATCATTGCTGGAAAGACAAGGTACAGGTGTTTAAAGAAATTTATAGAGTATTGAAGAAGGGTGGTACTGCCTTCGTCGGCGGTGGATTTGGGCGATATGTTACCGATGAAGAATATAAGCGTATGAAATCTCTAAGAGACCGCTCTCTGGGTGATGATGCCAAAGCTTACAGTTCGCCTGATAAATTACGAGAGGTGATAAATAAGGCAGGTATATCAAATTTCCATATAAGTTATGATCGCGCAGGTCTCTGGGTAGAAATAAAAAAATAACTATTGAGATTTAAACACTTCTGATAACACACCATATACAGTTCACTTCCTTCCTCCAATCTCGGTTTCGCCGAAACTTAGTATATGCTGAAAACGTTATATGAAATGGCGATTGTTTATATGCTTCAAGTTTATACCAAAGATAAAATAACAAGGAGGCTGAAACGGGAAAAAATATAAAGAAGAATGTAATTATCGTTGCTGTCGGACTTTCGGCAACAATTTTTACTCAGCTTGATGGATGGAACACTCTAATCTTAGAAAGTGATTGAATAGATGGGCAGAGAGCCATTGCCTACACAGTTGCCAATTATCCGGGTTTCCCTCCTGAGGATGGCAAAGTGCTTATGGAGAATATGGAAAAACAAGTGATCTTGTTCCCACCTGCCGGCATAGGAGCGGAGTTGAAGCAAAAGAAGGTTATAAACATCGATCCTGACGAGATGGTGGTTACTATCAAAACAAATCGATATAAAGGAAAAGCTATTATTTTATCTACAGGCAGTAAAATGCGGAATTTAGGTATCCCGAGAGAAGAGAAGTTTGTAGGAAAAGGAGTATCACATTATGTCGTTGATGATTTGAAGAAGTTCACTGGGAAGAGAGTTCTGGTGGTTGGAGGCGGAAATACAACGGCTAAAAGCACTCCAATCGCTAAAACTAAAGCCACAGTGAAGTCATTCTGGTTCATCGCAGGGAGACAATGAGAGCATATCCAACAATGGTAATAAAGAGATTACAGAAAGAAGGGATTAAGATTCACTATAACATTGAAGTAAAGGAGATTAAAGGAGAGGATAAAGTTGAAAAGGTAGTATTGGTTAACAACAAAACTGACGCAGAAGAGGAGATAACGGTTGATTGGATGGTGATTTGTGTCTACGGTCGAGGCTAAACTTCGAACATCCGATATTGGAAGCCAATCTTTGGACATAGAGTGAACTATTAAATTATGGGAACTAATTTTCTCGCAAATTTTGGATGCAGGTATGAAAGGAAAAATACATTATGAAAAATTATAATTAAAAATAGGTAGCTGTCCCTATTTTATCCCCTCATCTAAATCTCCATTAACTCCTGTATCATTCCCCTCTGTGAAACTCTCTGCAGTTTCCTTCTCAGAAAAATATTTAATTAACGGCTCAAAGACCCAGAGCAAGGAGCGAAAGAAAAGATAGCCTGCAAGATAAAAAACTAAAAGCAAAAACAGGGCTAAAGCCAATAATCCACCCATTTATATAAAATTAATCATTATATTAAATCCAATGTTTAGTATATTTTGCATAGTTGTACTCGTCTATTAATTTCAGGATCCCCTTAAAATCATTTCTACCCTTAACATATCCTTTCACCTTCTGGGCAAACTCCTTATTTTTTTTCAATATTTATTTTGTCCTATCATAAATTCGGTGGCTAAAAGAAGCAACTCGTCTCCTCTTACCCATTCAATCTTACCAGGATAAAGCTGGTCGATGCTTTCTTTAACCTGCTTTAAAAAGTTGAAATCCGGATAGTTCCCTAAGACTACCAAAACCGTCATAAAGAGGGGTCTTTCCTTGTGTCTTTCTATAAAGGAAGAAATTTTCTCAACGGTCTCTTTAACATCCTTTTCAGCCCCAACCGCTGTAATAATCCATACCTTATTTTCGAAAACCAAAAGGGTTTTACCTCCACCAAATTCCCATTCCGGCATCCAGCCATAGAAAAACCCTATGCAATTATCCAAAATTTTTGAATACGTTTTAAAAACACGCTCATCAAATTTCCCGTGATTGGAAAAGGCTACTGTATTTAAATCGCATCTTCTAAGATATGGCTCCCCTTTTATCAAATATCCTTCCAAATCAGGGAAATCAGAGGGTCTTATCCTGCCAGCAACATGGGCACCATAAAAGAAATCGTTCTTAGTTTTTGTCTCATAGTAATACTGAACTATCCCCGGACAAAAATCTACCACAATCGCATCCAGCCACCAGCTAACGGGGATACTCCCTCTTTCTGGATCATCCCAGGCACCGTAATAGCGGTCTTGCATTGTGTTTAAACCTAAGTCGCTCATACAAAAGGCAATATAAATTTTATTGTTATCAAGATTTACTCCTTTTACATGATCTTGCTTGTAGGTCTTCTTGGCTGGCATTTGTGAATGGACAGAGAAATTTCCTGAACTTGCATGAGCAAGTAAAACCTTCAACTTATGTTTTGAAGCAAATTCGACATGGAGTCTTTCTAAAGCCCCAGAAAAGGGATAACCCAATACAATCCCATAAGGATTCATCTTTTTATAATACTCCTCAAGCAATTGGCAGTCTTCAGGGAACTTCCCGTGAGGGATTAAATCTAAGGCGCAGATTTTCTTCGCAATTACATAATCCCTTATTGGTCTTATCATATAATAGGCAAATTTATGAGTAACTGGATGTTCCACTGGGAGAAGGGCAATGTAATCTTTATTACACTTAGGGAATAGATTTACCAGTTGCCACCTATAGGCCTGGTATTTGTTCTTCCATCTTCCTCTCAAATCTTCCACCATCTTTAACCCCAACCTTTTTAAAGGTTCGATAAAGTAAGGGTGAGCGATAAGGACATCCTTCAAGCCTGCCATGGTAGTAGCAATATTTATTGAATGCTTAAGCTCCGGGTCATAAACCACAAAACCTTTTACTTCGTTTTTATACTTTTTAATCGCCTCCCTCAGGGAAATTTCCTTAAACTCAATCCATCCCTTTGAGTCATAATACTTGAGCCATTCTTGGGAAGGATTCCCAAATTTATCTTTGCTTTCCCATAAAACATATAATCTGGGCCCCTTTCTATTCACGATCCCCTGCAAACTTAAAGCCAGAAGCCTTGTCTTGTAATCTTTACCCCTTAAATCAATTACATCTAAATGGTAAAGTGTTTTTATATTCTTAATCTGCAAAACCTTTATTGGCTTCCCCCAAATCTGAATTGTAGAAACTTTTAAGGGTTTCGCTTTAAACCAAACTCTTAATCCATCTTTTTTAAACTCATCTTTCAAATTTAAAGGGAAATACTTTTCTCCCCTATCTGTTTCAATTCCATAGAATCCGCCTTCTAAAGGAAGGTATTTTATAACTCCTGTTGCAGAAAATATCTCTTTTTCTGAAACCCTTTGAAAATTCCAACCTATCAGAAAAGCAAAGAGAAGACACACTCCAAAAAGCCAAATTACAATTGCTGTAGATCTATCTTTCATCCTCATTATAAATTATTTTCCTCCTTTTTGAAAAACCCTCCTGCGCAGACTTGTAGTTTCGCACAAGGCTTTGAGTATACAGAGCTTACATAGGAGTTTTGGTGAGCAATAATAAACATACCACTACTAGGCAAAATAAGTACTCTCATAGACGCACATCTCTTCTTATATGTGCTGGGTTCATCCAACTTCCTTTCAGATATTGATGCATAAAACATATACCTGAATTATCGTCTCTTTAACCTCACATAATGATATATACGCAAATGAAAACAAAAAGTCGAGCCTGTTTTTTAAAATTTCTTTTATTCGGATATTCGGACAACTAAAGCAGGCATTCTTGAAGGATATTGAAAACAACCATCATGGCCTGACCGAGCATGAACTACAAGATTTATCCTCTGAAACCTTCCAATCCACCCTCCAACACTTTCTAAAAACTCTCCTTCAAAAGAAAGGAATTGAAAAGAATCTTTATATCAAAAAATTCATCAAAGAAATAATCTACTCAAAAGAAAACATCCAGATAAACCTTTATTTTTCAA
>CBEUCN010000069.1:0-5155 GCA_965541635.1 uncultured bacterium
CCTTTGTTATTGCTTTTTATCTTTACCCACATTCTTTTTGGCTTTTTTGCTATTATATTTTTCTTTCTTAACACGGATTTTACCTTTAGGGGGAATGGTATCTCCTGATTTTGAAGAATTCAATCTCTGGGGAAAGATATTTGACCTTTTCAGGCATCTAATTATCCCTACTCTGGTAATTTCTCTGGGAGCAATTGCTTCCCTAGTCAGGATTACGCGAGGTAATTTATTAGAAGTGTTGAGAACGAATTATATTCTGGCTTTGAGAGCAAGGGGGATAAGTGAAAAAAGGGTGGTTTATATTCATGCCTTGAGGAGTGCAATAAATCCCTTAATTACAATATTTGGCTATCAGATTTCCGGGCTTTTATCAGGGGCAGCATTAACAGAGATAATCTGTAACTGGCCAGGACTGGGTTCTTTAATGCTTCAGGCAGTCAGGTCTCAGGATTTATATCTGGTTATGGGCACGATGCTTATCTCGTCTTTAATGCTCATAGTCGGGAATTTAATTGCAGATATACTGTTGGGAATTTCCGATCCTAGGATAAGGTTAAGTGGAGAGAAGATAGGATGAATATATTGAAAGATAAGAGAGGAGTTTTTGCAATTTTGATACTTGGGGGTCTATATTTTATAGCAATTTTTGCTGATTTTATTTCTCCTTATCATTATGCTCATGAAGAGAGGTTATTTTCCTATGCTCCACCTACCAGATTACATTTTGTGGATGAGGATGGAAATTTTCATATTGTGCCGTTTGTTTATGCTTATAAATGGAAGTTGGATGAATATAAAAGGAGAATCTACTACGAGGATAAATCCCAAATATATAAATTAAAATTATTTGCTCCTGGAGATGAATATAAATTTCTGGGATTATTTAAAACCAATATCCATCTTTTTGGTGTGGATGAACCTGCCAAGATTTACCTGTTTGGTGCTGACAGTCGGGGTAGGGATTTATTCACCAGAATTTTATATGGTGCCAGAATTTCTCTTTCCATAGGGATAATCGCAGTTTTGATCACATTTACTCTGGGGTTAATAATCGGTGGGATTTCAGGATATTTTGGTGGAATGGTAGATACACTCCTGATGCGTGTGGTAGAAATGTTTATGCTCATACCCGGTTTTTATCTTTTATTAGCCTTGCGTTCTTCATTTCCTCCAGAAATTGGGACCGTAAAAATTTATTTCTTGATTGTTGTAATCCTTTCCTTTATCGGCTGGGCAGGGCTGGCCAGGGTTATTAGGGGGATAGTTTTGAGTTTAAAAGAAAAAGAATACATCCTTTCTGCCCGGGCAGTTGGATGTTCACATTTAAGGATAATCTTAAAACACATTCTTCCCAATACTGCTTCCTATACCCTGGTGGCAATCACTCTATCAATTCCAGGGTATATACTGGGAGAATCAGCATTGAGTCTTTTAGGATTGGGAATTCAAGATCCTGTGCCTTCCTGGGGGAATTTACTTACAGATGCTATGTCAATTGTGAGGATAAAATTCTATCCCTGGATATTAATTCCCGGGTTTTTCATATTTTTAACTGTTATGGCATTTAATATGCTGGGAGATACATTACGGGATATTTATGACCCCAAGAGGAGGTTGTAGTGGAGGTTCTGGCAGTAAGAAATATGAGGATAAGTTTGAGAAAAAGAAGGAAGTCAGTTGAACTTCTTTCAGGTGTGGATTTAAAAATAAATACAGGAGAAATTGTGGGCATAGCCGGAGAATCCGGGTCGGGGAAAACTATTACTACACTTTCTCTGACGAAATTACTCCCGGAAGATGTAATAGAAGTTAAATTTGATGACTACCGGATAAATGGAGTAAAAACAGAGGAAGTCCAGATTCCTTATTTAAGAGGCAGGTTTATATCCTATGTCTTTCAGGACCCGTTGCCGAGTTTAGACCCTATGTTTACGATTGGATACCAGTTTAAGGAAATTTATACCTCTCTGGATAAGGAATATAAAGAAGAAGAGGTTATTTCAGTTTTGGATAAAGTGGGCTTAAAGGAAGCAAACAGAATTTTAAAATCATATCCCCATCAACTCTCAGGGGGGATGGCTCAGAGAGTTGCAATAGCGCTGGCACTTGTTACCGGCTGTAGAGTTCTGGTGGCAGATGAGCCCACAACAGCCCTGGATGCCAGTTTGAAGAAGTCGATACTTGACCTTTTGGATACACTCCGTCGGGAAAATACACTCAGTATATTTTTCATCTCTCATGATTTAAATCAGATATTTTATCTCTGCGATTATATTTATATTTTTTATGCTGGTAGAATTCTGGAATGTGGCCCTAAAAATGTGTTGAAGGATAAAGCTCTTCATCCCTATACCAGAGCATTGTTGAATTGCGTGCCCAGGAAAGGAGGCAGGGGATTTTCTCAAATTCCAGGCAGACCCCCGGACATAAAAAGTCCACCTTCTGGGTGTAAGTTCCATCCCAGATGTGAATATGCAAAAAGTATCTGTCAGGAAAGGGAGCCGGATTTAATTGAAGTAAAAAAAGCACATTTTGTGCGCTGCCATTTATTTGGGAATGGAAATTCTAAAAGTAGAAAACCTCAATAAAGTATATATTCTGAAATCCGCCTTTAAGGTTAAAGGTAAGGTGGAAGCGTTGAGAGAAGTTAGTTTTTCTCTCGATGAAAATGAAGTCCTAAGTATTATAGGGGAATCAGGTTCAGGGAAATCTACCCTGGCTTATATAATAGCGGGGCTTATAAATCCCGATAGGGGGAAGGTGATTTTTAAAGGAGAGGATTTATTCTCACTTTACAGAACCACTAGAAAGATAAGGCAGAAAATCCAGATTATTTTTCAGGACCCTTACAATACACTTAACCCCAGATATACAGTTTATCACACAATAGCAGAACCTCTTCTGGTGCACAGAATTTGCCCTCGTAGAGATGTAAAAGAAAAAGTTATTCACGTTATGGAATCAGTGGGACTGCAGAGTGATTATCTTAATAAATATCCTCATCAGCTATCGGGAGGAGAGAGGCAACGAGTAGCAATTGCCAGAGCGATAATTTTAAAACCTGATATTCTTATCTGTGATGAGCCCACCTCCAATCTTGATTTATCTATTCAGGCTCAGATTCTTAATTTATTGTTGAAAATTAAAAAACAGCGGGGCTTAAGTATCCTGTTCATAACTCACGATATAAATATAGCCAGTATCATATCTCAGAGAGTAATTGTTCTCTATAAAGGCAGGATAGTAGAGGAGGGCAATGTAGATGAGATATTAAGCAATCCTCGCAATTCTTATACAAAAACCCTTCTTTCTGCCAGTTTTCTTTAATTTTGACCATTAAAACAGATTGTCAACATAGATTTTATTTTTTGTCAATATAAACAAAAGTCTGCTCCTTGCAGCTTTTGTTATTGCCAATTAGTCTGAATTATGTTAGAAATTAAGCACTATGAAGGGCAGAGTTTTTAAATTTGGAGATGATATAAATACGGATTATATTATTTCAGGGAGATACAAGTTTTCCATTACAGACCCTAAAGAACTTGCTAATCATATCTTTGAGGATCTGGCCCCAAATTTAGCAGAGAAAATTAAGGAAGGAGATTTTATTGTTGCCGGGGAAAATTTTGGCTGTGGTTCATCAAGAGAGCAGGCTCCATTGGCTCTTAAGGCAAAAGGAATTCAGGCAGTAATTGCTAAGTCATTTGCTCGGATATTTTACAGAAATGCCATAAATTTGGGACTTCTGGTTTTAGAAGCAGATACAGATGAAATTGAGGATGGAGACGAACTGGATCTGGATATGGAAAATTCAGAGATAAAAATTTTGAATAGGAAAAAGAGTATAAAATTTAAGCCCATTCCAGAGTTTATGCAGGAGATAATCAAAGAGGGTGGAGTGATAGAATATATCAAGAAAAGAGGAGATATATAAATGGGGGTTAGAGTTACTTTAATTCCGGGTGATGGAATTGGCCCTGAAGTTACCACAGCAGCCAGAAAGTGCATTGAGGCTACTGGAGTGCCAATTGAATGGGAGATTCAGGAGGCAGGTGAGGAAGTAATTGATAAATATGGGACCCCTCTACCTGACCATGTTCTGGAGTCCATAAAGAAAAATAAGGTAGCACTTAAAGGGCCGATTATCACCCCTATAGCAGGAGGCTTTCGTTCAGTAAATGTGGAGATAAGAAAGCGCCTTGACCTCTATGCCTGTGTAAGGCCCTGTAAACTTTATCCTGGAGTTAAGTCTAGATATGAAAATGTGGATATCGTTGTAGTTAGAGAAAACACTGAGGATTTATATTCTGGTATGGAATTTAATAAAGAGTTTGGAGGGGAAGAGGAGTTAAGTAAATTATTGAAAGAGTATTATAACTACGAACTTAAAGACAGGTGGGCAATAAGTTTTAAACTCATAACTGAAGAAAGAGCAAGAAGAATTGTCGATTTTGCTTTTAGATATGCAAGAGAAAATAATCGTAAGAAGGTTACCTGTGTACACAAGGCAAATATATTAAAATTTTCAGACGGTCTGTTTTTGGAAGTAGGGCGGGAAGTTGCCAAAAAATATCCCGATATAGAGTTTCAGGAATTGATAGTAGATAATACCTGTATGCAGCTTGTTTTAAGGCCTCACGAATTTGATGTTTTAGTTTTGCCTAATCTTTATGGTGATATAGTATCTGATTTATGTGCTGGTCTTGTGGGAGGTTTGGGAGTTGCTCCGGGAGCAAATATTGGAGACGAATATGCGGTATTTGAACCCACTCATGGTGCAGCCCCCAAATATAAAGGTCAGAATAAAGTAAACCCCACTGCCACAATTCTATCCGGAGTTATGATGTTAAGGTATCTGGGATTCAAAGATGAGGCAGATAGATTAGAGAATGCGGTAGCCGAGGTGATAAAAGAAGGCAAATATGTAACCTACGATTTGAAACCTACCCGAGACGACCCTACTGCAGTAGGTACCCAAGAGATGGCAGATGCTATAGATTCTCACCTTAAGAATTAAAGAGCTTTCATTTGGCACGTGGTAGGGAGATATTTACCACCTGAAAGATAGTTATCATCAAATAAGAGAGCGAAATTTCCTATTACTTTCTGTACATCTTCTGCTAATAACACCGGGAAGCTTAAAACTCTTTCACTA
>CBEUCN010000070.1:0-5107 GCA_965541635.1 uncultured bacterium
ATGCTGTTGCCAATATTTGAGTTGAATATGCTGATAAGATAGAAGGAGGTGAGTTATGAAAAAAGGATTTACTTTGATTGAGCTTCTTATTGTTATAACCATTATTGGGATTCTGGTTGCCACTGTTTTACCGCGTTTGGCTGGGAGAACCGAAGAAGCAAGGATTAAGCGCGCAGAGGCAGAGATATATGGGACTATTGCCACTGCTCTTGATATGTATGAACTGGATATGGGAGAATACCCGGAAAGGTTAAGCCAGTTGTGGGAAAGACCAGTGGGAGAAAAAGCGGATATGTGGAAAGGCCCCTATGTGAAAAGAGTAAAAGTTAAGGGAGATTCAATTCTCGATCCCTGGGGGAATCCCTATGAATACACCAGGAAGAAAGAAGACCATCATTATGAGTATGAAATTCGTAGTAAAGGACCAGATGCCTCTGATGATTCTGATGATATAGTTTACAACTCTGCCCAGCCAATAGAATAATGATTAAAAATAAAGGTTATTTTCTTCTGGATGCTGTTCTGGGAGTGCTTATCCTTTCCATACTTGTTGCTGCTGTTCTGTATGCTCTCGAGGTTTCTGTAAGAGGTTTCCGGAGAATCAATGAATATATTTATACCGATACTCAACTGGAAAATATCTTCTGTGATTATCTGGTTGCTCAAAGTTTCCCTTATCTATTTATACCTGAGACTCAGGGTAGTTCCCTTACCCCTTATGGTCAGTTCTTTTGGCAGGTGAATATGGAAGATAAAGATGATTATCTTAAAAGTATCCTAATTAAGGTAAATAAAGATTCGAAAACATTTTCCCAGGCCGAGTATCTGTTTGTTAAATGATAAATATTAGAAAATATAACTCTTTTACCCTTTTAGAGATGTTAGTTGTGATTTTAATTATAGGAATCCTTTCGGGATTGGTTGTGCCCGGTTTCTATACCAGATATCAGAAACAGAAATTTCAGAATTATTGTTACAAATTTATGAATTTTCTTAAAAATGCTCACAATAAAACAGTAGTGGAAGGCAGAGTAATAGAAGTTGAAATAAAACCTCACACTCTTATACTTGCTATTCCTTTTCAAAACGACAATAAGGAAATTATTGCTGAATATCCCATTCCTGAGGAGTATAAACTTGATACTCAGATTGATAATATTTATTTTTATCCCACCGGGGAGTTCAAAATTATCTGCGATGGAAATATGAGAGAAGAAGGTAGTATAACACTGAGTTCCAGATATGGGGAAAATAAAATATCTCTGTGGGCAGGTTCCGGGACTATCTTCCTGGAAGAGTAAATCTTTCACCCTGATAGAACTTATAGTAGCAATGGTGATAATCTCTTTAATATTTTTGCTCGTCTCTTCTTTTATATGGCTGAGTTTTAAAGTCAGCATCAGGAGTAAGGAGACAGCATTGCGCTACGCCGGGATAAGGAATATGCTGGAAATTATTACTCAGGAGATTCATTCCGCAGGTGTTTTTGCTTATCCTCCAGATGAATCTGATTTTACTGTTAGTGAAGGAAAGATTCTGAGTTTCTGGTGTATTCCTCCTTTTTGTATTGGTGAAGGAGATAGGGCAATTTATACTCCTTATGAAAATTTGTACCGGGCACCGATATTCAAACTTACCTATGAGAGTAAAGAAAAAGACGGTAAGGATATTTTGTATAAGAGAATTCAGTCTCCATTTGAGGATAAAACAGTAGAATTTCCCATGATCAGGGGTAATTTTGAGTTTTCAGTAATCTATTATGACCAGGATAGAGAAGAACTTATTGAGACAGATACTTATTCCGGCAAGGAGTTACCTGTGGTTGTGAAGGTGAAGTGTAAACTTCCCAATGGGGAGGAACTGGAGAGGAGTATTTTTATATATGAGGGTAAGAGATTCTAAAGGAATTATTTCCATTTTTATCTTGTGGGCAGTATTTATTTCTGTACTTATAGCAATAGGAGTGGGATACCGGGCAACTTTGGAGTTGAAGTCAGCCAGTTATCATCGGGATAGGGTTGTGGCAAGGAATCTGATTTGGAATGGGTTGAATCAGGCATTTAAAATTTTAGAAAAAGACTCTGAGTCCAATGGCGTTGATTGTCTGAATGATAACTGGTGTCTTCCTTTTGATTATCAATCCCGAGACGGGATTTGTCATGTCCAGATAATGGATGAGGATAGGAAGGTTAACATAAATTTCGCCTCTGATGCCCTTTTGAAGCAGGTTTTTAACACTGAGTTTGCCAATTCCATAATTGACTGGAGAGATGAAGATGAAGAAAGTTTTCTTGATTATCCTTCCCGCAACGGGCCTTTGAAAAGTTTATATGAGTTGAGGTATGTAAAGGGAGGAGAGAATTTGAAGCCTGAGGAAATGGATGAAATAAAAAGGACTTTTACTGTTTACGGAGATGATAAACTGAACATAAACACTGTAAATCAGGAGGTATTTGATATTGTAATGACTGCTTATAATTTGGATAACATCAAAAATGACCTCTGGCGGATAAGAGAAGGGGGCGATTATTTTGAATCTTTAAGTCCCCATTATATTGCTCAACTTGTATATAGAAAAAATTTTGACGATCTGGATAAAGATATTCAGAATAGTATTCAGAAATTAAACAATTTCTTTAAAGTGAGTTCCGATTATTTTAGAATATACCTTGTGGCCACAACTAATAGAGATATAAAGAAAGAAGTTGCAGTGGTGGTAAAAAGAGAAAATGGTTTTAATATTTTGAACTGGAAGGAAAACTTCTGGACACAGTGATGCTGGGATTAGAGATTGAAGATGACCATATCAAGTTCTGCCAGGCAGATTTTTATGCTGGGAAATTTGAGATTCATAAATTAGGAATTTTTAGGCTGCCTTTAAGTCCAGAAGCTATTCAGTTTCTTAAGAAGACATTTCGTAACTGGGATTCAGGCGTAAGGGCTTCTATCCCTAGGAGAAAGGTTTCCATTCATTATCCGGTATTTCCTTCTCATAAAAAGGAAGAAATTCACCACATGGCGCATTATCAGGCTTTGAGGCAGTTTCCTTATCGGGATATAAATGTCAATTATTCCGTAAGTATCCTCTCGCGAGTTCCTCAAGGCACGAGAGTAATTCTGGCTGTGGTTGGAGAGGAGATTATAAATCGCTATCTCAATGAAGTGAAAAACTTTATTCTTCCCACTTCTGTAACTATAAATTCACTGGGAGTTTTTAATTTTTACAAAAAAATCAGAGGAAATCAGGAAAGAATTATTCTTGCTCTTGATGCTGAATATACGAATTTTGTAATTACTTCTGGTGGGAAAATGCTTTTCTGTCGGGAGATAAACAAAGGTTACCGAATTATAGAGGAGAGGGGAGTGGAATCCTGGCAGGCAGAAATTCTGCATTCTGTGAACTCTTTCAATAAAGAAGGTATTTCATCTCCAATTTCTGGTGTAAGTATTATCGCCCCTGGGAATATCAAATTTCTGAAAGAGGAAATTTCCAATTTGCCATTTGATGATTTGGAATTTATCTATCAGGAGGATTTTATCCAGAGAGGACAAGGATGTGAGATTCTAGGAGAGAAAAACAAAGAATATTTGCTGGCTACGGTCCTGGGGCTGGGGGTGATGGAAGAGGCGGAGATAGATTTAACACCCTCTGTTATTATTCAGGAGATTTATAAAAGGAGAGCTTTCAAACAGAAGAAGCAGGCAGTTCTTTTATGGACTATTGTGTTTCTGGAAATTCTGGGTTTATTCGGTATGGAATATCGCAGAAAAAAGCTTTACCTTGGGGATATAAATTCTCTGCTCCGGGAACTGAATCCTATTATTCAAAAACTGGAAGAGAAAAAGAAAGTTGTGGATTTCTTTCTCTCCAGAAACAAGATGTCATTTTTTTTGGACATATTTGATAAAATAGTTACAACTATTCCTCAGGGTGTTTTTATTCAGAGGCTGGAGTATGAGAGGGAATCTGAAATTAGAATTGAAGGGAAAAGTTCATCTCCTCAATTGATATACGATTTCTATAAATCGCTTAAGAAAATTTCAGACGTAAAAAGTGTTACTGATTTCCGAGTCAATTCCACATCTCCTGCTGAAAACCTGTTTTCTCTCAGGATAAAATTACAATGAATATTCTGGAAGATATAAGAAATAAAGGGTATTTGAAACTCCTCCTTCTAATATTGGGGGGGGTTATTCTGTTGAAATTTGTGTTGTTTCCTCTAGGGGCTGATTGGAGAAGGTTAAATAATATGATTGCACGCAATAAGTTGCAGATGGATAAGGCACTGAGATTGATTGCCCGTAAAGGGAGCATTGATAGAGTTTATTCCCAATTAAGCGCCAGAGTAGATGTTGAGGAGTTATTTCAACCCCCAGAAATCCAGAAATTGAGTTTATATAAAGAAATTACTACCCTGGCAGATGAAAACAAGGTGAGAATAAAAATAGTAAGGCCAGCATCAGGACTGGAAAAGGGATTGTATTTTGATGTTGAGGGAGAAGGGAGTTTCCTTTCTGTGGTTAAATTTCTCTCCCAACTGGAAAATCCCTATACTCAGAATTATATTCAGGAAATTGTCCTTACTCCGTCTACAGGCAAAAAGATTCTGTTTCGCCTGAAAATCAAACGAGAATTTTATGAAAAAGATTAATCTTCTGGAGCCTAAAATTGCTGGATATACAGCAGTTATAGGGGCTGTGGTTATGGTGGGATTTTTTCTATTCCGTCAGCCACCGGAAATAAGAGATGAACTGTGGTCGAAAATTAAATTTTATCAACATAAGTACAAAACTTATCAGGAATCACTTATAGATTTGAATAAGAATTATTCCCACATAAGAGATGTTTTTCTATACCCATCCGGAGAGAGAAGAGAAACCAAAAAAAGAAAGACTCTTACTAATCCTTTGGAAGAGGTAAGTTTCAATGGTATAATCATACTGGATAAGAAATACCTTGCCATATATGACAGGAATACGAACAACCAGCAACTACTGGCAGAGGGCGAAGAGTATAAAGGAATCAAGGTAGTGGAAATAAAAGAAAATTCGGCAATTATTGAAGTAAATGGAGAAAAGAAAGAAGTTAAATTTTAAGACTGTTTTT
>CBEUCN010000071.1:0-5022 GCA_965541635.1 uncultured bacterium
CATGCTGGAATATAGAATAAAGAAAAAAAGGGTTAGAATAGAAGTCAACTGTTCTCCGGATTTAGAGGTGGTTGGAGACAGGAGATGGCTATCTCAGGTTTTAATTAACATCGTTAATAATTCTCTGGATGCCGTTTCTGAAAAGAGAGGAGAAATATATATAATTGTAGAGAAATATGCTCAGTTGGTTGTGATAATTGTTAAGGATAATGGCAAAGGGATAAAGTCAGAGGACTTAGGGAAGGTTTTTCAGCCTTATTTCACTACCAAGAAGAAAAAGGGATTGGGATTAGGGCTAGCGATATCTAAGAAAGTCATTGAGGCTCATGACGGGAAGATTTACATTAATTCTGAATATGGGAAAGGGACTGAAGTTCGGATAATAATTCCCAAGGATAAAACTATAGAAGGGGGTGAAAAATGATTAAGGTGCTCCTTATTGATGATGAGGAAGATTTCTGTGAACTGGTTAAAGCGAATCTGGAAGAGACAGGAGAGTTTGAAGTCATAACTACAACCGATCCTCAGGAAGGATTAAACCTGGCTAAAAAAGAACTTCCCCATGTTATCCTCTTGGATATAGTAATGCCTGGCATGGATGGGTCTACTTTAGCAGGAAAACTTAGGGAAGATCCTCTAACTACCAATATTCCAGTCATATTTTTAACTGCTATAGTTACGCAGTCAGAGATTGGTTCTGAGGGTCGTGAAATTTCTGGAAGGCATTTTTTTGCCAAACCAGTAGAGACTCCAGCATTAATAAGGTATATTAAAAAAGTTTTGAAAATTGGAGGTGAATGATGAATAGATTCATTTCCAGGATGATCAGGGCTGCTAAGTTGGAAGCAGATCTTTATGAAGAAGTAGAGGCTGATACCACAGCCTTACCTCAGGCTATGGCAGTAGTGGTTTTATCCAGTCTATCAGCAGGGATTGGGGCTATGTCTTTGAAATCTGAATTTAGTTTACTAAGTTTGACGATTTCTTCTTTGATAGCCTGGTTCATTTGGGCTTATATAGTTTACTTTGTAGGAGTTAAAATCTTACCTGGTCCCGAAACCAAGTCTGATATCGGAGAACTTCTGAGAACTATAGGTTTTTCCAGTTCTCCTGGTGTAATTAGAGTAGTTGGCATAATACCTGGTTTATATAATCTCGTTTCTTTAGTTGCTCAAATATGGATGCTTGTGGCTATGATTATAGCGATCAGACAAGCCTTAGATTATTCTTCTACAGGTAGAGCGATTTTGGTGTGTATAATTGGGTGGTTCATCCAGGTTTTGTTTTATATGTTTATCTTTATGTCATTCCTCAGGCCGTGATTAGGATAATATCGAGGGAAAGGAGGAGGTATGTTAAAGAGAGTACATGTCTTCTATTCCGGAAGAGTTCAGGGAGTAGGATTTAGATTTACCACTGAGAGAATTGCACTGGAAATGGGTGATGTATATGGCTGGGTGAGAAATCTTCCCGATGGCAGAGTGGAAGTAGTGGCAGAAGGAGAAGAGGAGAGATTGAATGAGTTTTTGAGAAGGATAAGAGAGGGATTGCTGAAAAGATACATAAAAAGGGAAGATGTTATCTGGGAGAATTATAAAGGAGAATTTGATGATTTTGAAATTCGTTTTTATTGAAATATGGCGTATGCGATATTAGGAGATATCCATTCTAATCTGGAAGCACTTCTTGCTGTGGTTGAAGATATAGATAAAAATAGAGTAGATAAAATTTTTTCAGTTGGAGATATTGTTGGTTATGGAGCAGATCCCTCAAAATGTATTGCCATTGTGCGGGAAAGATGTGAATTTTCAGTTATGGGCAATCACGATCTGGCAGCTGTGGGTAAGATGAATTTGAACTGGTTTAACGATTATGCCCGACAGGCAATTATCTGGACTCAATCTCAACTATCTGCAGAGGAGGTGGAATATTTAAATTCTTTGGTTATGATTGAAGAATTTGAAGATATGATTTTTGTCCACGGCAGTTTATACGAACCCGAAAAATTCCACTATATATTTGAACTCCATCAAGTTCATAGAAATTTTGATTTTCAGAGAGATAAAAAAATATGTTTTGTAGGTCATTCTCATTATCCTTTTATTGCTATCAGTGATGACCTCGAAGGAGAAATCCAGATAGTAAAAGGTTTTGAGATCGAGATTCGTCCTCGATGCAGATATTTGGTAAATGTTGGCAGCGTGGGTCAACCTCGGGATAATGATCCTCGTGCAAGTTATGTTCTTTATGAGCCTGAAAAAGCCCGAATTGAGATAAAGAGGATAGAATATGATATTGAGGAAGCAGTATCCAAAATAATTTCTAAAGGGCTGCCTCAAATTTTAGGAGAAAGATTATATTATGGGAGGTGAGTTTTATGCCCAGAGAGAATCTGGAAAAAATTAAAAAAGAGATTGAGGAGTTAAGAGAAAAAATTAGATATCATGATTATAAATACTATGTAGAAAATATGCCCGAGATTTCTGATCAGGCCTATGATGCCCTTTATAAAAAGTTAAAAGAGTTGGAGGAGAAATATCCCCAGTTTATTACCCCTGATTCTCCTACACAAAGAATAGGAGGTAAGCCTTTAGAAGAATTTAAAACTGTTAAGCATCGTATTCCCATGCTCAGTATGGATAACACTTATTCCGAAGATGAACTTCGGGATTTTGACCGCCGGGTGAAAAAACTCCTTCCTAAGCAAGAAGTGCATTATGTGGTGGAATTGAAGATAGATGGAGTAAGTGTCTCTCTTATTTATGAAAATGGTATATTTGTCCAAGGAGCGACAAGAGGAGATGGGTATCAGGGTGATGATGTTACTCAGAATTTGAGAACCATAAGAAGTATTCCCTTAAAGTTACATTGCGTAGAGGGTAAAGTCCCTTCCGTACTAGAAGTGAGAGGAGAGGTTTATATGCCCAAGAAAAAATTTGAGGAACTCAATAAAGAAAGAGAGAAAAATGGAGAGCCGTTGTTTGCCAATCCCAGAAATGCTACTGCTGGAAGTTTAAAACTTTTGGACCCCAATCTGGTGGCTAAGCGGGGACTGGATATATTTGTGTGGGGGGTGGGTTATTATGAAGGGATTCAATTTAAAACCCATCATCAGGTTTTGGAATATTTTCAGAAGGTGGGATTTAAGGTTAATCCTTATTATAAATTCTGTAAGGATATAGATGAAGTTATAAAATACTGCCAGGTGTGGAGTGAGAAGAAAGATTCTCTGGATTATGCCATTGATGGTATGGTGATAAAGGTAGATGCCCTTGAGCAACAGAAAGAGTTAGGTACTACTACCAAGGCTCCTCGATGGCTTATTGCCTATAAATTTCCAGCGGAGAAAGCTGAAACAATTCTTAGAGATATTATAGTTCAGGTAGGCAGGATAGGTACACTTACTCCGGTGGCTGTAGTTGATCCCGTATTTGTCTCAGGTACCATAGTCAGCAGGGCAAGCCTTCATAATGAAGACCAGATTAAAAGACTGGATGTCAGGATTGGTGACCATGTCCTTATTGAGAAAGCAGGAGAGATAATTCCTCAAGTTGTAGGAGTGCTCAAAGAGAAACGCACTGGAAAGGAAAAGATATTCAAAATGCCTAATAAATGTCCAGTGTGCGGTGGTAAAGTTGTGAGAGAAGTAGGGGAGGTGGCGGTAAGGTGTGTCAATCCTTTATGCCCTGCTCAACTGAAGAATTCCATTAAGCATTTTGCAAGTAGAGATGCTATGGATATAGAAGGTTTGGGAGAAGCACTTATTGATCAATTGGTAGATAATAAACTTGTTCAGGATTACGCTGATCTTTATTATTTAAAATTTGAGCAACTTATAAGACTGGAAAGAATGGGACCAAAGTCGGTGGAAAATCTATTAAGGGCGATCTCGGAAAGTAAAAATCGCCCATTATCCAGAGTAATATATGCACTGGGAATAAGACACGTGGGGATACATATTGCTGAGGTTCTGGCTGAAAGGTTTAACTCTATAGATGAACTCGCTAAAGCCAGTTTTGCCCAATTGAATATAATTCCGGAAATAGGTCCTACCATTGCTGAAAGTGTAGTTAATTTCTTTTCTCTTTCCAGGACAAGAGAGGTGATTGAAAAATTAAAGAAGGCAGGGATAAATCTTGTCAGGAAAGAAGAAAAGGTTTCTGATGCTCTTAAAGGGTTGACTTTTGTTGTTACCGGTACATTAAAAGGCTATACAAGAAAGGAAATAGAGGATACAATAAAAAAATACGGTGGCAGAGTAGCATCCAGTGTTAGCAGATTAACAAATTATCTTATAGTGGGAGAAAATCCAGGCTCCAAACTGGGTAAAGCACGTCAATTGGGAGTAAAGACTATAACGGAAGAAGAATTTAATAAAATGATAGGAAAGGAAGGATAATATGAGAAGAAAATTTCTTTTATGTTTATTTGCAGTTGCTGTTTTGTCCCTAAGTGGCTGTGCTACCTTAAAGAAAAAATTTGTGCGGAAGAAAAAGAAGAAAGAAGAGCAGAAGGTAATACTGGCTCTTGAGGATTATGATAAGCTTATTGATTATCACCAGCTTTATAAAAAACATTATTTGCTTTGGGAGTACTGGCATGAGGAATTAATTTCGGCATTGGAAAAAAGTTACAAAAAACAGCGAGTGTGTATTGATCAGATATTGGAACATTTGAATTCTGTTAAAAAATACATTACTCCTGAAAAAGCCTCTCTACTTGAGGAATATATTTCTCGACTGGAAAAGATTCGGAAGAGGTTGTATGGCAGAAGTTTAAACGAGATAGAAAAAGCCAGAATTTCCAGGGAACTGGAGAAACTGAAACGTCTAATTGATAAAGAGTTTCGCTATTCTGAAATAAAATCTTATATAATTGTACCCCCTTCTCATAGTGGCCAAGACTCACAGGAATAAACGGGGCTTTTGGTTTGCCTTTAAATTTTAAAAATGTAAAATTATTATATTATTCACAACTAATCCAAAACAGAAATGTTAATAATAGAAAAGATACCGGTTACAG
>CBEUCN010000072.1:0-4973 GCA_965541635.1 uncultured bacterium
ATGGGAAATAAAGGAAGACTCAAAATAGAAAAGGAATATAGTTTAGAAATTCAAGGAAGAAAACTTTTAAAAATACTTAATGATGCCTGAAAAAGTAATACTTCTTAATTCTGTAGGAAAAGACGACAATGGTTTTTATATAATTCATTCTCCTTCCAGGTGGTCTCAGGGAGTTAAATACTTATCTTCATGGTTTGCTTATTATCCCTGGGAACTTGCTTACAGCAGTTCCTTATTGAAAAAAAATACTGATTGCATAGTAAGATTAATTGATCCCTGTTTAAATCGCTGGGATAAAAATCAAACATTACAGGTTGTTTTGCAAGAAGAACCCGACTGGGTAATTATAGAGTCCAGTACCAGAACCATAAATGAGAATCTATGGGTAGCTCAACAGGTAAAAAAAGAAAAAAAAGATGTCCGTGTGGTATTTGTTGGGCAACATGCCAGTGTTTATCCTCGTAGAATGTTATCTTCAGGAATTGATTATGTTTTATGTGGAGAATATGAATACACTCTTCTAGAATTAATCCAGAAAAAAGATCCGAAAAGCATTTTGGGTGTATATCCTAATCCTCCTAGGCCACTTTTAGATTTTTCTCAGCTCCCTTGGCCAGAGGATAAAGATGTATCTCGTCTTTCTTATGGCGTGCCAGGAGAGCCAAGTTCAGAATATTTGGAGATTCAGGCTTATGCCAGCAGGGGATGTGTAGGAGATTGTAATTTCTGTGTGGGAAGAAATATATATTTTCGAGAAAAAAAATGGAGACCCAGAAATATAGATGATATTGTAGAGGAAATTAAATATTTAAAGACTAAATATCCCCAGATGGAAGGGATTTTTTTTGATGAAGAGGCTCATAATATTAGTAAAAATTTTATTTTGAATTTATGTAAAAGAATAAAAGAATCTGGTCTTCAAAGTTTAAAATATGAAGCAATGTGCGATATTAGATTTCTGGATGAACAAATGCTGAATGCAATGCGAGAGGCGGGATATTATAAAATTCGATTTGGTATAGAAACTGCTGATTCTGCCTGTGGAGAAAGAATTGGGAAAAAGATTGATATAGAAAAAACTATACAAATTTTAAGATTTAGTAAGAAAATTGGACTTAAAAATTATGGAACATTTATGTTTGGTCTGCCTGGTTCTAATACCAATGTTGAAAGGAAGACAATCAATCTTATGGAATTCTTAATTCGTGAAGGGCTTCTGGACAATGTTCAGTTATCAATCATCACTCCCTTACCTGGCACTCCGTTTTATTACTGGGCAAAAAATTGTGGATATATAAGGGAGGAAAAACCGGAGCTTTTTGATGGTGGTAATACAGCAATTTTAAATTATCCTAATTACACTTATGAACAAATAAAAGAAAATTATTTATCTGCTTTAGCGCTTAGAGACCATTTATATTTTAGAAAAAATTTATTTCATCCTCTGCTGTTTTTCAAAATCAGATATAAAAAATATGGGCTTAAATTGATTCTCAAAAAACTGTTGAGGAGAATAAAGATAGAACTTGCTTTCTTAAAGTCAAAAATTATCTCCTCTTTAGCACTATTTTTAATTCTATGGAATATAAATCCATCTAATGCTCAAATAATAAAATTACCACCTCCAAAAGTGAAATCCAATATCTCTTTGGAAGAGACAATTGTCAAAAGACGTTCTATAAGAAATTTTTCCATACAGAGTTTGACATTAAATGAGTTATCTCAGCTTCTCTGGGCTATTGCTGGAAAGAAGATAGATGCGATTACTTCAGCCACGGGAAATTATCCCTCAGCAGGGGGAATTTATGGAATTAAAATCTATGTGTATGTAAACAACATCAAGGGGCTTAACAAAGGTCTATATTATTATCGTGACCATACTCATACTCTGGAGTTGTTATCTGAAGGAGATATTTCTCAACAATTATCTTCAGCCTGCCTCAATCAGAAATTTATTGCAGAAGCACCATGTGTATTTATATTTCTGGGAGAAATTCAGCGATATATTTCGGGCTATGGTAAAAGGGGAATAAGATATATGTATATTGACCTTGGACACTGCGCTCAAAATTTATATCTTCAGGCAACCTCCCTTGGCTTAGGCACAGTAGCAGTGGGAGCATTTTATGATGAGGCACTTTGTAAACTTTTAAATTGTGGAGAATTACATCCCTTATATATTATGCCTGTGGGCAGGCCGGAGTAATAAAGCCAGAAATATCCAGAAAAAAATCCCTACTTTGGGAAGATAAAAAGAAGCATCAAATAGATTGTGAATTAGAAAAGTGAGACAACAAAGGGATAAGAAAGGTTCATCATTTAGTTTTTTCCATATCATCTGTAAACTAAATAGATAAAAAATTATTGCCCAGAGAAATCCACACAATCCAGATTCAAACCATAACTGAAGTAAAAAATTATGGGCATATATCTCTTGATTGAGATAATGAGGGAGTCCCTGATTATACCACAAAGAAAAACTACCTAGACCATATCCTGTAATTGGTCTGTGAGAAATTAATATTAGTGTTCTTTCCCACATTTTTGCTCTTTGATAAAAGGGGTTGAAATATAAATTGTAAGGATTAAAAAGTAAATCTCTTCGCAGCCAGATTACAGTAGTTAGAAAGCAAAAAATAATAATTAGCCCTCCCCAAATATATTTTTTATTTATTGTTTTATATGATACAATTAAAATTGCTCCCGCCAGACATATCCAGACTCCAATTGATTTTGTAGTCAGAATACAGGAAAATATAACAACAGATATTGCATACTTCCAGAATTTACTTTTACATTCCCACAATGCATACAGTGTAAATAAAAGGAAAATCCCTAAATTATTAGGTGTTAAAAAGAATGCCGTTGTTCTCTGTTTAGAAATTATATATTTTAAATGATGCATATTTTTGAGTGATGAGGAAGGGAAAATCTGTCTAAGATAAGGAAGAATCCATAATGCTTCTATCAGAGTATAGATTATTACTAATGCTCCCAGTATGTGAATTAAATTTTTGATTTCATGTTTTGATATTAAATTCTGAGAGAGAATAAATATTGAGAGATAACTTAAAATCAGAGATAATTGTTGGTAGCCATAACTTGTAGTTTTAGAGTAAAAAATAAGGGATATGAAAAATAAAGAGAATGGTAATAAAGAATAATAAATACGAAAAGGCTTTTTAAATACCAGACATCTAATGACAAGAATAAACCATATTGCCAAATATAGATTTAATATGGAGTTCAGAGAAAAAGGTTGGGCTATTAGAATCTCTGCAGTAATTACAATGTATAAAATGGATTTTAATACCAGCATTTTAATAATTTAACAAATGCCAGATTCAAAAGCAAGCGGTCAAGAGCTGATATCAGTAATAATAGTTAATAGAAACCGTAAAGAATTACTCAAGCAGTGCCTTGATTCTATTCACAACCAGAGTTATAAAAATTTAGAAATAATTGTAGTAGATAATGCTTCCAGCGATGGGTCCGTGGAAATGGTTAAAGAAAATTTCCCTGATGTTAAAATAATAACCAGCAATAGAA
The DNA here is from genome assembly GCA_965541635.1 of uncultured bacterium. Taxonomy (GTDB): domain Bacteria; phylum Omnitrophota; class Gorgyraeia; order Kaelpiales; family Kaelpiaceae; genus 4484-49. The sequence goes on from CBEUCN010000072.1 coordinate 3,550, forward strand.
ATCTTTATTTCTGTGAAGGATATAATCTGGGAATATCACAGGCAAATGGGAAATATATTTTATGCTTAAACAATGATGTAGTTTTAGAGTCTGATTTTTTATTTCATAGTATAAAAGGATTTGAGATTAACAACAAAATCGGTATGGTTTCTGGAAAGATAATTAATCCCACTACAGATACGATAGATTCTACGGGACAGTTTTTATCTTGGTTCCGTAAAGCCATAGAAAGGGGATATCGAAAAAATAGCAGTAATAACTGGCCACGGGATTACATCTGGGGATGTCCTGGTGCCTGTGTGGTATATAAAAAGAAAATGTTAGAAGATATAAAATTAGATAAAAACGAATATTTCGATTCCAATTACCGGGCATATCTGGAAGATTTTGATCTTAACTGGAGAGCAAATAGATTGGGTTGGAGAGCATATTATACTCCTGAAGCTGTGGCTTATCATTATCGAGGAAAAACTGGCTGGGTAAATCGGTATTCTTTTGGTTATCTTAATCTGCCTCCTGAATTTAAAATTCAATTTATTCGTAACCGTTATGCCACAATTCTAAAAAATGAAAAACTAACAAGTTTTATCACCCATTTACCATTTATCCTGGCTTATGATGTTTACCTCTGGTTTTTCTTGTTTATTACTGATTGCAGGTATATAATTAAATTTCTAAAAGATTGGAACTGGATAAAGCAGGCAATTACTAAAAGAAAAGTTATTGTTGGTAAAATTAAGGAGTATAGAAATGGCAAAACTTACTATTCCTGATCTTAAAAATAAAAAGTCTCGAAAAGAGAAAATAACAATGCTTACTGCTTATGATTATCCTACTGCTAAATTGTTAGAAGCAGCAGAAATTGACCTTATTCTGGTTGGAGATTCAGTGGGAAATGTAATCCTGGGATATGAATCTACTGTGCCAGTAACTATGGAAGAAATGCTTCACCATGCTAAAGCCGTGAGAAAAGGAGCACCTAATACATTTATAGTCGGAGACATGCCATTTTTATCCTATCAAGTATCTTCTCAGGAGGCTATTAAAAATGCAGGAAGATTTATAAAAGAGGCAGGTTGTGATGCAGTTAAAGTAGAAGGAGGTAAAGAAGTTATAGATAAAATTTCAGCAATAATAAATGCCGGGATTCCAGTAATGGGGCATCTGGGGCTTACTCCTCAAACAGCAACAATGTTGGGAGGATTTAAAGTCCAAGGTAAAAGTATAGAATCGGCTAAAAAAATATACCAGGATAGTCTTCTATTACAACAAGTTGGGTGTTTTGCTTTAGTATTGGAATGTGTCCCTGCACAACTGGCAAAACTTATAACCACTGAACTATCTATTCCGGTTATTGGTATTGGAGCAGGGAAAGATTGTGATGGCCAGGTTCTGGTTTTTCATGACTTAATAGGAATAATAGA
>CBEUCN010000073.1:0-4931 GCA_965541635.1 uncultured bacterium
AAAGCCTCTATTGATATCGCTTTTATTTTGTTTTCTTCCCGAGCATATTTATTCAAAAAATGAAGAACAAGAAGAGGAATATCTTCCCGTCGTTCCCTGAGGGGAGGCAGATGTATGTGAAACACATTCAATCGATAATAAAGATCCTCCCTGAATTTCCCTTCTTTTACTGCCTGAGTCAAATCAACGTTAGTTGCGGAAATTATTCTAACATCTACTTTAACTGGCTTTTCACTACCCAGTCTTTCTACTTCCTTCTCTTGTAAGACCCTAAGAATTTTTGCCTGAGTAAATAACGGCATATCTCCTATTTCATCCAAGAAAATGGTCCCAGAATTGGCAAGTTCAAATTTCCCAGGCCGGGATTTCTCGGCACCCGTAAATGCTCCCTTTTCATATCCAAAAAGTTCCGATTCTAATAAAGTTTCGGGAATTGCAGAACAGGCTACACTGATAAATGGCTTATCTTTTCTTCTACTCAAATGGTGAATTGCCCGCGCACATAATTCTTTACCACTCCCACTTTCTCCAGTTATAAGGACACTAAAATCAGTAGGAGCTACTTTCTTAATTAAAGAATATACTTCCAGCATTGCCGAACTTTTTCCAACTATCCCGCACAGTCCATCTTCTTCTATTTCTACTTCCTCGGCTATCTCCTCCATTATTTTTTCTCTTTCCAGAAGTGAGGCTACACTTTCTCTTATCCTCTCAATATCGAATGGTTTAGTGATATAATCTAATGCTCCATTCAGTTCCTGCATATTCAATTTTTCAAATCCATATGCAGTAATTATTATTACTGGAATTTTCTTCTCATTTCTGATTCTCTTTATCAATTCTACTCCATTCATTTCTGGTATCCGATAATCCACGATAGCCAGAGCCACAGGATTTTTTTTAACAATATTTAAAGCCTCCTCCCCATTGGAAGCCTCAAAGATACTATATCCCTCTTTTTCCAGTATTTTACGAAGAGTTAACCGTATTCCTTCTTGATCGTCAACTACTAAGATAGCCGGGGACTTGCTCATGATTTTTCTTTCCCTCTCCTCTAATACCAGAAATTGTTATTTTAACCTTTGTGCCTTTATTCACCTCTGACTCTATATCAATATCCCCACCATGAGCATTTATTATCTGCCTAGCTAAAGAAAGACCCAAACCAGTTCCTTCCTCCTTGGTAGTATAAAAAGGATCAAATATTTTATTTATCTCCTGAGGAGGTATCCCTTTACCATTATCCTCAATCTCTATAATAACATTTCCATTCTTAAACTGTAGCGATACTGAAAGTCTGCCACCCTCAGACATAGCCTCAATACCATTTTTTATTATATGGTAAATTGCACAATTTAACAATTTAGGATCACAATTAACAAAAACTGGATAGTCGGGATAAAATTCCTGAATATCGATATCTTGCCTGTCTCTAATGATGTATTTTGCTCCTTCCACACTTTGTTTTATAAAATCTGTAATATCTATCCATGAAGGTTTGAGTCTCTTTGCCAGCGGTCTCTGTAATAAAAGAAAATCATCTAAAAGTTGTTCTAATTTATTTACTTCCCCCAACAAAAGATTGATAATCTTTGGTTCCAGTTTCCCTTCTTCCTGAAGCAAAGAAAATATACCCTTAATTACTGAAATGGGATTTTTAATCTCATGGGTAAGTGTAGTTAGAATTCTATTTAACATCAAAACTCTCTCTTCTAGTTCCTCCTTATAAATTTTTTCCTCCAGTAACTCCGTTTCTAAAAAGCTCAGCAACATTAGGAACTTATCCTCTTTTAATGGAAGTAAACTGAATAATACATCTATTTCCTCTCCCCGGGCATTGACTACTTTAATTCTGGAAGATATACTCTCTTTTCTTTTCAGCCCTTTATTCAATAATTGATAAAACCGATCATTATCTGGAAAAGGAGGAATAATATTATACAGTTCTCTTTTTTTATAATCACCTTCTAATCCGAAAAATTTTCTGGCTTGATGATTGAAATTCAATATCCTCTTATCAGAGTTGACCACAAATGTCATATTTCTGCTTCCCTCCCAGATTCTTTCTCCCAATTCTGAAAGTAACTTTTCAACTTCCGGTAACAATCGAGAGTAATCATCTTCAAACTTTAACTCCTGTCCTTTAATGCTTATTCCTATAAGTTTTGCCAGCTTTCTTCCTGGCATAATAATGGCATAGGCCAGCATTAATCCTATCGCTAAAGAAGTAACAAATGTGAATAGAAAAAATATTCGCAGATAATTAACTAATCGGAACAAATCTATCCCTTGAGGGAAATTAGAAGTAAATAGAATTTGAGAAAAAAGATTTATGTAAAATAACGAGACTGCAAATACAAACAGGGCAAAAATTAAAGGAATGGAAGTAGAAAGACGAAATTGAAATCTTATTTTTTCCAAAGGAGTATGATATTCTCTAAAAAGAAAACCTTTTAATCTCCTTACCAAATTTTTCATTTTACGATACTAAATCCCTGCTTAAGAGCAATTTTTCCTCTATCCTGATCACTGATTTCTGTAAATACCATTCCACACTCAAAGCCATTACTAACCTCTCTTGTCCAGACAACTTCCGATTCCCCAGTAAGGGGCCAGTTCTCTTCAGGGAGATATATCCTGAAATAAAAAACATCTCCTTTCTTCACCCTCCCGGGGACAAAAACCCTCATGCCTGTTGTACTTATATCTCTGGTCAGTCCCTTGAGTTTTCTATTGGTTTCATCTAAAGCCAGAAGTTCAACATCAAAAGAAAGACTGGTTCTTAATGCTAAGCGGTGTTCCTCTCTTTCAATATTTTCCTGTTTAATATGTAAGTTCTTATATAAAAACCAGCCATAAGGTATTGCTCCACATAATCCCAACCAGAAAACCACATTATCTCCTTTTAAAATCATTACTATTACTCCAAATATGAAAAAGATAACCATTGCTACTGCCAGATTTTTCATGGTTTTTAATGTCAACATCCTTCCTCTGTGATAAAAAAACAGAATAGTTAATGCCACTGATACAAATATTACACTTAAATACCTCAATCCTGATATATAAAAACTTAGCAGCGACATCAAAAACAATATATAAGCACTCCAGTAGAGCATAATTATCCTCCTAATTTAAATATCTGAGTCATATTCCACATTGGGAGAAAAACTCCTAAAGCCAGAACAAATACACACACTGCCAGAAAAGCAGTAAGCACAGGTTCTAAAGTTACAGTAAGAACATCAATCTTGCTTCTTATCTCGGTATTATAAAACTCTGTCAGAGCCTCCAGAACTACATCCATAGAACCACTCTGTTCTCCCACTCCAATCATATTTGCTAGTAATTTGGGGAAATATCCATCACGGGCTATTACAGATGATAACGATTTCCCTTGGGATACTTCCTGTCTAAAAATATCAGCCCGTTGTTTTAAAAAATCATTACCCAGAGTTTTAGAAACTATCTCCAGAGACTTCAATATCGGCAAACCAACACTGTTAAGAGCATTAAATATAAAACAAAACCGCAACAAACTGAATTTCTTAAAGATATCTCCCAGAATTGGAATTTTTAATTTTATTCTCCCCCATATCACTTTCCCTGCGGAAGTCCGTCTCCAGTAATTAAAACCGGCAAACCCAACTATGATTATAAATGTAATTATAAATATATTGTGAACCAAAAAATTACTTATACCAATTATAATCCTTGTAGGTAAAGGCAGCGGCATCTTAAACTGTCCATATACTCTTGCAAACTTAGGAATGACGAACAGCGTAATAACAAATATAGCCACAACTATAGCAATTATTACCAATAGTGGATATCGCAGGGCGTTCTTTATTTCCAAATACAGCCTGTAATCTCTCTCCATGGTCTGGGATAAATTCTCCAGAACTTTATCCAGAGTACCAGAGGCCTCACCTGACGCTACCATTTCCACATAGAGTTCAGAAAATACTTCCGGATATTTTCTGAGAGCCTGAGATAAACTCATACCCTCCTCGACATTTTTCACAATATCCAGAAGAATTTTCTGAAATGATTTATCTTCTGTCTCTTCAGCCAAAAACCGTAGAGCATTAACCAACGGAACACCTGCTTTTATGGTACTAGCAAATTGCCGAGTGAAAATTATCACGGTCTGTTTTTTTATTTTTCTGGAGAAGAATGTGAATAATTTATTACTAGCTTCCTTCCTTTTCTTTTCTCCAAACTTTATAGGTAAAAGGCCCTGGTTCTCAAGAAACCTTACAAGTTCAGTTTCATTACTAAAAACACCTTCTCCTTTGATAGGCTTTCCCTGTCTGTCCCGTGCTAAATAACTATACAGGGGCATCTTTCAGAAAAGATTTTATTACCGCATTTACAACTTCTTCATCCACATTTTTCTTATTCATCCCCATCCCCTGCAGAAGGCAAAGGTCACAGATAGTATTTATTCTGCGAGGGATACCAGCACTCTTGGTGGCAATTATACTTATCGCCTCAGGAGAAAAAACCTTTGAATCTCCTCCCGCAACTTTCATACGATGTCGGATGTAACTGTTCACTTCATCTTTATTCAGACTACCAAGTTCAGCATTAAGTGCTATCCGCTGTTCTATGTGACGAAATTGGGCTACTTTTTCCTTAAGTTCTGGCTGACCAGAAAGAAGTAAACTTACTTCAAAACCAAAATCTGTCTGATAGTTAAGAAATAGTCGCAACTGTTCAAATACTTCCTCATTTTTTATAAGATGAGCCTCATCTACTATTATCACAGTTTTTATTCCATCTCGCATATTATCGGTTATCTTCTGCTCAAATATTTCCAATAAGGAATCAGAAGATAAATCAGTTTTTCGTAAAGGCAAAGGCTCGGTATAAACCTGACGTACAATGTTTCTCAATATATCTACACGATCACCTTGAGGATTTGTCAC
>CBEUCN010000074.1:0-4874 GCA_965541635.1 uncultured bacterium
TCTATTCTTTCCCATTCATCAATTGCTCCACTTACCCCTCCTCCAATTCTTCCTCTATATTCCATTTGATCTGAATTGGGAGAGATTCGTGACCAGCAGGCACTTAATCCCCAGATATTCTCAGGATATCCTCTCTCCTGGCAATACTTAATGTCAGCGAGAATAGCCTTTCTGGTATTTTCCCACCAGTCTATATTATAAATCATATCTTTCCCTACTCTTTTGAAATCAACAAATACATGAGCAAACAGATAAGTGAATAAACTACCATACCAGGAATATACATATTGTAGTCCTTTATAATTGCCTATCTTAACTTGAATATTTCTCAATACATCTCGAATATTAACTCGATACTGAGGACTGGGTGAACCCTGGGCGAGAATTGCAATTAGTAAAATCTCATCACTATAAAAATCCCACCACCCGAAAAAGTTTCCTCTCCAGGCCATATGAAAACGACCGCGAGAATCATCAAAAAATGCCCGCCAGTTAATCTGAGAATAGAATTTATTTACTTGATTTCTCAATTCAGGATAACCATGAGAATTTAAATACTCAGCAATGGTTATCATTCCGGAAAGAAGTAAGGCAGTGTCTATGGTAGAAACTTCTACCCCGGGTTTGTGTTCTAAAGATTCTGTGAAATCATTATAAATATAATAGTGGTAAAGAAAACCTTTATAACTCTGGCTGGGATTTTGCTGAAGTTTAATACAGGTCTTTACTGTCTCCAAGGCTAACTTTTCTGCTGTTTCCAGAGAGACCAGTTTATTCTCGACAGCCACTGCCAAACCTGCGAGAGCAAATCCAGTTGTGGCTATATCGGCTTCTCTAACATAAGGAGAACTTTTATAAAGCCCTCCGATGCGGAAAAATTCTTGATAGCAATAATTTAATTGTTGATACTGGAACTTACGGAGCAAATTGATTGCTTCTTCCAGATTCTGTGCCCATCCTTCCCATGTTGCTGTTATTATCCCCAGTGTTAGGAATATTTTTTTCACTTTCATCAATATATTTAATTCAAAAACTGTGCCAGAGTAATAAAAATATTTTTTTTCGTAACTTATTTAAAATGAGGATATTACAAAAAGGCCCCTTTTCTTAATATGAAAAGGAAATAAATTCTGGTAACAATTTTTACACACACTTTATAAATTAATAATATAAGAATGTAATAATTTTATAATCAAAAAGTTATAAGAAAAGAAGTAAATGGAAATTAATGTTTACATAAAAACTACAGAGGCAGGTTCGTAAGCCGAGTTCTGTTTACATAGCCATTTATCTTGTTCCCGATTTGCATCGGGATTCATGCGGCCTACCCACCCATTGGCCGGGCCAGCCATGGGTTATTTGGCCTTACCCCGCGCAGAGATTGCCACGTTTCACCCCTGAACCATAACTGGTTCAGGGCTACGTCTCTGTGGCTCTTATCCTTCCTGGACTAGCAGTCCAGGAGTCCCGAGATTATCGGGATGCGCTTGCCCTCTGGGCTCGGACTTTCCTCCCTTCCCGAGTAAATCGGGAAAGGCGGCTATTCGACCTGCCTCTGCAGCTTTTCAAAATAGCATTCTTTTATGTTCTCGTATAGCCTGAGAAGCAAGTTTATCCGCTTCTTTGTTTTTCTCTCTCTCTATATAATTATATCCTATTCTGTCAAATTTTGTAGTCAAATACTTCACTATTTTGTATAAAACTTTAAGCGTGTTATCCCGAATTTTATATTCCCCTTTTAGTTGCTTGATTACTAACTGACTGTCAGAATAGATATCTATATTCTTTAAATTTAGCAGTAAACATTCATTAAGTGCCAATAGTAATGAGAAATATTCAGCAATGTTATTGGTGGCTTCACCTATAAAAAAAGAAAAACTATATAAGGTTTTTCCCTGGTTATCCTTTATAACCACTCCCACTCCTGCTGGTCCCGGATTACCACTGGAAGCACCGTCAATGAAAACTTTATATCTACTCATCTAAGTATAATATCCGGGAACACCTCTCACAGGTGACAAGTTGATCTTTGCGCTTTATTTCATTTATTACCTGGGGTCTTAAACTGAGATGGCAACCTCCACAGGCCTCATTTATTACTGGTACAATGGCCAGGCCTCCTCTGTTTTTCAATAACCTTTCGTATATCGCTAATAGTTGAGGGTCTACCTGAGATGCTATTTGACTCCGCTGTGTTTGCTTTTCTTGAATTTGTTTTTCTATTTCTGAAATCTCAGATTTAATTTTTGCCTCCTGTCTATTATATTCTGCTTCTAATTTTTTCAGATTTTCCTTTTCTGCATTTAACTCCATTTCTTTTTTGTCAATTTCTTCCATCAAATCCAGAATATTATCTTCAATTAATGAATTATCTGCTTTTTTGCCTTCAATTTCTGAAAGTAATGATTTATATTCCTTATTGGTTTTTACCTGCATAAGTTGTTGTTGAAGTTTTTTAACTTCATTTTCTCCTGATTTCAGTTCTAACTCCTTCTGTTTGACTTCGACTTTTATTTTTTTAATGTCTTCCTGGATTTTATCAAGCTGTCTTTTCTTATCTTCTAATTCGGATTTAATTCCTTCCAACTCTTGAGGCTTCCTTTCTATTTCTGCCCGTAATTTAGAAAGAAGGCTGTCTATTTTCTGGAGTTTAACCAAAATTGGTATCTGTTGTGCATAATCTATCGCCATTTTCATATCCTGATATATGGGCGATGGAGGATTCGAACCTCCGACCTCCACGATGTGAGCGTGGCGCTCTAACCAACTGAGCTAATCGCCCCTATTTCTTAAATAACAAAGAACTTATTATTAAACCTTAAGCTATTTGCCATTATCCATTTGCCAATTTGGGCCCGCCAGGACTCGAACCTGGAACCAACTGATTATGAGTCAGCTGCTCTGCCATTGAGCTACGGGCCCAACGAATAAATGTTACTTCTTCTTTATTCCTGCAAGTCCTATCAAAGCCACAATAATACCCAGAATAATGTTACCACCTTTAGCTAGACCACCACCCAAAACAGCAAAAATTATCACCAGAATTCCCAGAATCAATTCCACCAATGCTTGGTTCTTCATACTTCACCTCCTTTTTTAATTTCTCAGTATTTTATTAAAAAATATTTCAATTTGCAACTATTAGTTACTATAGGTATCTATGATTTGGAGACACTAAGATTTAGTCCATTAATGACAGATAATTATATCTTTCAGTTGTTTGAGATTTTTAAAAATGGAGGTGGGAAAGGCATCTTTAAGGGCTTTTAAACCGGAAGAACCAGTTGCAACGGCTATGCTATCTATACCGGCATTTTTAGCAGTCTGGATGTCAATAACCATATCGCCTATAAATGCAGCAAATTGAGGCTGGCAGTTAAATTTTTGAAGTATTTGAAATACTATTTCCGGATCGGGCTTTAATTCCCCAATTCTGTCAGCACATAATACATAATTGACGTATTTTTTAATATTTAGTTTTTTTATAATTAAATGAGTAAATCTTGTCGGTCTGTTACTGGCGATAGCAATTTTTTTATTTCTGGTTTTCAAAAATCTTAATAATTGTCTGGCATAGGGCATGGTTTTGCTATATTTCAACAGGTCACCTTTATGATACTTTCTATAAATTTTTAATGCTTTATCTTCTAAATGGGGAGGAAAAAATTCCTGAATGAATTTCTTATCTCCCTTCCCCACTGCTTTTTTAACTTGCTTAAGTCCAATTTCTTTAAAACCGAATTCTTTGCGGGTACGATTTAAACTTTTTTGAATTGCAAGATAAGAATCAACAAGTGTGCCATCAAGGTCAAATATAAAGAGTTTTTTATCAGATAATTTTTTGCCACCAGTTTTCATTATTTAAATACCAGTTAATTGTAGAAATCAAACCTTTTTCAAACTGTATTTTGGGACTCCACCCTAAATTTTTAATTTTTGTCCAGTCCATGGCATAACGGAAATCATGTCCTGGACGATCTGCCACAAACTGAATTAGACTATGGGGTTTTTCAAGATAATTCAATATCATCCTGACTACATCTATGTTTCTATATTCTTGAGAAGCACCAACATTATAAATTTCACCAATCTTTCCTTTTTCCAGTATAAGTTTAATTGCTCTACAGGTATCTTCTACATGTATCCAGTCTCGAATATTTTCTCCTTGAGCATATATCGGAATTTTCTTCCCTTTTATAGCATTGATAATTGTTTTGGGGATGAGTTTTTCAGGATGTTGCCTGGGTCCATAATTATTGCAGGGTCTGATAATGATTATCGGTAGGCCAAAAGTTCTGTAATATGACTGACAGAGATTATCTCCACTGGCTTTAGAAGCCGAGTAAGGAGAACTGGGATTGAGAGGGGAATTTTCTTTAAAATAACCCTTAGAAATACTACCATAAACTTCGTCACTGGAGATTTGAATAAATAGGTCTATTTTATGTTTTAAAGCCTTTTCTAATAGAATCCAGGTTCCCAGAATATTTGTTTTCAAAAAAGGAGCCGGTTTTTTTATGCTTCTGTCCACGTGGGATTCGGCTGCAAAGTTAATTACTATCTTACATCCTTTTATTGCTTTCTCCACATCTCTGGGATTGGTTATATCTGCCTGCAAAAATTTTATTTCTTTTAAAATTCCCCGCAAATTCTCCTTCCTTCCAGCATAGGTGAGTTTATCCAACACCTTCAGTTTGTAACCAGACTTCAGAAGATAACGGACAAAATTAGAACCGATAAATCCTGCTCCTCCAGTAATCAGTACTTTCATTTTATAAATTATACACTAATCTCTTTTAGAAATATATAAAACAAAAGACTTCTACATTTAACGAACATATGGTAAAAATTTTTTAGCCCCTATTGATATGTTT
>CBEUCN010000075.1:0-4864 GCA_965541635.1 uncultured bacterium
AAGAGTTTTTAACTTTTCAACTCCGTTTTTTTAAACTATAATAATTTTCTATGGGGAGCGAATCCGAAAATCAGAGACAGTATTTACAGCCAGTTTACATTGATGCCTTTGATGTTGATGACGCCTGGTATCAGTGTCTGTGTCAGATACTAGAGAAGGGCTATATTTATGAGATTACTCGCGGAAGTTATAAAGGCCAGAGAAGGCTGGAATTTGATTTCGTCACCATAAGAATAAAGAAGCCCGAGCATCAGATTATACCTGTTATGCCTGAGGGATGTGGTATCCCTGCTCCCACCAGTATGGAATATATTCAGAGTTATCTCAGTTATCTATTAACCCCTCACAAGACCGAGACCGAGGACTATACTTATGGAGAACGGCTGGTTGACCCCAAGGTAAAAATAGAAGAAGAAAAAGATGGACGCAGGATGCTTAAGGAGATGCCATTAAATTGCAATCAGATTGAAGAGGTGATAAAAATTTACAAAACCCAGGGCTTTGGGACCAATCAGGCGATAATGGAAATTGGTATGCCTTCGGATATAAAACTGGAAGACCCACCCTGTCTGCGTCTTATAGATACCAGAGTAAGATATGGCAGACTGCATTTTATTTTATATTTTCGCTCTTGGGATTTGTGGGGGGGATTCCCTTCCAATCTGGGAGGACTGGAACTGGTCAAACAATATATGGCAGAGGAGATAGGAGTGGAAAATGGTGAAATAATTGCCTGTTCCAAGGGGCTTCATCTTTACGAATATGCCTGGGAACTGGCTAAAGCCAGGACCCACAAATACGATTTAAAATTAGGATAAATTTCATGAGTCTCACTTCCATCTGGGGGCAGGATAATTTAATCCCGATAGACAATTACATCAGGGCAGTATGGGATTCCATTGCTGAAATGGGCAGGGTTCCCATTTTGCCTCAGGAAGTGGAGAGTGGATATTACACCTCGGACGAACTGGGAGCCCTGGGAGAACAGTATGTCGCCTGCCTCCTGGAAGGGCTGGGGATAAAGAAGATGCTTCCGGACAGGAAAAATCCATCTCCTGATTTTAAAATCAGTATCGGTCATCGCAGGTATCTTCTGGAGACCAAAATAGTAAGACACATTCATAAAAGGGTTTATCAAATCCTGTACGAACTGGGGAGAAGAGAGAACAGGCAGAGTTTATATGCTAAACTGGGGAGGCTGGTTACAGAATGTAAAATTTCCCTTTCGCCTCCTCAGGTTCACTTTTTAGACGAGAGAAAGTTGAAAAATAAAATCAGAAGGTTTTTGAGTGGAGTGCGGTTTCCCGTAACTCGTCTCCTCCTGAGAAAATTGGTATGTCCTCTGCGGGATTATACTCTGAGAATAATCCCCGGCCGTCCGGATAAAGAGATTATCTGGCCACCGGAAAACGGAATCAGTCTGGGTGCGATTCTCCTCCGCAAAAGGAGGCAGATAGGCAGTAGTGACTTTCTATTCGTGACAGTCGTGGGGAAGACCAACAGGCGGGAAGTTCGGGATTTGCTCTATCCCGGCTACAATCCCAGAAACAGAAAAATACTGAAGTCAATTTGGGAGTTGGAATACGAAAGCAATGGCAAAAAGAAATTAAAGATCGGAAGGAGACTGAAGGCAATTTTCTTCCTTTTACCTGTTAATAAAAAATGTCTCATCGCTTGCCCTCCTTTTAAAATGAAATCCGAAAAGATTCGATTCTGGGAGGACTATCTCAAAAAAGCAGGATACAAACCCATTCTTTTATTCCCTGAATAATTTCAGGAAGCATTTCCCTGAGGGTCTGTTTTATAACTTTGTGGTATATTTATTAAGAGGAGGAGAATGCGAGAAATAACACAGAGTGGGCGAGGTATGAATAAAAATGTATAGGTTTATGAGCGCGTGGAAAAACCCTGTGATAATTTTATATCTAATATTTGGTGTCTATCCTTTCTGGAGTTTTATTTCTGAAGAGTTTTACTGTAATTGCAGAAGACTCCGGGATACTGCTGAATTCATTCCGGGTGTAAGATTTACTTTTCAACAACCAGGATTCTGGGAGGGGCTGTCTCCTCGAGACAGAGAGTTTTTGAGAATTATCCTTTCATTTGATTATCAGGCACTGGAAAATCTGCTCCAGGAATATCCTGAAAAAGTTCAGATAAAATACGAGGAACTGGAAAATCCTGAGGAGGGAAGAACAGTTTACCTTCAACTGGATACTCCTCTTCTCATTGCAGAAAGAGAAATAAAATTTTTGAGAATAAAAGGTGTCCGTCCTCGAGTGACTGGGGGAGGTTTTCTTTCTCCCTATACAGGGAGTGCTCATGATCCTTCTCCTTTAATGGTTGATTCTAAGGGCAATATTTATCGTGGCAGAGAAAGTTTTGATATTTTAGGAGGGATGAGAGAGGAATGGGCAGAAGTGGAGTTCGAAACTACAAGGATGCTGACATCTGTTAAAGGAGCATTGTTCGGAGTTGATTATCCTCTGGCGCTGGGAATTATAAAAAATTTGGAGTTTGTAGATGAAGAAGGGCGAGTGCACAATTCAGCGTTTATTATCTTCGGAATGGAATCCCCAGATGTAAGATTTGGTTTTCAGGGAAGTGAGGAAGAGGAGCGAGCATTTCTGTATTTCTGTTATTACTATCCTCAAAATAGAAATTATGCGTTTGTAAGAATTCCTGAAGAGAGGGAGAAAGAAATTGTCACTGCCATCGGCAGGGCTTTACGGGATTTACACGATAAAGGAGTTTTCCATAGATATCCTACAACTACAAATATCGGCATCGAACCTACTCCGGAAGGATTCAGGATAATTTTCAGAGACCTTGGAGATAGAATTTTGAGAGAGAATCTGGATGGAGATGTTAGAGCACAGGAGATCGGATGGAGATTTATAGATATTACCCGCATAATATACGACCTCCATTCCACGCAGAGAGTGGCGGTGGAAGAGGATGGTTTATACTTTGCAGATGCTGATACCACGAGATTGATACCTTATTTTCTAAGAGGATATTTTTATGATATTGAGATTTCAGAAGAAGAAATCCAGCCTCTTTTAACTCCCGGATTTCAGCAGAGAAGGGATAATATAACATACCTCTTTCCCCTTCCCGAAGGAGACCCTGTTTTTGGCGTTGTGTTTAAATATCTCTTTGAGATTACTCCTGGTGATGATTGACAAACTGTCTTCTCTGTGTCAGAATTAAGCCATGATTGCAAGGTATTCCCGTCCTGAAATGAGTTCTCTCTGGACTGAACAAGCGCGTTTTAATTATCTTCTCAGGGTAGAACTGGCAGTGCTTGAGGTGTTAATTGAGAAGAAAAAAGTCCCGCTTTCCAGAGCGCAGTTTGAGCGAATAAAGAAAAGGGCAAGATTTGATGTTGAAAGAATTAAAGAAATAGAGAAACACACCAACCATGATTTGATTGCTTTTCTTAAAAACCTGGAAGAAAATATTGGCCCCTCTGCTAAATACATTCATAAAGGACTCACATCCTCAGATGTTCTGGATACTGCTCTTGCTTTGCAGTTAAGGGACGGAATTGAAATTCTGGAGAAGGATCTGGTTGAGTATCTTAAAGCTTTAAAGAAACAGGCAAGAAAATATAAAAACCTGCCTCTGATTGGCAGGACGCATGGTATTCATGCTGAGCCTATAACTTTAGGACTTAAACTCCTCTCTTTTTATTCTGAGGGATTGAGAAATCTGGAAAGGTTAAGGAAAGCCAGGGAGGAGGTTGCTTACATTAAAATTTCAGGAGCAGTGGGCAGTTATTCTCAACTACCTCCTGATGTGGAAAAAGCAGTGGCAAAAAAACTGAAGTTAAAAATTGAGCCTGTATCCACTCAGGTTATACCCCGGGACAGAATTGCATATTTGATATCAGTCCTTGCTCTGGTCACTGCCGGGCTGGAGAGATTGGCACTGGAGATAAGGCATTTGCAGCGCACAGAGGTAAGCGAGGTATTTGAACCCTTCGGAAAAAAGCAAAAAGGTTCCTCTGCTATGCCTCACAAAAGAAATCCCATTCTGTGTGAAAGGATATGCGGGTTGGCAAGAATGTTCAGAGGATATTTAATCCCGGCAATTGAGAACATCTCTCTCTGGCACGAGAGGGATATTTCCCATTCTTCAGTGGAAAGAATTATTCTGCCCGATGGTTTTATACTTTTAGATTATATGCTCAATTTAATGACAAAAATTGTAGAGGGATTGGAAGTTAATAAACAGGCAATAGAAGAAAATCTCTGGCTCAAGAAGGGATTGTTTGCCTCGCAGAGATTAATGCTTATGTTGATTGATAAGGGACTTACTCGCTCTCAGGCTTATGATTTAGTCCAGAAGCCAGCGTTGAAAGCGTATAAAGAGAAATTGGATTTTAAAGAACTGGTTTTAAAAGATAGAAGGATTAAAAAATATCTTTCTGATAAAGAGATAAATTCTGCCTTTGATTTGAATTTCTACCTTAAACACATAGATTCCATATTTAACCGCTTCTTTTAATTCCCCTCTGTTCAGATCTAAGCTCTGACCAAATAAATTAACTTGCTGATTTCCTTTGAGAAAAGTTGACAAAAGGAGCGACGCTGGTTGTGTCAATTTTTGAAGGTGCTACAAGGCAAAATTTATCTCTGGCTGAAAAAGCATTCCAGAAGATGTTACAAAACCGTCAACGACACTTTTGTAACATTTTGCTATTGACACTGCCAAAATGTTCGAAGTTTAGCTCTGAACAACATTTTCCAGAGCAGGGATTTGAAAATTAAGAAGTAAATATGTTAAATTTATTAAAGAGGAGATGAAAAAGGCAATTATTACAATTATTCTGGGAGTGGAGTTAGTATCTGGTATGTTT
>CBEUCN010000076.1:0-4767 GCA_965541635.1 uncultured bacterium
GAGCCTTATTTAGTGAAAAGAATCTCTCTTCCCAAGGAAGCAGAAATAAAACAAGGCTCAGGCAGAAGAAGTAAGGCTAAAAGTGAAACGAAATCAGGCCGTTATATAGGGAGTAAAATTCCTCAGGATAAGACAGACGATATTGCCCTTGATGCGACTTTGCGGGCTGCTGCACCATATCAGCATGTAAGAGCACCAGTGCGCCAGAGCACCAGCACACCAGAACAAAAAGGGACCAGAGCGATAATTATTGAGCCTCAGGATATCCGTCAGAAAGTAAGGGAAAGGAAAATTAGAAATACTATTATGTTTGTGGTTGATTCTTCAGGTTCAATGGGAATAAATAAACGTATGGTTGAGGTAAAATCCGCAATACTTTCTTTACTCTTAGATGTTTATCAGAAAAGGGATAAGGTTGGATTGGTAGGATTTAAAGGTGAAAAGGCAGAGGTGTTGCTTTACCCTACATCCAGCATTGAACTGGCAAAAAAGCAACTTGAAGAACTTCCTACCGGTGGAAGAACGCCCTTATCAAAGGGATTGTTGAAAGGATTTGAAGTTCTGCGGAATGAATTAAATAAAGATAAAAAAATCAGTCCCCTTCTTGTAATTATCTCTGATGGAAAGGCAAATTTAAGTATGAGGAAGAACTTAAATCCTTTTGAGGAAGCAAAAAGGATAGCCCAAGATATAAGGAAAGCAGGGATAAGGTCAATAGTTATAGATACGGAGAAAGGTTTTCTTCGGGTAGGTAAAATGCAAGAACTTTCTCAGGTTCTGGGTGGGAAGTATTATCGGTTAGAGGATGTAAAGGCTGAGGTTATTTCCCAGATAGTGCGCCAGAGCACCAGCACACCAATAGGAGAATAGCTGGTGCACTGGTCACTGGTGCACTTGAATAGGCTGGTGCACATTAAATGAAAAAAACCTATTTCCACCCCAGGGGTGGAAATAGGGGGTTTTTGAGAAGAATTTGTTGTTAGTGTTACGCAAAATGTTAAATTTTTACTATTTGTTCTCGAAAGCTTTAAATTATACTTCTTAAGGTGGTTGCTTTAAACTAAAATTTTCCACTTGAGGTAAATTCGTCCCTGGCGAGAACATTTTATGATAGTAATTATTTTTTAGCATTTTGTTGTTGTAACTACACATTTTCTCAAAAAGGATTGACAAGGAAGTGGGGACTTGGTAATCTAAATGAAACAAATTTCTATTTAGATTTAAAGGATCATTATGAAAGAATTATATTTAAATAAATTAAGAGAGAATAATTTTAAACTGACTCCTAAACGAAAAGCGATTATAGATTTTTTTCTATATAAGGATCGATATTTAACTCCTGGGGATGTCTGGAAAGGATTAAAGAAAAAGTTTAAACACCTTGGTTTGCCCAGTATTTATAGGAATCTGGAGACATTTTCCAAATGCGGGATATTGACAAAAATTCAAAGGCCTGATAGAAGGCTCTATTATGGACTATGTAATTCTAAGAATAAGCATCACCACCATATAATTTGTATCAGGTGTGGTAAGGTGGAAGAATTTTCTGATTGCAATTTATTCAGGAAGAAAATTATTAAAGGGTTTAAGGTGATAAGCCATTCTTTGCAGATAGAGGGTATATGCCCTAATTGTAGATAGGTGGCTAAATTTTTTTTATCTATTAAATAGAAATGATTTTCATTTAAAGTGAGGAGGTAAAAATGTTTAAGCAAATAATGAAAGAATTAAAGAGGCATGCTCCCTTTACCAGTTTTGGGGCTCTTACTGGTATTATTGTCATGCTAATTTTTTACAAGCTCCCTGCCAAGATTTCTTATAATATTTTTTATACACTTCATCCTTTCCATGTTCTTCTAAGTGCATTAGTTACTGCTTCTATGTATAAACTTTATAAAAATAAAACTAATTTCTGGAATTTAATCTTAATTGGTTATGTTGGTTCCATTGGCATAGCTACATTGAGCGATTGCGTAATTCCTTATTTAGGTGAGATATTATTAAATCTTCCTAATAGAGGTATTCATTTGGGATTTATTGAAAAGTGGTGGTTAGTAAATCCCTTGGCATTTATAGGTATTGCTGTAGCTTATTTTAAGCCAACAACTAAATTCCCTCATTCCGGTCATGTACTCTTGAGCACCTGGGCTTCCCTCTTTCATATTATTATGGCAACAGGGCAAACTCTGAACTGGTTTTCTTATATAGTTGTGTTTTTATTTTTGTTTCTTGCGGTATGGTTTCCTTGTTGTTTAAGCGATATCATATTTCCCCTGTTGTTTGTGAAAAAATGAAAAGTATTATTAAAATAGGACAAATTCTAAGTATCATCATATTTATAAGTGGTGTGGCTCTTTATCTTTTGTTTGCTATCCTCTATCCCTTACTTCATAATCACCCTATAGATGGCAAACACCACCCCAACTGTCCTGCTTGCAATTTTCTAATCATTGCTTCTTTTGCTAATATACCTGAAGTAATCATTGTTTCTGCTATTTTCCTTCAAATAATCTATCAAGTATTTTTTAATTATCAACAACCTTACACACAGTCCGTTCATAAAAGCCATTCTTCCCGCAGTCCTCCTATGATGTCTGCTTAATAATAAAAACTTATTGATTTATCTTTTGTGGAAGATAATTATATTTTTTTACAGAAAAAGGAGGGCGGTATTATGAGAAAGTTATTAATCATGTTTTATATTTACTTTTTTGTTCAAGAAGCATTAATATATGCTGAGGAGCCAGGCCAAACAGTATTTAAATTAGGAGAAGTTATTGTAACCGCAGAAAGAGAGGAGGTAGATAGGAAAAGAAAGATAGAGAGTGAAACTCTTAAGGCATACAAAGTCGTAGATTTAGCGGAAATCCTTTCCGATGAGATGATAACAGCTACCATGATTCGAAAAGGTATCTATGGTAACGAAGTTGCCCTGAGGGGATTTGGGCAGTCTAACTTAAGATTTTTAGCAGATGATACTATTGTTGAAGGTGCTTGTGGCAGTAGGAAAGACCCTCCTTTTTCCCATATTAACTTATTGATGGTTGAGCGTATAGAAGTAAGAGAAGGACCGTTTGATGTTACTAAGCCAGGTGCACTTGGTGGAAGCATTAATGTGGTTACGAAAAAACCGCAAGAAGGCTTTTGTAGTGAAATTTTCGGGAAAATAGGGAGTTTCGGTTATTGGAGTACAGGCGGATATTTTACAGGCGGAAATAAAACTATTCAGGCATTGATCGGTTACAATTATTCTGAGTCTGGCCAATATGAAGATGGAGCCGGCAATAAACTTAGCAGTTTTAATCCTGCCTATAACGATGCAGGCAAAGATATGAAGGCGTTTAAAAAACATGATATCTGGGTAAAATTGCAGTTTAAACCAACTGATAACCACACCATTCTTTTCTCACATACCTATGGAGATGCCTCCGATATTATAACTCCAAGGGTTGGGATGGATACAGAGTCAGAAAAGACAAACTTAACTCGTGTGGAATACACTGTTACTGACCTTGGAGATTTCTCAGAGAAGTTGACACTTTCTCTTTACTATAACAAAATAGAGCATGAGCCTTCTAACAAATATAGAACAGCCTCTTCCTATTTGAAGAATTATGTAAAATCAACTATTATTGGCGGAAAAATAGAAAACCAGCAATCAACGGGCTTTGCTACGCTTACTTACGGTTTTGACATCTACCACCGCAACTGGGATGGATACCAGATAAATAAGGATACTGGGGTAGTAACAAAGCCTGATTTTTTCCCTGATGCCGATGCACTTAATTTAGGCCTTTATTTAAAAGCAGATAAGGATATTGGTGAATGGTCTTTAAGTTGCGGTATTCGCGGGGACTACTTTGAAACAGAGGCAAATGATTTGCTTGATGGCAAACTCAGGTATAGTCAAAGATTGACCGCTACTAACAAAAACAAAGATACATTTTTGAGCGGATACTTCTTTACAAAATGTCGTCTTACTGAAGCATCCAATTTTTTTGGAGGAGTGGGACATAGTATCCGGACCCCTACCCTTGTGGAACGTTATCTTCAAGCTACAGATGGATTTTATGGGAACCCTGATTTAGATGCCACGAAAAATACAGAACTTGATTTTGGTTTTGAGAGCAATTTCCAAAGAGTTAGTTTCAGGATAAAAGGATTCTACAGCTGGTTAAAGGATTATATTTACCAGCAGGCCCCTCCCAAAACATGGACAAATATAGATGCCCATATTTATGGGGCTGATGTAACAATTCTTGCGGATGTCGGACATGATTTTTTTGTGGAAGTCGCAATGGCTTACCAGCGAGGAGAAAAAGATTCTCAACCGCTTAATAATACTGATGAAGACCTTGCTCAAATTCCCCCATTAAAAACTAAACTTGTTTTGAGTTATGATAATTCCAAACTTTTCGGAACATTAGAATGGATTCACTCAGAAGACGCCAGCCATGTCGATATCGATGCTGGAGAACAAAAATTAAAAGGCTGGGATGTTGTTAACGCCAGACTCGGCTATCGTTATAAAAACCTAACATTTTATGTCGGAGTCAATAATATTTTCGATAAAAAGTATGCTGTAGCTAACTCCTACGAATGGGATGTTGTTGCTGGAGCGGGAGCAGAGCCAAAAATAGTAAACGAACCGGGAAGGTTCTTTTATGGTAGTATTTCTTATTCGTTTTAAAAAGAAAAAGGCAGTCAAAAGGAGGAATAACTATGTTTGAATTCATCTTGAAAGGTGGCCTTTTAATGTGGCCAATT
>CBEUCN010000077.1:0-4723 GCA_965541635.1 uncultured bacterium
AGGAACTGCAGAATTCAATCAGCCTGATGAGAACACTTTAAGTATTACTACCTCAGATAAAGTAATCATAAACTATCAGAGTTTCTCAATTGCCCAGCCAGAAGCAGTGAACTTTTATCAGCCCTCAAGTTCCTCAGTGGCTTTAAACAGAGTGGTGGGCGGAAACCCTTCGGAAATATTTGGAACATTAACAGCAACAGGCAAGATATTTCTGGTCAATCCCAACGGGATATTATTTGGGCCTAACTCTTATGTAGATGTGGCAGGTCTGGTAGCCTCAACTCTGGATATTAGCAATGAAGCATTTTTAAATGGTAACTATACATTTAACAAATATGCAGACAAAATAGGAGCCTCAGTAATAAATCAGGGATATATTCAGGCAAAGAGTGTAGCGCTAATGGGACAAGCGGTAAGAAATGAAGGTAAGATTGTGACAACTTTAGGTAAGACGACACTGGCGAGTGGGGAGAAGGCAACTTTAAGTTTAGATACTGCAGGTATGATTTCTGTAGTCATAGATGAGCAGGTAAAAGAACAGATAACTGTAAACGGTGAAAAGTTATCCGATGGGATAAAAAATACAGGCGAGATTAAGACAGATGGAGGGGTAGTGGTATTAACTGCTGAGGCATTAGATAATGTGTTTGATTATGCAGTGAATAATGAAGGAATAATTTGCGCAAACACTTTAGATAACAGTAATGGCAAAGTAGTATTAAAAGCCAATCACAGAGTTAATGTTGCCGGCCAAATAAATGCTGAAGGCGGAGAAGTTATTGTTGATTCCCAGAGAGCGAATTTTTCGGGCATTATTAATTGTGCAGAGGGTATTTATAATATGAACGATCAAGATACAAATCTTTCTGGAGGATACTCAGGGAACCAGACTTTTACCGATAAGGGGAATATTACAGTTGTAGGAGACCTTACTATTAAAAATGGTCGCCTTATTATAAAAGCAGATAAAGACAATTCCGGAGGTGGAGATTTCTATCAAAATCCAGGAACAATTATAAAGAATACAGGCTCAGGCAAAGATATAACTATCCGTTCGGGTTCGTCCGATGGAAGAGGAACTGGAAATGTTACGGTGAGTGTAATAACATCTCCAGATTACCTTAAAATTACTGCTCCTGGGGGTATATCAGGAGAAACTCAGATACAGCTGTATTTACCGCAGACCATCTTACCTTCATAGGTCAAAGTATAGGAGAGGCCAATACTCCTCTTATTACAAATATTAATCGGCTTGAAAAGGCAACCATTATAACCGGAAGCGCAGGGGGATATATAAATGAAAATAATGGTTTAGAAGTTGGTACCTTAAATCCTAATAACTCTGAGAGACAATTATAAACAATTTAGGCGGAAATTTGAAAACCTTAAAAGCTATAAAGACAAAAGGCGGAAACCTTACTTTAACTTCTGTCGGTGATTTAATTATTGGAAATAGTAAGAAGGAGGACATTACTGCTGGCGCAGGAGAAATTATCCTTCTTGCCGACTATAATGAAAATGGTATAGGGAATTTAAGTTTTAAGAAGGGGGGTAACATTAAAATCTTCAGCAAAACATTATCTTCAAGGAGCAAATAGTTTTGATATAAATACTGCTTTTTTGAACAGATTGACTGGAGGCGCAACTACTCTTATTGTAAAATCTACGAATGGAGATATTACCATTAAGACCTCAATTTCTAAAAATAATACAATAAATTTAATTTCTAAAGTTGGTAAAATTATTGATGATAATACTTCAGGTAATGATTTAATCACCACTAATTTAATCCTTTCAGCTAAAACAGGGATTGGCTCCGGTAATGCTTTAGAGACAAAAGTTTCTAATCTCCGGGCAACCAACACAACTCCTGGAAATATTGAGATATCCAATTCAGACGATTTATCCGCTTCTTCAGTCACAAATAATGGTGGGGATGTTTATCTGACAGTTGCTTCAGATTTGATTGTAGGAAGTACTTCCGGTAGCAATGTATATCTCAATGCCACTACGGGAAGTATTTTAGACGACTCTGATGAGGCAAATTATATTTCCGGAGGGACTGTAAGTTTGACTGCAAATAATGACATTGGTTCCGCAACCAACGATATAGATACTGATGCCGACACAATAATTGCTACTGCCACAACAGGAAATATTTATTTAGAAGAGAAGGACGGAGCGGAATTTAATCCTATAACAACAGGCGGCACGGGTAATATCCTGGCCAACGGCTCAAGTCCGCTGGGAACAGTTACAGCAGAAGATGATTCACTTTCCGTACAACCAGCGGAAACGTTACTATTCTCAGCGGGACAGTAACGTCGACTTCAGGCGGAGTTAATATTCAGTCCGATCTGGGTTCAATTTATGCAAAAGGTGCCGGCCCGCACGTAAAAGCTGTATCAACTTCTTATCTTGCCGCGCCTAATGGTGTAGTGGGAACAATTACAGATTATCCACATGCAGGAAATGGCCCAATTGATGTCAATATCAGCGCGGGGAATCTGGAGATAACCGCCGGAGAGATAGCAGCTGATATTCCGGTTGACGGCTCGGTTACTGTCTGGAACGGAGGTGCTTATATTGGTGTGAGTAGTAATCTAACGGGTAGTGTTTCCGGAAGCGTTTTGGTAAAGCCGTCAACCTCTTCTTTCCCCTAGTCTTGTTTTTGACCCACCGGGCTATGTCTTTTTAAATCAGGTAGAAATATGGCCTAAATTAACTCCGAGATTACCGGGAATGGAAGCTCAGCTTTTAAACCTCTTGAGCCAGAGATTCCATTGGGCGTCTCAAGAACTGCTCGCTTTATTCAGAGTTCTACCTATGGATGCATCAGGCAGCATGGTGTTTTTTTACCATCCTATAATAACAACGGGTTCCAGCGCTTTTGAGACTTTTGTATTGACAGAAGATATGTATGAGTTTATAGATGGCCAGCTCAAGTTAAAAGGAGAAGAATTCTTCTCCTGGTTTGAAGAAGAATTAAAGAAAAAATAAATAAGTTTAATTAGTTACAAGTTATATATTACGGAGGTGAGACCTCCGAACATATTGAGAATTAGTGTGGGGGGATATGTATATTGCTCTGGAATGGGGGGAGGCGTTGATGTGGTATGCAGTTATAATGTGCGGATGCGTGAATACGGATACCTGTTCAGAGCTTGGCTCTGAATATCTGAAAAATGGCACGTGCATTTTCTTCTTCATTTTATTTAAATTAAATTTAAAACAAGAGGTGCAGTATGGCGTGCGGGAGTAAAAAACATCGGCTAAAAAGAGTACCAAAAAGACAGCCAGAAAAGGAAAGAAGAAGTAAGACCCCAACAAAGCCATTCATTTCTAACTCCTCCCAAGGGAAAAAGGAAGAGATTTATTTTCATTGACACCCTATCCTTAAAGTGGAGAATAAGAGTAATAAAAGAGGAGGAAGAGAGATGAGTAAAAAAGTTCTGTTTTTTATTATAGGTGGATTACTGATTATCTCCTCCGGAATTCTCTGGGCAGAGGATATTGATGATTCAAGGTTAGATGAAAGAATTCAGAATTGTATCTCCCTGTTTGAAGAGATAATGCAGATGCCGGATAAAGGCATCCCGGAAGATTTACTGGCTGACTCCTGTGGAATTGCGATATTCCCTTCAGTGATTAAAGGCGGATTTATAATCGGCGGTCGGTATGGGAAGGGTATAGTTCTTTATCATAATCCTGAGTCCGGTGAGTGGAGTGCTCCTGCGTTTTATACTATAAAGGGCTTGAGTTATGGATTGCAGATTGGTGGGCAGGCAATTGATTTAATTCTGGTGGTAACCACTGATAGAGGAATGAGGTCGTTTTTGAATAACGAGTTGAGTCTGGGAGGAGATGTCGCTGTAGCAGCAGGGCCAGTAGGGAGGACTGCAGCAGCAGATACCGACTTAAGACTTAAAGCCAGTATCTTTTCTTATTCTCGCAGTAAAGGTTTATTTGCAGGGATAAGTTTGAAAGGTGCAATAATCCGGCCTGATAACAAAGCCAATGAGAAATATTACAGGCAGAAGTTAACTCCGGAAGATATTTTATATGCTGGAAAAGTAAAGCCCACTCCTACTGCTCAGCAGCTGATAGAAGTTCTGGAAAGATATTCAAAAAAATAATTTTATGGAATTTGGCACGTGGTAGGGAGATATTTTCCCTTGACTCTTAATATTCAACACCATAAAATCTATTTCTGTTAGTGATGTTGTTTAAAAAAGAAAAGGAGAAAAATATTAAATCTTATGTAAAAAGTGTTGTAGTAATAGCGATAATCCTCAGTTTCCTACCTTTAATTAAACCTGCCTGTTCTCAAGTATCTAACCAGCAGGTATTAACTAAAGAAGAAAAAGCAAAACTGGAAAAAGAAAAGAGGCAGATAATTTCAGTTTTATATAAGGAAGCTGTTTCTTACTATTCTAAAAATGAACTGGATAAGGCAGAGGAAATTTTTGAGAAGATTCTGGGAATGGATCCTGACCAGAAGAAGGCAAAGATTTATTTAGAGAAGAAAATTCCTGCCCGCAGGGAGCATCTGAAGAAACTGGAGCAGAAGAAGGCAAAACTGGAAGAGAAGCGCAGAAAGGCAGAAGAAGAGAGGGCGCGAAGGAAAGTGGAGTTGGAGAAGAAGAAACGCCAGCTTCAGGCTCAAAAAGAAAAACAGGCTCAGATAAAATCCCTTTATCAGCAGGCGTTATCCTATTATAAA
>CBEUCN010000078.1:0-4703 GCA_965541635.1 uncultured bacterium
AAAGGGTTGCTTTTAATTTCTGGTCTGGATTCTATTCTTGCTGGTCGACTTTTAAAAGAACAGAAAGTAGAACTGGAGGCGTTATTTTTCCATACCCCATTTTGTCCTTGCTCTCCGTTTGATTCTGGATGTAAAATAATATTTAAGTTAAATGAGATAACCGCAAAATACCTGTCTTTATCTCTTACAGTTCAGGAATTAGGCGAGGATTATCTGGCGATTATAAAAAAGCCAAAATTTGGCTATGGTAAAAATATGAATCCCTGTATTGATTGTAAGATATATATGTTTAAGAAAGCACGAGAATATATGGAAAAGAAGGAATTAAGTTTTTTGATAACTGGTGAGGTGCTGGGAGAAAGACCTATGTCGCAGAACAGAAATGCTTTAATGTTGATTGAAAGAGAAGCGCATTTGGAAGGATATGTATTGCGTCCTCTATCTGCTAAATTACTTCCTAAAACTGTTCCGGAAATTCAGGGCTGGGTTAACAGAGAAAAGTTGTTGTCCATACGTGGAAGGTCCCGAAGAACGCAATTAAATCTGGCTGAAAAATTTGGTATTCAAGATTTCCCTCAGCCTGCAGGAGGATGTCTTTTAACTGATCCCGGATTTAGCAGAAGACTTAAAAATTTTATAAGTGTCGATTTTAATATTCATGATGTGAATATTCTAAAACTGGGGAGACATTTCAAACTTTATGATGATTTGTATCTTGTGATGGGAAGAAACGAAAAAGAAAATATTGCTCTGGAAAGATTATATTCTCAAAACCGTCATCTTCTCCTGAAACCAGTTAATGCTAAGGGCCCTTCAGGGATAGGTATTGGTAATTTTCATTCTCGAGAGAAACTTTTGGCTGAAATTCTCGCTTGTTATTGTAAAGTTAAACATGATACTGGAATAGATATAGAGGTGAGGCATAATAATACTGTCTGGATTTATAATATATTGCCCCAAGAAAAAGGGGTGTATGCTGATTTTCTGGTTTAGGAGGTGAATAGAAATGGGAAAAAAAGAACTGGAAAAGTTAAAAAGAGAGGAGTTACTGCAATTGGCTAAGGAAAAAAACATAAAGGGGAGGAGCAAGATGAAAAAAGCAGAACTTATTAAGGCACTATTAAGGTTTTTTTCGGGGAGGAAAAAGGTAAAAAAACAGACTGCAGTTAAAAAGAGGGCTGTTCGTAAACAACCGAGGAGAGGGTTGATTTCCAGAAGAAAACCTCCCAAAGTAGAACCTCAGAAAGTAACTGAGACTGCTTCACTGGAAAAGGAGAGAGTGGAGGCTACAAAGTATGAGGCTGGCAAAGTTTCCGAAGAATATCAATCCCAGGAGGTTTCCACTACTGGTGTGATGGTAGAAGAGAAAGTGGAGATTCCTCACAAATATGGAGAGGACAGGCTTACTCTTTTAGCCCGTGATCCCTGGTGGATTTTTGCTTACTGGGAAGTAACTCCTCATACCTGGGAGAATTGCCGTAATCAAGTAGGTGCTCATGTGACATTAAAAGAGGTGCTCAGAATTTATGATATCACTGATATTCCGGAGTTGAATATTTCCAGAGCCCATAGTTTCTTTGATATTGAAATTACTCCCTTTGCTGACAATTGGTATATAAATGTTGGTCAGCCAGGTAGAAGTTTTTGTGCTGAACTTGGTCTCCGCACACCAGAAGGGAAATTTTATCCTCTGGTCCGCTCCAATATTGTTAGAACTCCCAGATATGGAATGTCAGATAGAACTGATGAGGAATGGATGATTTCTGAGGAGGAATACTGGAGGATGTTTGGAGTCTCTGGTGGATACGGGATTGGAAAAGGTTCCTTAGAGATGCAGGAGATGTTTAAAAAGAGATTTGAGGAATTGGTCTCTTCAGGATTTCCGGGAAGTTTCTTCAGCTGGATGCATCGGGAGGAAGTCCCTCGGGGTTTCTGGCTGGTTGCAGATGCGGAATTGATTGTATATGGAGCCACTGAGCCTACTGCTAAAGTTACAGTTCAGGGCAAGCCAGTAAAATTAAGAGCAGATGGGAGCTTCAGTCTGAGATTTGCCCTTCCTGATGGTGTTCAGGAGATACCCATTCAGGCAGTATCGGAAGACGGAGGTGATACCAGAAGCATTAAGATTACTGTGGAAAGAAATACTCACAAGGGAGAGTAATCATGGAGGAGAAAGGTTATCTGGCTATAGTATTGCATGCTCATCTTCCCTATGTTCGCCATCCGGAATATGAGGAATTTTTAGAGGAAAGATGGCTGTTTGAGGCAATAACTGAGACCTATATCCCTTTAATTGAGATGTTCCAACGTCTGATATCTGACGGCGTCAGTTTTAGAATGACTCTATCTATTTCTCCTACCTTGGCCTGCATGCTGGAAGACAGCCTTCTTCAGGAAAGATATCTTAAACATATCAACAAGTTGATTGAACTGGCTGAAAAGGAGATAGATAGAACACGCTGGATGCCAGAATTTAATCGTCTGGCTCTAATGTATTATCATCGTTTCACACGAGCAAAGAAATTATTTGAGGAGAAATACAACAGGAATTTACTTATGGCCTTTAAAGAATTTCAGGATAAAGGATTCTTGGAAGTAATTACATGTGCTGGCACCCATGGATATTTACCATTGATGATACACAAAGCATCTGTAAAGGCACAGGTGCGGGCAGGAGTAAATACCTATCGCCGGATATTTGGTTCTTCACCCAAAGGTATGTGGCTTCCGGAATGCGGGTATAATCCTGGTGATGACTGGATTTTAAAGGAAGAAGGAATAAAATATTTTCTGGTTGATACTCATGGCATTCTGTTTGCAGTTCCCCGTCCAAGATATGGGGTCTATTCTTCTTATTTCTGCAAGTCAGGAGTTGCAGTATTGGGAAGGGATACCGAGAGTTCCAAGTCAGTATGGAGTGCAATTGAGGGTTATCCTGGAGATTACGATTATCGCGAGTTCTACCGGGACATTGGCTGGGATCTAGATTATGAATATGTAAAGCCCTACATAAACCCTGACGGTTCCCGCGGAAATACGGGGATAAAATATTATCGCATAACTGGAAAGACACATAACAAACTTCCTTATGATCCTGACCGCGCAAGGGAAAAAGCTGCCATTCATGCTGGTAATTTTATGTTCAACAGGGAGAAACAAATTGAATATCTTTCCTCGGTTATGGATAGAAAACCAATAATTGTGGCTCCTTACGACGCCGAACTTTTCGGACACTGGTGGTTTGAAGGGCCAGAATTTCTGGAGTTTTTATGCAGAAAGGTATGTTATGATCAGAAAACTTTTAAACTCATAACCTGTAGTGATTATCTGAAAATCTATCCCCGGAATCAGGTTCTAACTCCTGCTATGTCCAGTTGGGGATGGAAGGGCTACAGTG
Organism: uncultured bacterium; assembly: GCA_965541635.1. GTDB lineage: Bacteria > Omnitrophota > Gorgyraeia > Kaelpiales > Kaelpiaceae > 4484-49. The sequence goes on from CBEUCN010000078.1 coordinate 3,398, forward strand.
AGGTATGGCTCAGTGGTTGTAATGATTGGATTTACAGACATTATCATAAAGCAGTGGAAAGAATGGTAGAAACCGCTCGAAAATTCTCATCAGCAAACGGTGTTATGGAAAGGGCTCTTAATCAGATGGCACGAGAACTTCTACTTGCTCAAGCCAGTGACTGGGCTTTTATTATGAAGACCGGTAGCCATATGTCTTATGCTAATAGAAGAGTTACAGAGCACATTTCCAGATTTATAAAATTGTGGCAGCAGGTCAATAATGGAAGTATAGATGAAAAATATCTTTCTTATTTAGAATATAAAGATAATGTATTTCCGGATATGAATTTCAGAATATATCTGGAAGAAAAAGAGGCGGTCAGGGTATGAAGGTTAAAATAGTGTTCCTGTTTTTAATAATGACTGTAATAATGTCATTTGTAATATTTCCACCAGCTAATAAAGCCGAAACTAAAAAGTCTCTTACCTTGGAGGAAAAGGTAGATCTTTTACTCAAAAAGCAGGATGAAGTTATTAAGAAACTTGATGAAGTATTGGATGAGTTAAAAAGGATAAAAATTAGAGTAAGCAGGATAAGGGATCAGTGAAAAGTTTCCTGGCTATCTTTATATTGGTAACAGGATTGGCTGTAGTGAGATATTCTGAGGTTAAGGCAGATGGTACTTTTCTGAAAGAGAAAATAAATAAGGCTATTGAGAAGCAGAATAAAATTGAGAGCAAACTTGAAGAGGTAAACAAACTTATGGAACAGATAAGAATCCGTGTGTATAGAAAGACAGGGTTTTAAATGGATAGAGAACAATTGTTAAAAATTCTAAGGGACCATAAGAAAGACCTTGAGAAGTTTGGAGTAAAAAAAATTGGTATTTTTGGCTCTTTTAGAAGCAATAAAGGCACTCTATTGAGCGATGTGGATCTGGTTGTGGAATTTGAGAATGGATGGGGAACTTTCAAGAACTTTGGGGGACTGGTAGAGTATCTGGAAAATTTATTAGGCAGGACAGTAGATATTCTAACTCCTGTAGGTATAGAGTCTATCCGCATAGAGGAAATTAGAGAAAATATAAAACGAGAACTTATATATGTCTAAACGCGACGACAGGGCATATTTAAAAGATATAATTATCGCCTGTGGAAATATTCTATCCTATAAAGAGGGCTTTGATTTCAATAAGTTTTTAAAAGATAGGAAAACTCAAGATGCTGTAGTCAGAAATATCGAGATAATAGGAGAAGCGGTAAAAAATATCTCTGAAGAGTTAAAGGAAAAGTATCCAGAAATAGAATGGAGAGGTATAGCGAAA
>CBEUCN010000079.1:0-4699 GCA_965541635.1 uncultured bacterium
CATAACTTATTTTTTCTATTTCTTTAATTTCACCAAGTGCCTGAATAATACCTTCGGCAATTGGCAGGGCTATCCCTAAGGGCATTCTCTCCCGTCCCCTTTTGAGAAGTTCAATTCCTTTAATAATATTCTCTTCGGTTTTACTCTGGATGCCTGGCAGTCCTTTTAGTTTGCCTGCTTTGGCAAGTTTTTCCAGTTGTTCCACTGATTTCACGTTTAATTTCTCATATAAGAGTTTTACAGTTTTTGGCCCCACCCCCGGGATTTTCATCATCTCCAGAAGAGCAGAAGGGACTTCTTTTTTCAGGTCCTCATAACTTTGAATTTTCCCGGTTTTATAGTATTCCTTTATTTTCTCAGCCAGGTCCTTACCAATACCCGGGATTTGATTAAGGTTATCTTCTTTAACCAAGGTATCCAAATCCTGGGTTAGTGCTTCCAGATTCATAGCAGCCCGGCGGTAGGCACGAATCTTAAATGGATTGTCGTCTTTTATCTCCAGTAGGTCTGCGATGTCATTAAATATGCGAGCAATTTCCCTGTTTTTCATACCTAAGTTTTATTATATCCGGTTTTTAATTTTTTTCCAATGTTGTAAATCATAGAAAAGATTTGCTTAATTTGACACTTGGTGCTGAAATATGTTATAAATTTTTAAAGTTCAAAAAATGGGTGAAAAGTTATGAATAGAATAAGGCTGATAGGAATATTGTTTATACTTTTTTTAACTCCCTCTCTGTGGTCAGCTAAGATTCTTATGGTTGACCGCGAATATAACCTGGTGGCAATTGATAAAGGCAGTTATGATGCCCATCTTATTCCCGGGATAAAGATGTATGTACTTTCTCCTAAAACCGGGAGAGTAAAGGGTATTATTCAGATAGAAAGGATAGAAAGATTTGCCTCTGCTGGTAGAATAATTGAAGAATTTGCGGAAATAAGCCCTGGAGATAAAATCAGAATAATTCACGATACACTTATCCCGAAACCAACAGCAGTAAAGGCAATTCCCAATACTATTATTGACTGGGAAAGTTTCAATACCTTTTTAGAGACCCATCCCAAAGTTGAGGAAATAAAGCATGAACTGGAACTGTTTAAAGACGAAATTAAAAAATCCCATCTTAAATTCTTCCCCCGTTTAGAATTTCAGCACATTCGTGGTCATGTCCTTCAGGAAGGCAGAAGGGTAGGTAAAGGCACTCTTGCTGATCTTTTTCTTGATGTAGTTATGGCTTATTGGGATATTCCATTTTCAGAAATTGGTCAGCAGAAATATTTTCTAGCTCAGATTTTTAAAAACAGATTTCTCCTCAAGAAGACCAAAACTGATTTATGCCTCGGGTTTTTAAAACTTCTCAATTCTTATATTTATTATGATGATAAGATAAAACTGCTTGAGGATAATCTGAATTCTTTAAAACAGGAATATAATCGCATAACTGAAACTGCTGGAGTTTATCCCTATCTGATCAACCGTCTAAATGCTAAAATAAATATGACCAAAAACAGAATAAAGATTGCTCATCAGAACTTAAATAAAATAAAGTATGAGATTGCTCTCTATCTTAACCTTAAGCCTGCCACTGATTTGGTAATATCACATCCTCACAAATTATTGGCTGAAATTCCCTCTTTTCTTGATATCCCTCAGGGAGGTTATGATATTCTGATAGCAGATGCTGAGCGGGAGATAAAAACTGCAGAATATATTCTGGCAAAATTAAAAATCAGGCCAACTATTCATCTTAAAGTTGGTTATCCTTCTTATGTTTCCAGTTATAAACTGGCAATCCCCATTGAAGGCAAATCGGCAATTAAAATTGCTGAAATTTCCAAACAGCAGGCAGAATATCTGGCAGAGGATATTAGACTTAATACCATATACAACATAAAGAAGTTGAATACCCAGATATATTATCTTAAGCAGTTGCTTCCCAGGTATCAGGAATTCAAAAAACAGGTGGAGTCTGTTACTGTCGAATATTGGCAGGATCGTCTGGATAAAGAGGAAAAAATTGCTGATATTGAGGAGAAGATATTTGAACTCAAATTTAAAATTAAACAACTGCAAATAGAACTTTTAAAATATGGAAATGTAAAAACTGAACCCCAGATTCTTATATCTAAGAAACTTCCCCATCCTCAGGATTGTATCAATTATCTTCTCCTTCACTCTCCACAATTAAAATACCTTGATCTGGAAAAAGAAAAGAGTTTAATCCTGTTACAGGAGGCAAAAGCCCAGCATAATGCAGCCAAGGAAGCATTATATAAAGATGAATATACCTATAAAGCCAGTCTTAAAAAATTACGCCAGCAGGAATTAATCGCCACACTTTTAAAATCTTATATTGACCTTGTAAACTCCACCCTGCGCTACGATAAAAGATTTCAACTTACCCAGACTTACAAACAGGAATACGAATTCAAATCCCAGGATAAAACTTTGCGAAGTTATTTAATTGCAAGCGCAAAACTTGCCTGGCAGGAATCAATCATTAGGCAGATAGAGGAGAAAATGAATCAGGACCTTACCTATCTTAATTTCAGATATTTCTTGCAGGATTTGGACGAAAAACCTTTAACAGAGAAAGTAGAAATTAACGAAGAATTGTTACACACCTTATCTCAGGTTATAAAAAATCTGGATTTTGATTCTGATATCCGGGAAAAAATTGAGAAGTTCAAAGTTCTTCTGGCAGTTGATCGTCTGGAGATTGCCAAGCGAGGATATTACATAAAGGGCCCTCTGGAGATTGTTTATACTCCCAGAAGAGCCCCTTCCCGAGGAAGAAGAGGAAGAGACTGGGCCCCTATTCCTAAGGGAACAACCTTCATTGACTGGCTGGTGCTTTACATAAAAAACGGAATAATCTATCGTACTCCTTTTGGTAATCATATTCATGATATTCATATTGCTCAAACTGACCTTGAAATCGCCAAAATAAAATCTCAAGAGGCAATAAACGAGGAGGCGCATCTTAAATACCTCGTATATCAGAAATACAAATTCTGGCATCAGAATCTAAATTCAGCCCAAGCCTTGCTTCTGGAAGCAGAGAAGATATATCGTGATACTCAAAATCAGCTACAAAGACTGCAGGCACGAGAAATAGATCTTTCTGCTGCCTGGCGGTTAAATCTGGAAAGAGAAATTGATTATTGTGAGAATCTCAAAGAATATTTAAAGGCAGAGATTGATTTGAAAGACCGGGGTTTGCCTGGAGTTGTTCCCCATAAAAAGAAGCCATTGCCTGCAATTTTAAAGGATATTCCCAAACTTAAAATTGCAGAACTGCAGGCAAAGATAGTGAGAGAAAAATATAAAAAAGCCCTGAAGTTAAATTTTGTGGATATTCTTGCTCTGGGTGTGAACAAAGCTGGAATATGGTTCTTATTTACACTCTATCCGGATATAAATCTCATCCGAGCAGCCCACTATGCCAAGGAAGTTGATATCTGGATGGAGAAGGCAAATGTTGATAGTGATCTGGAGTTTCAGGAGTGGGTTTGCCGCATTCAGACTGCAGACTTGAAAATAAAAGTTCTCAGACAACTTATAGAGAAGATAAAGAAATATGAAAATCAACTTCAGAAAGCAGTAGAAACAGGAATAAGTCCCTATGCTCATTATGTGGAACTGAAGATTCTTGAGGATAAAATTCAGTGCGAGATAAATAGGCAGCGGGAAGGAAAATTGTATGCTTATGCCAGGTTGAAAACACTTCTGGGATTGTCTCCAGAAGAAGAAGTGACTATGCCTGCAGTTGAGGTATCACTTACCAAACCGGAAAAAATGGTTAAGCCCCAACAATTGGCACTGGTAATTTCTGAGTTTTATCCTGATGTCCGGTTAGCAGAATCAAAACTAAGACTTGCCTACAAAGAATTGAAATGGGATGGCTGGATGCGCAATTTGAAATTTGGTGCCGATTTTATGCTCGATTTTATCGTTTCCAGAACTTACACCTGGAGTATCACCTTTACGGTGTTTGACCTTTTCCTTCATCAACTGGGTTATTATTATCAGGATAAAATTCAGCTGCAGAATATAAGAGTGGGCATAAAACGTCTGGAAATGAAAAAGAAAATATATCGCAGTTATGAATTAACTAACATTTATCGGTTATCTGCTTTAGGATATCGCGAACTTGCTATTAGTGCCCAGAACCTTTTAGATTCTGCCTGGCAGGGTTATCTGGAAAATCAAATTCCCTGGGAGAGCGAATATGGGATACTCAAGATATTGAATGAGACTTTTGAAAGCAACAATAACTATCTTGAAAATATTGGGGAATTTCTTTATCACAGTAGTTATTATCATCAGTTGGAGAAAAAGTTCTTGAATGAAGAAACCTTGCGCACAGCCAGTTTGAATATCCCACTATTAAGTATTAATTTTTCCAATTTTGAATTTCACAATATTATTAAAAAAATTGTTTATTTTGTGGAGAAACTGCGGACAAAATTTTCAGTATTCAGAAAAATCACTACTCGTCAGAAAAAATATCTCACTGCCAAACAGATGTGGGAGAGAAAGGAACTTCAGAGGAATTTCAATCTTTATGTATACCAGACCCGAAAGCGCGCCCAGCAAGAAGAGTTAGAGAAAATCAAACACATATTCAGTCATGCCCAGGAACTGGAATACAGAAGTCAACTGGCACTGGAAAAAATCTGGAAGAAAGATTTCCAG
>CBEUCN010000080.1:0-4694 GCA_965541635.1 uncultured bacterium
AATTCAGTTAGTGGCTGGGGCTGGAGAGGATATCTCAGCCCCAGCATATCCATTAAAGATGAAATTTTCAAAATCGAAAGCCCTTGGGGTTATGGCCCTCATTTCCTTTATCGGTTATGGTCCAAATTGCCTGAATTATTTATGCATCGCTATCAAATTCTCAAGGGATATCCTTCCTGTATTGAGAAAGAAATTAACTTTAAATTAGGAATGTTGCCTACAGAAGCAGGAGAACAAATTGATATGGAACGAGCGTTTTTACTATTTTATATAGAACTTTTATTGCCATTTGAGTTAGAAAATCGACCGACTTCAATGAAAGATATAGTAATTGAGAAATTTACCCAACCCGGATTTCTTACGCGGGGTAGAGTAGAAGAACTTATAAATGGTCCTCTTCAGCAATTTAAACAACTTATGCATAATTTCTCTGATGTATCTCCAAATGAAATAGCGACGAAACTTAGTAGTATTTTTGCACCTTGGATGAGATAATAATATTGATGTAAAAAATGTATTATTATCACATATAGGTAACATTTTAAAACTCCTTAAAGGTCCCTTAATCTATCTATGGATCTTTTATCTTTTAATCCTATGGGGAGTCTTGACTATCGGAATAGAACTGATATTTTAGTACTCTTTTCTGTAATGCCTTGTGAGTTAAACTCTTCATATCAAGATTATAGTAAAATTCTTCCTCATCTATTCCATGGGATCTTTCTACCTTTCTATACTATTGTCTATCTTTTCAAATAATACGGGAAAGTATTAGAATTAATCCTTGACATGAATATAATTTGATAGACTAAAAATGCCCATTATGTGGGACCTTTAGTTTATTATGAAGAAAAGATTAAAAGTAATAATTTTAGAAGAGCAGTTCTTTTTCTTTTTGGCAAAGCCAAAATATAGACTGACATAGACAGCTGTTTGATGATGGTTTAAGAAAAATTTTTCAATAATGATTATTTTCTAAAAATTATTCTTGATAAATTAGAAGAACCTCTCTATAATTCCAAAATAAATGGATGGACTGGAAATTTTAAATAGGGAAGGAATAAGGATAACACCTCAGAGGCTGGCTGTGTACAGGGTGCTGAATGAGAAAAGACATGCCAGTGCGGAAGAGATATACGAGGAGATAAGAAAAGAATTTCCGACAATGTCCTTTGCTACTGTTTACTCAATATTGGAATTATTTAAGGAGAAGGGATTGGCAAATGAGCTGAAAATAGATTTTGAGAAATCCACATTTGATATCAGGACAGATGGGCACCATCATTTTATGTGTAAAAAGTGTGGCCGAATTTATGATGTGGATATTTCTCCCTGTGAGACTTTAAGAAAGGGTAAGGTTAATGGTCATAGAATAGAAAGTTTTCAGGGATATTTTTATGGGGTATGTAAAGATTGTCGAGGTAAAGAAGACCGTAAATGAGTTACACATGAAAGAAAAATGCAGGTAAGTGAAATTTACGGGGTCCTAAAGGAAAAAATTAAAAGGACAAAAGATATTCAGAGTTTCAGATTTAAATTGGATGAGGATGTAGATTTTCTACCGGGGCAATTTATGGAGGTTGTATTTGATAAGGAAGATAAAGATTGGAGGCACTTTCTTTCGTTTTCCTCTTCTCCTACTAAGAATTATATTGAATTTACAAAAAGGTTATCGGAAAGCAAGTTTTCGCAAAAACTGAAGGAAATGAAGTTAGGACAGGAGGTCGCTTTTCGTTTCCCTTTTGGTAAATGTGTTTTTAAAGATGAATACGAAAAAATTGGCTTTATTATTGGAGGGATAGGAATTACTCCGGTAATTTCCATGCTGGAATACATTGAGGATAAAAATTTAAATACAGATATTCTATTAATATACGCTAATCGCAGTTTCCCTGAGATAGCTTTTAAACCAGAACTGGATGACTGGAGTAATTCTTTAAATCTAAGGATTATCCATGTGATTGAGGAACCTGTTGAGGGTTTAAATTTCGTAAAAGGTAGAATAGATTTTGATTTACTTTCCAGGCATAAGGAAGAATTGGAATCCAGAATTAACTTTGTGTTTGGGCCACCTAAAATGGTGGAGGCAATCGCCGATCTTCTGACACAAATAGGGATAGATAAGGAAAGAGTTAAAAGGGAAGAATTTATAGGCTATTAAATGGAAGGAGGTGAAGCAATGCATAAGATGACCCAGCAGAACTTACAATCCGCTTTTGCTGGTGAGTCCCAGGCTCATATGAGGTATTTGATTTTCGCCGAGGTTGCTGAAAGGGAGGATATGCTCAATATGGCCAGGTTGTTTCGGGCCATAGCTTATGCTGAGCAGGTCCACGCTCACAACCATCTCCAGGAGCTGGCGGGCATTGGCAAGACTTTAGAGAATTTAGATACAGCAATTGCAGGTGAGACATTTGAAGTTAACGAAATGTATCCAGCTTATAACGAGGTCGCTAAACTTCAACAGGAGAAAGGTGCTCAGAAATCTATACATTATGCTCTGGAAGCAGAGAAAATCCATGCCCAGATGTATGAAAAGGCAAAAGAATCAGCTGCCAAGGGTGAAGATATAAAACTTGGAAAAATTTATATCTGTCCTGTTTGCGGTTATACCGTGGAGGGAGAAGCACCAGAATTCTGTCCAGTATGTGGAGTTAAAAAGGATGCATTTAAAGAATTTTGAGTTACCCATGTGCCATTGGTGGCTATATGGATAAGCCAGATATAGGAGGTGATTGTTATGAAGGAAAAAGTCCAAAAAGTTCTTGAGGAAATAAGACCCATGCTTCAGATGGAAGGTGGAGATGTGGAACTTATTGATGTTACTGAAGATGGTTTAGTTAAAGTCAGGCTTAAGGGAGCCTGTAGTACCTGTCCTATGAGCACATATACACTGAAGTTGGGAATAGAACAAAAGTTAAAGGAAAAAATTCCGGAAATCAAAGAGGTGGAAGCAGTTTAATTGGGAAACAGGACAAGTATAAAGGGGGATAGTTATGGGACTATCAGAATTGTTTCAGTCCGCTGACTGGAAAAAAGAAAAGCATGTCCCTGTAATTGAGATCTATTCTCTTTAGCTAATGCCGTAGGAGCGAGAAGATTCAGGCAGGCAACGAGGGAATTGATTAAGGCTTATGCTTTAGGGGTTAGTATAGAAGAATTGGATGAGTTGTTTTCTCTCTTTGTCTGGAATGAAGGGGTGGGGACATTTGCTTCTGAGATAGGGCCTTCACCATTATTTGGTGCATATAATTTAATAAAACAAAAAAGTGCAGAAGGCAAAACCCGTAGTGAGGTATTAAAGGAATTAATAGATAAATTTGGAGAAAATAATCCTAAAGTAGGTACTATTTATAAAGATGAATAAATGTCCAGGAAGTGAAAAAAGATTTCTAAAATCTGAGGAGATAGTTTGTCCTGATTGTGGAAAGGGTCTGGAAATATTTTCAGACGAGGTAGAGGTGTGGTGTTCAAATTGTAAGAAGTTTATATGCAGAAAAGGCAAAATGCCAGAGTGCTTTCACTGGTGTTCTTATGCTGATAGGTGTAAATTGGGGTAATAACTAGGAGGTGCAAGATGCAGGATTTGGAGATGTTTTGTTACCAATGTTCTCAGACCGCAGGTGGAAAAGGCTGTACAGTAAGTGGTGTCTGTGGGAAAAAACCTACAGTATCACGTTTGCAGGATAATTTACTCTTTATAATTAAAGGAATATCTGCCTATCTTCATCACGCCAGAGAGCTTGGTTACACCGATCCAGAAGTTGAGCATTTCTTAGCAGATGGGTTCTATGCAACTTTAACTAATGTTAATTTTGATCCTGAAAGATTTGTACAGTATTCCTTAGAAGCAGGGAGGATGAATTTAAAGGTTATGCAATTGTTGAAAAAAGCCCACATAGAAAATTACGGTGAGCCAATACCTACAGAGGTTGAGACCGGGACCAAAAAGGGCAAAGGGATAATTGTCACCGGACACAGCATGAAAGCGCTGGAAGAATTGCTCAAACAGACAGAAGGTAAAAACATAAATATCTATACTCATTCTGAAATGCTACCTGCACATGGCTATCCGGGGTTGAGAAAATATAAACATCTGGTGGGTAATTTAGGAAGGGCCTGGTATGACCAGAGAGAACTATTTTCGCAATATCCAGCAGCAATTTTAGGAACTTCCAATTGTGTGCTTTTGCCCAAGGATGATTATAAGGATAGAATGTTTACTATGGGGGTTACAGGTCTTCCTGGGGTAAAACATATTCAGGGTTATGATTTCAGCCCGATTTTGGAAAGGTTAAAAGAACTACCAGAATTAGAAGAACAGCCAGGAGAGATAAAATTAAAGACTGGATTTGGTAAATCCACTATTTTATCATTGGCAGATAAGATAAAGGAATTGGTGGAAAAAGGTAAAATTAAACATTTCTTTTTAGTTGGTGGTTGTGATTCTCCTAACAATAAGAATAGTTATTATCGGGAATTTGTGAAACAATTACCTCAGGATACAATCGTTTTAACTCTTGCCTGCGGCAAATACAGGATAAATGATTTGGATTTGGGGGAGATTGACGGTATCCCGAGACTGATAGACCTGGGGCAGTGCAATGATTCCATAGTGGCAATTGAGATAGCACAGGCCCTGGCTGAACTTTTTGGAGTTGGAATAAATGAATTGCCTCTGAGTTTAATTTTGA
>CBEUCN010000081.1:0-4675 GCA_965541635.1 uncultured bacterium
AGAATCGCCTTATGCATGTGTAATCTGTTTTCTGCCTGATCAATTACAATTGAATTCTCAGAGTCAATTACTTCATCAGTAATTTCTTCTCCTCTATGAGCAGGTAGACAATGCATTATATAATATTTCTTTTTTATTTTTTTCAATAGATTAACATTTACCTGAAATTTTTTAAATTTTTTATTTCTTGCCTCCCTCTCACTTTCCCATCCCATAGAAGTCCAGACATCAGTATAAATAAAATCAGCATCTTGGATTGCTTCTTCAGGAGCACTAAATAATTGCACATTATTTTCTGTAACTTCCTTAAGATATTCTTGAGAAGGTTTATATTCTTCAGGAGTAGCAATAGCTAAATTATATTTTAACTTTGTTGCTAACTGAATCAATGAATTGCAAACGTTATTACCATCTCCAATATAAGCAAGTTTAAAATCAGAAATTTTTCCTATCTTTTCATAGATAGTTAGAATATCACTCATCACCTGACAGGGATGTTCTGAATCAGTAAGGGCATTTATTACTGGAATTTGAGAATTATTAGCAAACTCCAAAAGACTGTGTTGACTAAATGTTCTTAAAACCACACAATGGGCATAACGAGAAATAACTCTGGCAACATCCTTTATTGCCTCTCTTTTCCCCAATCCTATTTCCTGTTGCCCGAGGAAATAATGGTTTCCTCCCAATTCTTTAACTGCAATTTCAAAACTTAATCTTGTCCTTAAAGATGGTTTTTCAAACACCAACACTATATGCTTACCTTTCAAATCATCTCTCAAAATTTTTCTGGCTTTCTTTAATTCTAAAGCCATATTTATCAGATTTTCTATTTCCTTTACACTGAGATTCCTGATGGACAAAAAGTTCCTCATTTTAACTCAATTCCTCCAGTACAGTTTCCAGAATATAAACAGCTCTGTCTATCTCTTTTCTGGTTACATTAAGAGGAGGCATAATGCGTAGAACCTTACCCTGGGTAAGGTTAATCAACAACTTCTTGTCCACACACCTCTGATATACTTGTTCTGCCTTATCTTTCAATTCCATTCCTAACATTAATCCCATGCCTCGGATTTCTTTTATTATCTCATATTTCTCTTTGAGTTGATTTAATTTTTCCCATAAATAATTTCCCATATCTTGCGTATTTTTCAGCAATTTTTTTTTCATAATTGTATCTATAACCCCTAAAGCTGCCTTACATACCAAAGGGCTACCCCCAAAAGTAGAAGCATGCATTCCAGGCTTAAAATATTCAGCAACTTCATCCCTGGCTACCATTATCCCCATAGGAAGGCCACCAGCAATTCCTTTAGCAATTGTTATAATATCGGGAGTAAAACCATCAAAATGCTGAAATGCAAACCACTTACCTGTTCTTCCCATTCCAGTTTGAACTTCATCTATAATTATCAAAATATCATGCTCTCTGCATATTCTTTGCAATTCCATTACATAATCATAGCAAGCAACATTTATACCTCCTTCCCCCTGAATCAATTCCAGCATCACAGCCACAGGGTTTTTCTTCAAACAATTTTTAAGTGCTTTAATGTCATTAAACGGAATATGAACAAAACCTGGAACCAAAGGACTAAATCCCTTCTTATATTTTTCCTGGCCCGTAGCAGAAATGCAAGCAAGTGTTCTACCATGAAAAGAATTATACATTGTAATAATTACAAATCTCTCTTCTCTACCATATGCTCTCGCAAGTTTAAATGCTGCCTCATTTGCCTCTGCTCCTGAATTACAGAAAAATACTTTTCCCTTTATTCCAGAAATTCTTATTATCATCTTAGCCAATCTGGCTTGCAGATGATTGTAATAATTATTGGGAATATGAATGAGTTTTCTCACCTGGTCCTTAACATGAGAAACTACTTTAGGAGGACAGTGTCCAAGAATAGATACGCCCCAACCAGGGAAAAAATCTAAATACTGGTTCTGTTCTAAATCAACAAGTTTAGTCCCTTTACCCTTAACCAGAGAAATAGGAATCCGACTGTAAGTATTCATTACATATTTGTTATAAAGTTTTATCACATCGCTGGTCTTCATATTTTAGCCCTATTATAGACAAAATATTGTAGAAGGGTCAAATTAAATATAGAAAGAAAGTTAAGATTATAAAATTAGAAAAGATTTAATTACAATCTTTAATCAATATCCAGAAAGAATGTTCATAAGCAAGAAGACAGCTTCTATTTCTGTTTTTGGGGACTTTTACTACTCCTGTTACTTTCCAATTCAAAAATTTTCTTTTCTCCTGGATGTTTTTATAAATATAAATTTCTGGTTTTATTTTTAACTTCTCTACAGGAATTTTTATATCATCTAAAACCAATTTATAATAACTCCTCCGCCGGGAATAAACTTTAACTCCGTCTCGATTTACTTTCTCCGTGACCCGTACCTCACGGAATTTTTTAGTGTGAGAACTATGGCGAGCAAATATTATGCTATGCATTCTACGTTTCCTCCACTTCCGCAATATATCCATGACTCCAGCAGGTTCTTCTGATAGCTTCCAGATGTTGAGGAGTACCAGGAAGTAACATTTTTTCTCTAGGAGTCTTTCTTTTTCCATTTCCTGGCAATACCATATGGTAAGGACGAAATAGAATGTCTAATAGTTCTTCATCTTTCTTTCCATGATAAAACAGTTCTCCATTCTTAATTTCCATTGTGCCTGAAAAGGCTCCCTTGGTATAGATTACCACCACATCCTCTGTTCCCAACCTTTTCCTCTCGATCTTGTAAAATTTTACCTTCATCTTCTTCACCTCCTTTCTTTAATTTTATATATTCAATTTTTATGCCAGGTTGAAACTAATTAGATAAAAACTCAACTTATTGATTATCAATATCTTAGTAAATAAGCATTTCAGAATAAAATCCAAAAGTAACTAAGATTAACTTAAGAGGTGGAACTTTAAATTATTAACGGAGTTCCTTGCGGGAGTTTAATGCTTTCTCTAAAGTATTTTTATCTACAAACTCTAAATCTGCCCCCAAAGGAATTCCAACACCAATTCGAGTGACTTTCCTTCCTAGTGGCTTTAAAAGTTTAAAGATATAATTAGCAGTAGTTTCACCCTCGATATCAGCATCAGTAGAAATTATAATCTCCTGAATTTCAGGATGATTTTTTACATGCTTTACTAACTGCTGTATTTTAGTATCATTTACTCCTATTCCCTCTAATGGAGCCAATGCTCCTAAAAGGACAAAATATCTCCCATTATAAGCAGAGGTTCTTTCTATAGCCAGAATATCTCGAGGCTGTTCCACCACACATAAAATTCTGGAATCTCTTTTAGGATCCTTACAAATGGAACAAACTTCCTCCTCACTGAGATTATTACATATTTTGCAATATCTGACTCTGGACTTTATTTCTTGAATAACGGAAATCAATTCAGAGATATCCTGAGGACTTAATTCCATTATATAAAAAGCAAATCTTTCTGCTGTCCTCTTGCCCACCCCAGGGAATTTACTGAACTTTTCTATCAGTGTTTCCAGAATTTTCAGTGCCATTTTCTTCCACTACTTTTAATATTTTAGCATTCAGTATCCTGGAAATTTTTTTGAGTTTTGGATTTTTTAAAATCTCTTTTTTTTCTCCTCTACTTTCGGAAACACCATTTATACATTTCACAGCCAAGTGAATATTTAATTTTTCCCTTAACACCTCTTCTAAAATCTGCTTATTTTCTCTTTCTTTCAAAAATTCGGCAGTAAAATTAGATCCAGAATTTACCTTCACAGTTACCACATTATCATCTAACTCCCATACCTCAGAATCTGAAAGACAGGAAGCCAGAGACATTTTTTTCCCCTTCAAAAGAGCAACTATCTCCGGCCATATTCTTTTTATATCTTCCAGAGATACCTGAGTACGATATGAAGAAGCATTTTCTTTTATTTCATTTTGTTTTTTTTCTATATTTTGTTTTTTCTTTAAATTTCCATTAGTGGTGTGTATTTGATTGTCAGAAATAGAAACACCTCCCTGATCGAAATTTTCAGCTATATAAGGATTTAATTGGTAGCGAACTCGATTACAGATTTTTATAAATCCAACTTCCAATAAAACCCGAGGAAAAAAACTGTATCTTATACGAGATGAGACATCAATCATGGTCTCCATTATAAACAGAATTTCTTCCTTACTTATTTCTCTAGCCTGATTTTCTAATATCTCTATATCACCACTTAGTAAAAAATTTCTAAGTTCTTCTTTATGGAGTAACTTAGTTAAGAGTAAATAGCGAAAATACAATATTACGGATTCTATAATTTGCATTATATCCTTTCCCTCGGCCACTAATCTATCCAGGATATTTAAAACTTTTTGTTCGTTTCCGTGTATTAAACCACAAGCAAGTTCTCTTATCACCTCTTTTTCTATACTTCTTAATAATCCTTCAATAATAGTAGAATCAACTCTCCCATCATGAGCAAGACAGATAACCTGATCCAAGACTGACTCTGCATCTCTGAGACTACCATCTGCTGCCAGCGCTATCCTGGTTACTGCCTCCTCTTCATAGTCAATCCCCTCCTGATTAAGTATTTGAACTAACTTTTCTTTGATTAAATTTACAGACAAAGGATGAAAATCAAATCTCTGACACCGAGAAAGTATAGTCAAAGGAATTTTTTG
>CBEUCN010000082.1:0-4594 GCA_965541635.1 uncultured bacterium
CCCGTCTAGATATTTTTTAGTTTTGACAATGGAATTTACTCTTCTTAAAAATGTTCCCACCCCTAAGATCCTCAATAGACTTATCTGGAAAGGATAATCTTTACTGTTTTTGTAACAACTAGGATAGAACTTACAACTTTTACAATTTTCAAGATCAAAATAATACTTCACATTTCTGACATTGCCGGCAGGTTCTGGTTTTCTGGTTATGCTAAATTTCCCATTTCTGCAGCGAGCCTGTCTTATCCCGTTTATTAACGTAAAGTTTTTATCATAATCCTTTACAAATCTTCCGAAATCTTTTAGTTCTCTTTTATGCCAGGGATGTTCATAATCAAGAATTTCTTCATCAGAAATAAAATCTGAAACATAATCTTTCCTTTCTTTCAACTCTGCTATTATATTTTCCACCTCTTCTGCCTGAGTGGAGTTTAGAAGAAGATGCTCAGTAACATCTGGAATAGGATCCATTAATTGAAATTCCAAGAAATCTGCTCCTGTTTTTAAAGCAAAATCAAGCATTTGAGGAATATTTTTATAATTCAGGCTGGAAATTACATTGTAAATTTTGACCAGAGGCTTATCTTTTCTGGTTTTAATGAGATAGTTAAGGTTTGATTCTATATTATGAAAAATTTTTTTATCCACTCCAGGATGGACTTTCCGATAAGTATCAAAATCCCCCGCCCATAAACTGATTGTTATATTGTCTAACCCCAGAGAGATTATTTTATCTATTTTGTGTTTATCCAGCAGGGTAAAATTAGTAATTAATTGACATTTCATTCCTTTACTTTTAATATAAGCTATAATTTCAAAAATATCAGGATGCAGTAATGGCTCTCCCCCTCCCGAAAGTTGAATTTCCTGAACATTCAACTTCGAAAATTCATCTATAAGGTTCTTTACACATTTGGTATCTAAGGTCTTATTTAGCTGCTTCTTATCTCTTTTTATAAGTGGAGAATGAAGCCAACAACCAATACAATTGAGATTACACTTATCTGTAAGGTCCAACACCACCACTTGTGGCCCGGTATAGGCTTCTCTACCACTTAAGATGCCTTTTATAAAATCAGTATTTTTCTCCTGTAATTTCTTTTCCTGTTTAGCCTCGCTTTGCAGTTGCCTCTTTATCTGAAGATAAGCACCCTTTTTCTCCCGGGCAAACTTTAATCCATAAAGTTTTGATAATTGATAAAACGTTTTTGCCTCCTGCCATATAGATTTACGCATTAATTCTTGGCGTTTATGTTCCAACCATAACTTATATGCCTTATTTAACACATCCTCTAAGTATTCTTTATTCAGCTCGTCAGATTCTATAACTGCTGCTTTATGACCATCAAATAAACTCCAGTCCTCCGGTTCTTTCCAACCTTTTTCCTTTAATTGAAAGTAATATGTAGTCCCAGGAAATGGAGTATTAATTGAGAATTGGACAGAATAGGGATTTAATTTTAAAGCAAGATCTATGGTTTTCTGAATGCTTTTTCTTGTCTCGCCAGGTAGCCCAAAAGTAAAGGTAAGATGAGTTTTAATACCCAGTTTCTGTGTATATTTAATCATTTTCAGAGCATATTCCAAATTCATGTTCTTATTAGCCAAATCCAGTATTTTCTGTTCTGCTGATTCCACCCCATATTTAACAGCATACAAACCTGCTGACCGAAGGACTTTAAGAAGTTCCTTATCCATTAAATCAGGACGTGCCATTATAGCCCATGGAAACTTTAACTTTCTTCTTTTAATTTCGTTAGCAATTTGAATAAGATTTTTTTTGCTTACATTTGTAGTATCATCATCTATATATATTGATCTGAATTTCCTTTCTTTAATAAGAAACTCCATTTCATCCACAACATCTTTAGGCTCTCGCATTCTGTAACTATTACCATGATACATAATATGAGGCCAGAGACAGAAAATACACCTATAGGGACATCCTCGAGAAGTCCACATCTGAGCACATGGCAAAGGCATACCTCCCGGAGCATCTACATAACATTCCATGGGTAAATCTTTTCTCCATGGCCACGGTAACTGATCTAAATCTTTTATAAGTTCTCTTAAACCGGTATAATGAACTTCACCATCTTTCCGGAAAATCAACCCCTTTATTTGAGAAAATGCTCGTCCTGCCTCCAGATTTTTAACCAATTCCAAAAGAGTATATTCATACTCTCCGACCATCACGTAATCTATAAAAGATTTTTTTTCTAAAAATGATTTTTGGCGAATATTATACTCGGGACCACAAACAACTATAGGAGCAATATCTCGAAGTCTTTGAAGTAACATAAGATCATAATTCAAAGATGGTGTAGAAGTCTCAGCCACTATAAGATTTGGTTTTTCTTTTTCTACTAATTTTAAAAATTCTGGAATCTCAATTTTTTCTGCAATGGCATCAATCAACTTAGCATCATATCCATTTTGTTTTAATAACGCAGTAGCATATCCCAGAAAAAATGGATAAGGCAGATAGTCTTTTTCTCCCAAAGGATGTCTGAGATGAGGCCAGCGAGAACCAGCTCTTACTCCCCACAGGCCACCCGACTTCCAAGGCATGTTTACTAAAAGAATTTTCATGGCAATATTTCCACTTCTAATTTAGCCAATCCATATCTTCCGGCAGGAAATTCTAAGGTTTTAAGGAATCCCATTTGGACCAAGCGGCCATTAAGATATTCATCAGTATTTTGAGCAATTAGAGATACTGGATATAAAGATTCTAAAATTCTAAATCTAATCTCAGGATAGTTCTGAGCAGTTAAAAAGATTAAAGAGTTTTTGTTTTCCCATATTCCTAACAATTCCCAATTTTTTGCTTCCGGAAAAGAATAGATATTATCATCAATTTTAACCTTGTTATAATCACTTTTAATTAAAATTCCAACCTTTATTTCATCGAGTATTAAAACATTCTCAATCTCCATAGTTATGGTCCATATTATTTTATTAGGATGAACTGTAATATACCAAATGTGAGAGAGAGGTAAATTCCACCATCTCTGTTTAACAATCAGTCCTTGGGTATTTCTCCTAAATTCCCAGTCAGCCTGAGTGGAGTCATGTAATTTTTCAATACATTTTATACTGATATGCAATCCTACATTTGTAGTTAAATTTTTATCCTTACATTCTAAATTTACTCCTTTTGGAATTGAGATTATCCCCAGATTACCCTGATTTACTTTTACGGGAGTAAATTTAATCTTTCTGATTTTTAATTTATATATAATATAATCCCAGATTTTTAAAAGGGTTAAAATTAATCCTTTATTCTTTAAATAATGATATGTTTTGTTAATCAGTTTCATCATTCACTTTTATTTTACTATGCAAAATTAGTGGAAAGTTTGTTAAATTCTGTCTATTATAGTTTACATAAAGAAGTTGAAGCACTCGAGCAGAAAATTTAGGACTGGTGTTTTCTATCACCATAAGAGTATCATAGCGAGAGGACAAGGCTTCCCAGACAATTGTGGGAATATTTATTTTAGTTTTTTCTCCCGAAAGAAATATTTTTATATCTTTTCTCTCTGGCATCGACCAGATTCTGTCCCAGAGTAAACCCTTATAATTAGCGAAATATTCAGGGAACCTACCTTCGGCATATCCTTCCACTTTCCATTTTACATATAAATCCGAAAGCATATAATTCTGCTGAATCATTTCTATCTGGGGCTCATCAAAATTCTCACATTTGATACTCCATTGCAGTGTGTTATAAGAAGGAGACTCTAAAAGCCAAGTTTGCCTGTGGGCGAGATTAACCCATTCTCCATAAATTACTTTTTTATTTTTTTTATTTTCTACTATACGCCAGTGACCATAACGAGAATCGTGCCAGTGGTTGTTATAATAAATGCTGGAATAAAGCCCGAGTTCTTTACTTAAATGAATTTCACGATAAGTCAAAACCAAATTGCCAAAAAGAAATTCCACTTTCAGGTCTCCACAGTCAAGGATTACTTCTTTCATAATTTAAAAATTAATGTTTGTCCTTCTATGTTAATTTTAAATAAAAATCTAAATACAATAAAGTTGTTTTCTTTTCTTACAAGCAAAGTAGCTGCAGGACTTACATTCACATTTAAATCACAAACTTCTTCCTTACTGGACTGCAATATAAATTTTTCGATTTCTCCTACATTTTGGAACTCTTTATCGGTGATCTGTCTTTCTCCTAAATTATCAGAGTAGATATCATAACAATAAAGATAAAAATCAATCCCATCTATTTTATCTATAACCTGGGGAGAATAAACGTTAAAACGAATACTTTCTCCCTGAATGCTGCAGATGAAAATCATACTGTAATTATCTCTTTCAGATTTAATTATCTCTATAAATTGAGAAGCACTGGTATTTATAACTTCATATTTTAGTTCTTGAAGAGATTCTCCTTTTTTGTAAGAAATAAATTGAACATCGTGGAATATTCTAGAGAGAAATTTATTGCAATGGGCAGTAAACCAATTTTTCAATGGATTTATAGCTGCCTTAGAAGCATTTTCTTCAATGAGACTATTCATAAATTCAATTATTAGATTAAAACTCATATTCTGCTGACTGGTTTGAAATATCC
>CBEUCN010000083.1:0-4584 GCA_965541635.1 uncultured bacterium
ATCAGGCAAAGCAGGCAGCCTGTAATGGGAATGTAGCCACCATTCGTTCAGCAGTTGCAGCCTATTATGCTAAGACAGCTACTGAAGGAACAGCAGACTTCCCCAGCCGTTTGACCTTAGGTACTTTCGAGCATAACTACTTTGCTGATGGCTCATTACCCTCATGCCCGTTTGGTACAGCTTATTCCTATAATTCTTCTACTGGTGTAGTTTCTTCCCATGACCATATATAATGTTTAAGGGTTAAAGAGGGGATAAGGGGAGGAAAAGTCCTCCCCTTTTTTATAATAATCACCTCAATGTGAAGAAAGAAAAAAAATATTGGATATTATTGCTAGTATTTTCGTTATTTTTAATTATAGTCTGTTATTCTCTGATAGATAACACCTTAGGGCACTGGGGAGGAGACTCTGCAAAATATCTGCTGTAAGAGCAGTATTTCTATATTTTCTTTAAGCGAGAAAAATGTGGTGATGGTTTCCCTCAAACCAGCCAATGTATCATTGATCACCGGCAAGGTGTGTATGGATATTCCTCCGGTTTCGGCTCCCTGTGTGATATTTAACTTTTTGCATTCTCATCATGTAGATTTTGTTATAGTGGATAAAGATTATCCTCCTCATTTTAGGAATCTAATTCTTTCCATTTCTCTTTATTCTCAGTATTTTAAGTTAGTAAAGAAAATAGGTAGTTGTTATCTCTATAGATTTAACTATGAATAATAATCATCATTTATTTATGTTGGTTTTAATTATGGTAGTTATTTTTTGCGTATATGCAAAAGTACTGAATTTTGGTTTTGTATGGCTGGATCATTTTCAAATTGAAGGGGAAGAATGTATTATAAAAAATTTCCTGCAAGTAAAATCCCTTTTTTTTAACCCTTTACTGTCGTCTCGAGGAAAAGGTAATTATTACCGCCCGCTGTTTAAAGTTTCTTATACCTGTGATTATTTATTATATGGATTAAATCCCCGGGGATTTCATTTTACAAATTTGATTCTCCATACCCTGAATGTGTTTTTATTATATATAATTCTGATTTACTTGGGAATAGACAGAGTTTCATCTCTCTTAAGTAGTATCCTTTATGCCGTTCTTCCCCTCAATGTTTCCACTGTGGTCTGGTTAGGTGCCAGGGCTGATCTTTTATGTGCCTTTTTTGTTCTGTTTTCATTTTTGATGTTTTTGAAATTTGAAGAAAGAAATAAAAATTTTTGGTATTGGCTCTCTTTATTGGGGTACATTCTGGCTGTGATGAGTAAAGAAATTACTATTGGTTTTTTATTTGTGATTGCTGTCTGGATTTATGTGAGAAGGAAAAGTTTTAAATTAATTCTGCCATATTTGCTGATATCGGGAGGATATCTGTTGTGGAGGTTTCTGGTTTTAGGAAAAATAGGAACCAGAAGACAATTATTGTGGGGGACGCCTTACTCTACAATTCTTTCTTCTCTGGTTGGATTTTTAAAATATATATTTAAATTTTTCTTCCCCTATAACCTTAGCGTCAGCGATGCTTTTCCTAAATATAATTCCATATTTCATCCTCTGGTCTGTGTATCACTGACATTTACAGTTTTGGTAGTGATATTCTTTTTGAAATATCTTTTTTCCAAAAGACAAATTCTGGCATTAGCAATAGGATGGATTTTTTGTTTTTTTGTTCCAATATCTAATATTGTTCCTGCTCTCCACTTTTGGGCTGAAAGATTTTTCTATCTACCTGGGATAGGAATGGCGATGTTTGTGGCTTACATAATTGACAGCAATGTTAGAGTAAGAAGGATGTTCTATTTTTTATTCCCGATGTATTTAATTATTAACCTTAATTATCAGAAATATTTCAACAACGATTTTTTACTTTTCCAACGTGCTATTAGAATATCGAAATTTTCCCGTGAGGCCCATACCATGCTGGGATATCTTTATATGCAAAAAGGCAACTATCCTCGTGCAGTTTATCACTATACATTTGCCCTTCAAGATATTCCCTGGTATTATACTTATGTATATAAGCCTGCAATTTTTAATAATTTAGGTGTGATATTTATGCGGCTTGGTGATTATTCTCGAGCAAGGTTTTATTTTCAGGAAGGTTTAAAAATTTCTCCTGATAACAAGTATCTATTAGCGAATCTTAAGATTTTAGCCAATCTTGAGAAAGAAAAATAATTTATTCATTCTCTTTATCTTTTTGGTTCTTTCCTTTATAGTTTATTCTAATTCTCTTAATAATGCCTTGGTATTAGATGATGGGAAAGTCCTTACTTCCAATGTTTTTATTACCAGTTTTAAATATCTTCCATTTTATTTCAGAGGAAAAATAACATCTATCTGTCCTCACCAGACTATATTCCGTCCGCTGTGGATGATAAGTTATAATGTAAACTTTATGATAACTGAGTATGATTTCTGGAGTTATCGGTTATTTAATATTATTATTCATGGATTAAATGGATTTTTTGTGTATATTTTACTCTCTCTACTTTTTCCGGCTTCTTCTCGGAGGTTAAGAATTCTGATAGGGGTAATGTTTGTAGTCCACCCCGTGAATACCGAGGCAGTAAATTATCTTAGTGCTCGTTCTGACCTTCTGGTAACGCTGTTTATTATTATGGTAGTAGTATTCTTTCTAAAATGGGAGAATAAAAAAGATAAAAAGTTTCTGGTTCTTTCTTATTTATCTACATTTTTCGCTTACCTGACTAAAGAATTTGCTATTGGGTTACCATTATTTTTATTTTTTTATCTTTGTCTTAAAAAAGAGATCAGATCTCAATTCAAAATGTATCTGCCTTACTTATTAATTACAATTGGTATAATCTTTTACTGGGGAGTTCTATATTATGGGGAATTTACTTCCTATCTCTGTTCAACCTATATTCATAGTATAAGCACACAACTGAAAGTAGCAGGTTTATATTTAAAATTGTTCTTCTTCCCATCATCGCTGAGTCTAATTCATAAAATTAACGACAGAAAAGTTATTGCCCTTTTGGTTGTAGCAGTAGTAATATTTCTAATTCTATATCTAAAATATAGAGATTGGAGATTTGCTACGGGAGGAATATTTTTTATCTGCTTTTTATTTCCAAAAAGTTTAGTAAGGTTAGATTTTCCAGCCATGGAGCATCACTTTTATTTACCTGAAATTGGTATCTGGATTTTATTATTTGCAATATTGGAAAAGGTCTCATTTAGAAGAATATTTCCGGTTCTGCTATCCATTACAGTTGTATTTTCAGGGATTACATTTTACCGGAATAAAATCTGGAAGAGTGAAAAATCTCTATGGCTGGATGCCTGGCATAATAATCCTGACTCAGTATATGCTTTAACTGCTTTAGGGTTGGCATATTTGAAAGAGGGAGAATATGATTTGGCCAAGAAGTATTTAACTCTTGCTTTAGGAAGATGTCGGCAGGTCAAGAGATTAAATCTAATAATTAAAGCCTTGGCTGAAATTTATCGTCGGCAGCAAAATTTAGAGAAAGCAGAATATATATTGCGCTCTTTATGCAGAATGAGTCCCCAAGATTTTGACCTTTTACATGCTCTGGGAGTTGTTTATACTCAGGAAGGTAAATATAAACAGGCTGAAGATTGCTATCGGCAGGCTCTTAAAATTAATCCTTATTATTCTAGGTCAATCTTTAATCTTGGTTTATTATATTTTCGCCACAAGGAGTTTGATAAAGCCAGAAACTGTTTTCGAAAGTATGTAGAGTTACAGCCAGGGTTGGCTTCAGGATATTTTTATTTGGCGATGAGTTGCGAACAGGCTGGAGATATTTCCCAGGCTATCCGCTGGTACAGAAAGGCGATAAAATGTGACCCTAAATTTACATCTGCTTATTTTGCTCTTGGCACTCTCTATGCACTGTGTAAAGACAAGAAAGCAGAAATCTATCTCCAAAAAACAATAGAGATTAATCCCAATATGAGTAAAGCCTGGTATAATTTGGGATTATTTTATCTCGAAAATGGTAATAAGAAAAAGGCTTTTCTCTGTTTACAAAAAGCGCAGAAATTGGGTTTTGCAATTCCTCAACATATTATCGCTATGTTGGAGAAAAATAGAAAACACCAAAATTAAATTTATTTGGTTTCAGTATAAAAAGTGTGAAAATCTTTGGTGAGTTGGATGTTTGAGAAATTTAAAAATAAGTACATATTTATATTTGTAATATTTTTAGGAGTTACCTTTTTGCTTTTCTCCAATACTTTTTGTAATAAATTTGTCTTTAGTGACCATTATCTCATCCTTGAAAATTATCTTGTGCGAAGTTTCAGTTTTGTAAGTTATTACTTCCGAGGTTATCTCACTCCTGGAGTAAAAGGGCTGCTGCGGCCAGTAACTATGATGAGTTATAATTTGAATTATCTAATACATGATTATCAGATGTGGGGATATCATGCTTTCAATATTTTCCTTCAGGCCTTGAATGTCTTCTTACTCTTTTTAATTGTTTTAAAACTTACAGGTCAGTTTGGAAAAAGTTTTTTACTGGCCATGCTCTTTCTGGTTCATCCTATAAACAATGAAACTGTGAATCATCTTATGGCTCGCTCTGATCTTGT
>CBEUCN010000084.1:0-4554 GCA_965541635.1 uncultured bacterium
GGGGGCTTAGCCACAGGCAGTGGGCCGGGCGGGGGATGGGCCTCCTTATTATTTTCTTTTAGTTTCTCAAGGAACAATTTTAGCCTAATATTTCTTTTATTTCCACTCTATAAGAATTATAACATATTTATATATATTTTGTCAAATAATAAAAAAATTTTTAAATAATATAAATTTACACTTTTGTAATAAAATGCAACTTTTGTAAATTTTTGTTTACAAATTCTCCGAGAATGAAAATAATTAAATTGACATTGGAAACGGGAATTGATAAATTATTGTGCTAATGTTAAAAAAGAATTTGGAAAAATTAGGGAGAATATTTTCAAGGCAACAAAGAAAGCAGGAAGATTCCCGGAAGAGGTGGAAATTTTATTGCGGTATGCAAAAATGTAAATGTGAAAAAAATGAAGGAGATTATTAACTTAGGAATCAAACATATTACAGAAAATAGAATTTAGGAAGCAGGGATAAAACATCCCGAGATCAAAAAATATGAGGTTTGTTGGCATATGGTTGGACATTTGCAGAGAAACAAAGTAAAATATGCTGTTGAGATTTTTGAGTATTTGCACTCGTTGGATAGAATAGAATTGTTGAAGGAGATAGAGCAGAAAATGGAAAGAAGAGGAAAGAGAATAAAGACTTTTATTCAGGTAAATACGTCAGGAGAGAAAACAAAATTTGGTATATCTCCTCAAGATGTTGATGCATTTATAGATGAGGTTTTAAAAACCAAGTGTTGTGAATTTTGGGGATTTATGACTATTGCTCCTTTTATTTGTGATGAAGGGATAATTCGTAATTGTTTCCGCAGATTGCGTCAAATGAGAGACCGGAGTGAAAAGTTAAATATCAGCTAGTAATGATCATCAAATTGCAGTGGAAGAAGGTGCTAATTTTGTAAGAATTGGTAGAGGAATATTTGGAGGTGAGATATGGTGATATCAAATATAATTGGGGGAGTGAATGTAGGGATAATAGGTTTAGGTAAAATGGGAGAAGCAATTGCTAATGGACTTTTAAAGGCAAAGAAATACAAAATATTTTTTGCTGAAATAGATGAAAAGAGGGCAAATGAGGTTATTGGGAAATATCCTCAGATTAAATGGTTAACACTGGAACAGTTAATAGATACTTCCCAGGTGATAATTTTAGCGGTTAAACCTCAGGATCTGTCTCAACTTCTGGATAAGATTAACAAAACCTTGAAGAAAGAAAAGTTGTTTGTATCCATATGTGCGGGTATTTCAACCTCTTATCTTGCTGGCCGATTATCGAAAGCCAGAATTGTAAGAGTAATGCCCAATATGGGTGCTGTTGTAGGTAACTCTTACTCGGCTATAACTCCTGGTATTAAGGCCACTCCCAACGATGTTAAATTAGTTAAGGAGATGCTGGTTACTATTGGAAAAGTAGAAGTAATATCTGAGGACCTTATGGATGCAGTGACTGCTCTTTCGGGAAGTGGGCCTGGGTATTTTGGTTACTTTGTGGATGCCTTGATAGAAGCGGGAAAAGAAATTGGACTGAGAGAGAATTCTGAAGAGATGGTTATAAGTTGTTTAGTTTCTACTGCCAGGATATTACAGGAATTAAAGATAACTCCCAGTCAGTTAATAACTATGGTAGCATCCAAGGGGGGAACTACGGAAGCCTGTTTATCATTGTGGGAAAATAACAATTTCAGACAACTGGTGAAAGATGGAGTGAAAAAAGCCTTGCAAAGGGCGAAAGAATTGGAGAAATAACATGTTTATAATTGGTAATTTACTGGAAGCGTTAGCCCGGGTTGTAGATGTTTTGTTAACAGTATATTTCTGGTTGATTTTGATCCGGGCATTGATATCTTGGGTAAATCCCGATCCCTACAATCCCATTGTTCAGATACTGTATAAACTCACGGAACCAGTTCTCTACAGGATAAGAAAAGTCCTTCCTTTAGGATTTGGGATTGGAATTGATCTATCACCATTTATTGCATTTCTTATTATAATTTTTCTCAAGACTTTTTTGGTTAGAACTCTTTTTCAGTTGAGTTATTATTTTCGGTAAATAGGAGGTGGTAAAGTGAAGGATTTAAAAATTAGAATTCAGGAAACTGTGAATTATCTCAGAACAGATGCCGGGATAAAAAATAAACCTGAAATTGCTATAATTTTGGGTACTGGCTTATCAGCTTTGGGAGAAAAAATTCAGAGGAAAAAATCTATTGCCTATAGCCAGATTCCCAATTTTCCAGTTTCTACTGTTCCCGGACACAAAGGAGAACTGGTGTTTGGTAGAATCGCCAATCGGGAAGTAGTGGTGATGGAGGGGAGATTCCATTATTATGAAGGATATTCTCCTCAGGAGATAACTTATCCTGTGAGAGTTATGCGGGCTTTAGGAGCTAGATTTCTTCTAATATCCAATGCTGCTGGTGGAATGAATCCTTATTTTGATTCTGGAGACTTGATGATTATTGAGGATCACATAAACCTTATGGGGATAAATCCTCTTATTGGACCTAACGACGATTCTTTAGGCCCTCGGTTTCCAGATATGTGTCAGCCTTATGATAAAAAACTAATTGCCATTGCTGAGAAAACTGCTTTGGAGGAGAAAATAAGAGTTCATAAAGGAGTATATGTTGCTCTTACTGGCCCTAATCTTGAAACTCGGGCAGAATACAGATTTTTGCGAATAATAGGTGCGGATGCTGTGGGGATGTCGACAGTTCCAGAGGTAATAGTAGGAGTTCATGCTGGATTCAGGATTTTTGGTATCAGTGTGATAACTGACAAATGTCTTCCTGATGCTTTAAAGCCAGTAGATTTTAAGGAAATTCTGGAAACCGCAAACAGAACAGAACCCATTCTTACTAGATTAATTTATAGCATGATACCCAAGATAAAATGAGAGATTATAAACACACACTTAATCTGCCTAAAACTGATTTTTCGATGAAGGCAAATCTAGCTCAGCGGGAGCCTGAATTTTTAAAATTCTGGAAGAAGATTAATCTCTACAATCAATTGATGGAAAAAAATAAAAATTCCCCCCAGTATATCCTTCACGATGGGCCTCCTTATGCCAATGGTGATATCCATCTGGGACATGCTTTGAATAAAACCTTAAAGGATATTGTAATCCGATATAAATTTCTTACTGGGTATAAAGCCCCTTTTGTTCCTGGCTGGGACTGTCATGGATTGCCAGTGGAACATCAGTTGTTCAAAGAACTGGGATTGAAAAAATCTGAAGTTGATCCCGTAGAATTTAGAAGAAAGGCAAAGGATTATGCTTTGCATTTTGTAAATGTTCAGAGTAAGCAATTTCAAAGGTTGGGTGTTATTGGTGACTGGGATAATCCCTACCTTACACTCCAGCCGGAATATGAGTATCATATTCTTAAAGCCTTGGCTGAACTTATAAAAAGGGGCTATTTGTATAAAGATGTTAAACCGGTAAACTGGTGTATAAACTGTGAAACTGCTCTGGCTGAGGCGGAAGTAGAATATGAAAATCATGTTTCTGATTCTATATTTGTAAAATTCAAACTTGATGATACCTCTTCTATTCGTAAAAAATATAATTTACCATCCGAAACATATTTTTTAATCTGGACTACCACTCCTTGGACTCTAATTTCCAATACTGCGATTGCTGTTTCTCCTCATGACGAATATATATTTGCTAAAACTAATGAGGAGCAGATTTTAATTGTGGCGGCACCATTAAAATTAAAATTACAACAGCAGTCAGGTATAGAATTTAAAGAGGTGGTTTTATCTCTTAAAGGAGAAGAATTGGAAGGAGAGATTGCTTTTCATCCTTTCTTTTCCAGAACATCTCAAGTAGTGACTGCTAATTTTGTATCTATGGAAGAGGGAACAGGTTGTGTACACATCGCCCCTGGACACGGTGAAGAAGATTATCTTCTGGGAAAGCAGAAAAATCTCCCTATGATTCAACCAATAAATGACAGAGGAATATTTGAAAATGTAGAAGAATTTTCTGGACTGGATGTATGGTCTGCAAACGAAAAAGTAAAACAAATTCTTAAAGAAAAAGGTGCTCTTCTCCATAGTGATAAAATTTCTCATTCTTATCCCTACTGCTGGAGATGTAAATCCCCTATCATTTTCAGAGCAACTGCCCAGTGGTTTCTGTTAGTAGACAAAGATAATTTACGCTCTCGTCTTATTAAATCTGCAAAGGAAGTCAACTGGATACCAGAAGCAGGTTTGCAGAGAATAACCGGGATGCTTAGAACTCGTCCTGACTGGTGTCTCTCCCGTCAAAGATACTGGGGAGTGGCAATACCCTCTGTAAGATGTAAGAGGTGTGGAGAATCAATTCTGGATGAAAGAATAGTGGAGAATACTGCTTGCAAAGTGAGAAATGGTGGTTCTGATATCTGGTTTACTGCTGAACTTTCTCAATTCTTACCTTCAGGGTTTAAATGTCCTAAATGTGGCAATTGTGATTATAATGAATTAGAAAAGGAAGTTGATATTATAGATGTTTGGTTTGAATCGGGGATAAGCCATTTTGCAGTTTTAAATTCCG
>CBEUCN010000085.1:0-4364 GCA_965541635.1 uncultured bacterium
TAAATTTTTTATAATCTCCAATGTTAATAAACCTCACTTTGAATACATCTGGAGGAAATTTCCTATTGTAAGAGAGGCAGACGAGATAATCCTTTCCTATGAGATAGGGGTTTTAAAACCTGCCCCTGAAATTTATAAAATAGCAATTGAGAAAGCACAATGTCTGCCTTCCGAGGTGTTTTACATCGATGATAGACCAGAGTTGGTAACAGCAGCCAGAGAGATGGGAATCGTGGCTCAGGTCTTTAGTAGTGTGGAGAAAATTAGAAAGACTCTAATAATTTAATTTTTATAGATTTTCTTTCTATGGGAAGAAGGGGCCTTCGGTTCAGAGAGAAAATATTCCTTGCGGTTATATTGCCTTTGAGTTTCTTTCTGCTTCTGGAAGGCATCCTGCGAGTTATTTGGAATGATAGGAGAGAAGGGACGATTTTAAAAAGGAGGGGGAATATCTCATTAGAGGAGATGCTCGCAGAAGGGTATGATATTGACCCTGAACTCTTCTGGAAATTAACTCCTAGGGTATGGGAAGTTTCCTCCCAGAGATTCAGAGAGGATAAGATTTTTGCAGTTAACAAACCAAAAGATGTGATTCGCATTATTTGTATGGGGGATTCGGTCGTCTATGGATGTCCTGAGGATGTTGTAAGGAAAGACCAGACCTATCCTAAGTTGTTAGAGGTTATGTTGAATAATTATTTCAAAAATAAGAAAATAGAAGTAATTAATGCTGGTGTTCCCGGGTATTCTTCTTTACAGGGACTACGATATTTAAAGAAGTATCTCCTTAGATTTAATCCAGATATTGTTACTTGTCATTTTGGCCCTGATGATGCTGCGCAGGTTAGGATAGAAGACAAAAACTTCGCCTTCAATCCCTTTATTTTTAAAGTTAAGTTATTTCTGGGTAGAAGTTACATTTATAGGTATCTGGTCACACTCTCCTTGAGATATCGCCGGAGGAAAGAGGAATTGAAACCGAGAGTCAGTCCTCAAGATTACAAAGCTAATTTAAGGAAGATATATGAGCTGTGCACTCAAAGAGGTATAAAAGTAGTCTTCATTACTCCTTTGTTGTGGATAAAGGGGCGATATTCTAAAATAGATAATCCTATTGAATATTCTCCTCCAGAGGGAGTTACTACAGTTGACTTATATGACATTTTTTCTCGATATCCAGATGGGGGAAAATTCTTTGTAGATAACTGTCATCCTACTCCTGCAGGTCATAAGGTAATAG
Organism: uncultured bacterium; assembly: GCA_965541635.1. GTDB lineage: Bacteria > Omnitrophota > Gorgyraeia > Kaelpiales > Kaelpiaceae > 4484-49. Next base: position 1,241 of record CBEUCN010000085.1, read on the forward strand.
CGGAAGCATTGTTCCCGAAGATAAAAACAGTAGTAGAAACCTTGATTTCAAAAAGATAAAGATGAAAAAGAAGATAGCCGTTGGTTTATTAAGTATAATAATTTTCTTGGGGACAGCAGAGATTGTATGCCGACTTTTAAATACCCCTCCTTATTCCAGTGAACAGTATTTTATTTTTGATATCTGTGGGGAATTGTTGGGAGAATATGACCCCCTCTTATTCTGGCGTCTAAAAGATGTAAAACCTGATTTTGCACAAGCGGATTATAAAATTATCTGTCTTTCTGATTCGGTATCCGTAATGTATGGAGGGAATAGAGAATATCCTAAAATGCTGGAAAATTTGCTTAACGAAAATTTTCCTGAAGTGAAGTTTAAAGTGTTTAATGCTGGAGTTCCGGGTTACACTTCTTATCAAGGGTATGTTTATTTAAGGGAGGAACTGATGGCTTATCATCCTCATTTAGTGATAGTTAATTTTGGTCCTAACGACCACAGTTATGCCATTAATGGTATTCCTGATAAATATCAGAGGTATTATGACAGTATTCTGGATAAGATTTTGGGTTGGAGTAAATTTTATCAAGGTTACAAAAGATTTATACTTCATGTAATTGGGGAGAAAAGAAAAAAAGTGAAGTCTAAAATCTTCCGGGTTCCACCTTATGATTTCAAGCAGAATCTGGAAGCCATAATCGAACTTTGCGAAGAGAACAACTGTAAATTAATATTACTCACTTCCCCTTATTTGGATAAAAACCAAGAGTGGGTGACTATCCATAGGCGGTACAATGATATAATTAGAAATCTCGCTCAGGAGAATAATATCCCCTGTCTGGATCTGGCAGATTTTTTTAGTACCCGGCCTGATTTATTCATAGAACCTGAGAGAGACCATGTCCATATAAATATGAAAGGGTATTGGATAATTGCACGAGGTTTATTTGAAATGATAAAAAGACAGATTCCATAATTTTTCACTTCTCATAATAAGATTGATTTTCTGTTTTTGTTCTGTATAATATCTCTCAATGGATTCCGGGGTAGAGAAGGATGGCTGGTTACTTTCAGGGAATGAAGCAGTTGCACAAGGTGCTTATGAAGCAGGTTTAAAGTTTGCTTCTGCTTATCCCGGAACTCCCTCCTCGGAAATTTTAGAGTATCTTGCTCGATTTAAAGAAATAGATTGTCAGTGGTCAGTTAATGAAAAAGTTGCCTTTGAGGTTGCTCTCTCGGCCGCAATTGGAGGTATTCGTTCTCTTTATGCTTCCAAACATGTAGGCGTAAATGTAGCAGCAGATCCCTTAATAACTTCTGCTTATGTGGGAGTAAATGCGGGATTTGTCGCTGTTAGTTGTGATGACCCCAATATGCATTCCTCTCAGAATGAACAGGATAATAGATTTTATGCCTTAATGGCAAAAATTCCTCTCATTGAACCTTCCTCTCCCGGCGAAGCCAAAGAATTTGTAAAAAAGGCATTTATTATAAGCGAGAGATTTGATACCCCGGTACTTTTCAGAATGACCACCAGAATTTCTCACAGTAAAGAAGTCGTGAAATTTAACACTCGCCGGGATGTTGGTCCCAAGGAATTTAAAATAGATATTAAAAAATATGTAATGGTTCCCAGAAATGCCTATCTCAGACATATAATTTTGGAGAAGAGACTGCAAAGGTTAGAAAAATTTTCTAATCGCACCTCACTTAACCGAATTGAATGGGGAAAGAAATCCTTAGGAATAATTACTTCCGGGGTAACGTATCTTTACGCTAAGGAAATGTATCCTGATGCTTCGTTTCTGAAACTGGGATTTAGTTTTCCCCTTCCTGCTGAAAAGATAAAGTTTTTCAGTAGCAAGGTGAGAGCACTTTTTGTAATTGAAGAACTGGAGCCATTTCTGGAAATGCAGATAAAAAGTTTGGGGATAAAGATAAAAGCCAAACACAGAAGTTTTAGAATAGGAGAATTGAAACCAGAATATATCCCTGAAATCATAAAAGGAGAGACAAAGAAAGAGCGTTCAGAAAAAACCAGGAAACCTGTTATGTGCCCGGGATGTCCTCACCGTCCAGTATTCTGGGTTTTGAAAAAACTCAAAGTTATAGTTACAGGTGATATTGGTTGTTATACTCTGGGAGCAAGTTCTCCTCTTTCTACCCTTCATAGTTGTCTGTGTATGGGAAGCGGTGTGACGTTTCAGGAAGGATTCCGGCATGCCCTTAAAGATGGCAAAATTGTGGGAGTAATTGGTGATTCTACATTTATACATTCGGGGATAACCGGACTCATAAACTCTGCTTATAATAAAGTAAAAGGCGTAATAATAATTCTGGACAATAGAACTACAGCCATGACCGGGCTTCAGGATCATCCCGGAACCGGCAGAACCTTGAAAGGAGATAGAACCAATCATCTGGATCTTGAAAAACTCTGTCTGGCATGTGGTGCCGATACTGTGGATGTCATAGATCCTTATGAGGTGAAAGAACTGGAAAATATCCTGCGGAAAAGATTAGCAGAAGATAGTCTTTCAGTCATCATTACCAGGAGAGAATGTATCCTTTTATCAAAACACAGAAATAATCCTCCTAAATATTTAAAAGAAAATTGTAACAGATGCGGGATGTGTTTGATGATTGATTGTCCGGCTTTAACGCAGGATGAGGAAGGATATATTGTTTTAAATGAAAATTTATGTACGGGATGCAATCTGTGTGTGGAGGTGTGTAAATTTCAGGCGCTGATAAAGAATGCAGGATAATATTAATATACTTTTTGTAGGTATAGGGGGACAGGGGGTTCTTAAGGCCTCAGAGATAGCCGGTCTGGCTGGTATGTTTGCTGGTTATAAAGTCAAAAAATCAGAAGTGCATGGGATGTCTCAAAGAGGAGGGTCAGTGGAATCTCATTTGAGAATTGGGAGGAGGATTTACTCCCCCCTCATTCCTAAGGAAAGAGTGGATTTTTTAGTTGGGTTTGATAAAAACGAGGCTCAAAAAGCAAGGTGTTATTTGAAAAAAGGGGGATTAGATCTAAGTGAAAAGCTGGATTTAGTCTTGAAAGAGTTGCAGAATTTTCGTAGTTTAAATGTATGTTTTCTGGGAATACTTTCTTGCTATC
>CBEUCN010000086.1:0-4225 GCA_965541635.1 uncultured bacterium
ACCAGGGTATCTGAAATTCCAATTATTACTGATAACGGAAAAACTGCTCTACTTATTCCTCCTGGCGATATTCAGAAACTAAAAACTGCAATTTTAACACTGTATAATAATCCTAATATGAGAGAACAGCTCATTACCAGAGGATGGCAACAAGTTACACAAAATTATTCCCTGCCTCGAATGGTAAAACAGGTGATAAACATATATTATAAGATGTTGAGTAATGGATAGAATACTAGTAGTAAATCTTAACTGGCTGGGAGATGTATTATTTACTGTTCCCGCACTGAAGACTATAAAGAAATCTAACTGCAATATCTATCTGGCAGTAGCACTTCCTTCACGGTGTAAAAGACTCTTGGAATTTAATCCCATTATTGATGAAATCATAGAATTTGACGAACGCACTACTCAACGAAGTTTAATTGCCAAGATAAAATTTATCCTGCAAATAAAAAAAAAGCAATTTGACAAAGTAATTTTTTTCCACCGTTCATCCACTCGCATAATTATATTTACACTGTGTGGAATACCTTATCGCGAAGGTTACTGTCGGAAAAAGACAAGGTTATTTTTAACTACCTGTATACCCGATCCTGGTAAAGATAGTATGCATAAGGCTAAATATTATCTCAATTTAGTCAATCAACTTGGATATAGACTTTGGGAGTCAAGTTATGAATTCTATATAACTGAGGAGGACATTTGTCAGGCAGAAAATATTTTAAAACAATTGGGAATCAACCTTAGCAATCCAATAATTTGCCTTCATCCTGGAGCAAACTGGCCTCCCAAAAGATGGCCTCTTGATTATTATCCTCAACTTATAAAATTGATCTGGAATTGGAATCCAGAAATAAATTTTGTAATTGTGGGCACCAGTAGAGAAAAGCAACTGGCAGAATATATAATAGAAAATACTCCCGGCAATAAAATTTTTGATCTCACTGGTAAAACAACTCTAGGGACTCTGGGAGGTCTATTTTCATTCACAGATATTTTAATTTCACCGGATTCCGGCCCTTTACATATCTGTGCCGCTCTTCAGATTCCCAATAATAAATCAGGTAAGAAACCACTGGCAATTGGTCTCTATGGGCCCACCTCTCAATCTCTCACCGGCCCCTTAAGTGGAAATTTTATAATTCTGGAAGGTAAAAGGAAAAAAGATTGTTTGTTACCCTGTTATAATTTCCGGTGTCAGGATATTTACTGTATGCATTCCATAAAACCTAAAAGAGTAGCAGAAAAAATCCAGAAATATTTCAATAACCAAGTTTAATGATCTCCAAAATCTTTCCCTTCACCTCATCTACAGGAATTTCATCCATGCAACTTCTTTTTTTATTACACTGATATCTATAACAGGGGCTGCAGGATTTTTTCTTCCAAATAAAATATACCCCATCTCCAGGAGGCAAATGCCTTCGAGGATCAGTGGGCCCAAATAAAGCCAAAACCGGTACCTTTAATCCGGCAGCAATATGAAGAGGAGCACTATCGATGGTAAGTATAACATGACATTTATAAATTAATGCCAAAAGCAGGCCTAAGTCTGTTTTACCCACAGCATTTATGGGCTTGGCAGAACAGGATTTGGTTATTCTAACAGCAGTTGATAAATCCTCACCAGTCCCTAAAAGAATTGCTCGCAGATCGTATCTGGCTAATTGTTCTATAAGCTGAATGATTTTTTCAGATGGCCATCTCTTGCTCTTCCATTTCTTACTGCAAGAAATATTTATTCCTATCAGTTTCTGCTTTTTACTTAACCAGTAAGCATTAAGAAATTCCTGTGCACGGCTTAAATTCTCGTTATCCACCCACAGTTCTAATTCCTTATCTACATTCCTTATGCCCATCTTGGAAAGCAACAATAATTGTTGATCAACAGGAGGCAAGGCAAATTCAGGAAGATTAACCTTTTTATTTATCATGAAATCCAATTTGCCTTTTACAAATCCATACCGCTGGTATATCCCAGAAAAGAAAGCAAGTATTCTACTCAATTTGTTATTCTGGAGGTCAAAAGAAATCTCAGGTGCAATCTGTCTTATTTTTCGTAAAAACCTGAAAATATAAAGATATTTAAATTTTGAAGGATAGATTAAAATCTCATCAACATAAGGACAATTCCTAAATATATCTGCTACCTTATCTGAAGTCAAAAGAAAAATCTTTGCCTTAGGGAATCTTTTTTTTATTGCTCTTATAGAGGGGATAGATAAAACAGCATCCCCCAGGGCGGTTAGTTTTATAAATAAAATAGAAAGAGTCTGCCCTACCTGATTATAAACATCTATTATCTGAGCATAAACCTTATGATGGTCAAACTTCTCTTCTACCTGCCTGCGAGCATTAATTGCAATCTCTTCATATCCTAAAGGATTTTTAAGAATCTTAATCAAAATTTTCCCCAAAGATTTATCATCTTCTAACGGAAACAGGAAGCCAGTTTTGCCATCCTGAATTATTTCTCGGAACCCACCAATATCACTGGTTACCACATATACCCCTCGGGCCTGGGCTTCAATTATCGAACGGCCAAAAGATTCTGGAATGCGTGAAGCCTGAACCAGAATATTGATTTTGGCAAGAAGAGCAGGGATATCATTTCGGAATCCCATAAACTCTACTGTATTTTCTAAACCATAGCGTTTCACAATTAATTCCAATTCCGATAAATAATCCTCTTTCCCAACAGATGGAGTCCCAACTATCCAACAGCGAGCAAAAGGCTTTATTTTTAAAACTTCACGAAAGGCTTTCAAAAATATATCCTGGCCTTTGGTAGGAGAAATTCTACCAATAGTGGCAATAATGGGATGTTTCCAATCTCGCTGTTGGGGAGAAATAAACTGATACTCCCTAAGGTTAACTTCACGAGGAATAATTCTTATTCTCTCTATAGGAAGATCAAAATTATAACACATATGTCTGGCAATTATCTGACTGGGACAGATTACTATTTTACCCTTAGCCATAATCTTACTGAATAGATGCTTACGATAGTAACCATGGGCAGTAGTTATAAATGATGGGACAAAACTGGAGATCTTGAGAAGACTTAAATTCTGAAAATATCTTTTAAAAGCCAGATAAGATAAAATGGCTGGTACCCGGGAACGAGCATGGACTATATCCACCTGCTCTTTATGAAGAATTTTTATTATCTTGGGAACGAGAAGAAGAGATAGAGGTGATTTTTTATGAACAGGCAAAGTATAATGTTTTATACCATGTTCTTGTAATTCTCTTACCAGCCTTCCTCCATTGGATATCACAATAGGATAGTGTCCGTGTAATGCCAGATATTTAGCCAACTCCACTGTTCCCTTCTCCACTCCTCCAACATTGAGTTGTGGTAAAATTTGTAACACTCTCATAGAAGTTTCTCTAAACTTTCTGAGATTATCTCATCAGACTTCTCTGTAGTCTCTGAGATTGATTCCATCTCTTCAATGATTCCCCTCAGGTTTTTAAACTCATTCTCGGATATCAGCCTTACACCTGGTCTCTGAGATACACTGTATAAAAACCTTTTAAATTTTTTATTAACTTCAGCGGTCATTATGATTGCCACCTTTTTCCCACTGGCTATAGCCTCAGAAATCATTGAGATACTGTCGCAGGAAACAAATACAATATCTGCAGATTTAAAAATTGCCTCCACACCTCCTGGTGGATTCTCTTGATTTGCTATAATCACAAGTTTTACATAGGGATGTTTAAATTCTTGAAGAAAATCTTCTATCTCTCTTGGAGTTCTGCGGGAAGTGGTAATGAGTAATTCCAATCCCCCTTGAGAAGCAATTTCCTGCAATTTATTCAAGAAATGTTTTAAAGCTCGGGTATTAAACTTAGCATATTTAGTATCTCCACCTATTAGTAATCCAATTTTCAGTGCCCAAGGATCAAAAACTAAATTAGTCCGGGATATAAATTTGTCTCCTTTATAAAACATGTTATCTTTATCTACAATTGCTCCCTGAAAACAAACCACATTCTCTCCTCTAACTCTATCATGTTCGGGAACAAAAAGTTTATCAAATTTATTGCGGTATCCCAGGCCGGGATCAAGTATACAGATGTTGCGGGATTTGTTTTCATAGCCAAGGATGACATTTATAGGCACAAGAGAAGAACCCGTGCTTATTATGTAATCAAATTTTTCAAAAGTTAATTGAGAGTATACATTGTAAGGGAGAGTAAAATAGAGACAGCG
>CBEUCN010000087.1:0-4209 GCA_965541635.1 uncultured bacterium
GTGTGGCAATACTGCAAGATGGCCGGTTTAAGGTTGTTAAACAACCAGGTAAGGTAGAGAAGTTAAATGCACTTCTTGATTCTATGCCTATAGATGGGAATCTTGGACTGGGGCATACTCGCTGGGCTACCCATGGAGAGGTCAATGAGATAAATGCTCATCCCCACTGGGATTGTAAACAAGAAATAATGGTGGTTCATAATGGTATAATTGAAAATTACAAACTTCTTCGGAAAGAGCTGGAAGATAAAGGGCATAAATTCCTATCCCAGACGGACACGGAAATTATAGCCCATCTTATAGAAGAATATTATACACATACTCTGGAAGAAGCGGTTATCAAAGTCCTTTCTAAAATAAAGGGAACATATGCTTTTGTAGTTGTATCTCAGCAGGAACCAGAGAAATTGGTGGGAGCAAGGCTTTTAAGCCCGTTGATTCTGGGTTTAGGAAAAGACGGCTATTATTTGGCCTCTGATCCCACAGCCCTTTTAGATGAAACCCGGCTTGTGGTTTATCTTGACGATGGAGATGTTGTGGTTGTAAAGAAAGACGGTTTTCAAATCCTGGATTTTAAAGGACAACCCAAAAGAAAAGCAAGTTCTGAAATTCAATGGGATTTTTCTACTCCAGACAAAGCTGGCTATCCTCATTTTATGCTTAAGGAAATTTATGAACAGCCTGAGGTAGTAAAGAGAAATATTACAAAATATATTCGAGCAGAAGAGATAAGTTTAAGCATTGATGAAAATATTTTAAGAGAGGTTAAACATCTCTGGATAGTTGCTTGTGGCACTGCCTATCATGCTGGTTTGATTTCTGAATATTTAATAGAGCGGTGGGCAAAAATCCCAGTTACTGTTGACACTTCCAGTGAGTTTCGTTATCGAGATGCTGTTCTGGAAGAGAATACAGTCTTTATCTGTATTTCTCAATCTGGAGAGACGGCGGATACTCTGGCTGCTCTGCGTCTGGCGAGAAAGATGGGTATAAAAACTTTGGCAGTGGTGAATGTAGAAGGCTCCACAATTGCTCGCGAAGCCGATGCAGTAATTTACACCAATGCCGGACCTGAGATTGGAGTGGCTTCCACCAAGGCTTATATTGCCCAGTTATTTATTCTTCAACTTCTGGGATTAAAACTGGCCCAGTTGAAAAATACTATAGATATTGGATTTTATAAGAGTTATCTAACGGAAATACAAATGATTCCTCTTTATCTCGAATCCTGTCTTGCCAATACCAATCAAATTCAGAAAATAGCAGATGAGGTTTATAATGCCCACAATTTTCTTTACCTTGCGCGGGGAGTGAATTTCCCTAATGCTCTGGAAGGCGCTTTGAAGCTTAAAGAAATTTCCTATATCCATGCTGAGGGATATCCCGGAGGAGAGATGAAGCATGGCCCTATTGCTCTTATAGAAGATAGTCTTCCCGTGGTCGCTATCCTGCCCCAGGGAAGAGTCAGGGAGAAGATGCTATCTAATCTGTTAGAGGTTAAAGCCCGTCATGGTAGGATAATAGGGATATTTACTGCGGGAGATCAGGAGGTAAAAGAAAATTGTGATTATAGTATTGAAATCCCTAAAGTCAGAGAAGAACTTTCTACCTTACTGGTTCCAATTCCACTGCAGTTACTGGCTTACTATGTTGCTGTAAATCGGAAATGTGATATCGATCAGCCTCGTAATCTGGCAAAAAGTGTGACTGTAGAATGAACAGGTTCTATCTTCAAATTTTGGCTGTAGAAAAATCTATTTACAACAACGAGGCCGAATTTATCAAACTTCCTGGCTGGGATGGTGAGATAGGGGTATTAGCAGATCATGCTCCATTGGTGGTAATATTAAAAGAGGGCGAGATAGAGATAAAAAATGGCAGTCAAGTTCAAAAAATTCCTGTTAAAAAGGGAATATTTCAATTTTTGGATAATCGGGCAACTTGCCTTATTATAGAATGAGTTCTGGTAGACTTTATTTAGTAGCCACTCCCATTGGCAATCTTGGGGATATCACCTTACGGGCAATTGAGGTATTGAAATCTGTGGATCTAGTGGTATGTGAGGATACTCGCTACTCTGCCCGTTTATTTAAAGCTTATGGAATAAAAACCAGATGTGATTCCTATCATGATTTTAATAAGGAGAAGAAAACACCTAAGTTGATTAAATTATTGCTGAATGGTAAACATCTGGCATTGATTTCTGATGCTGGCACCCCTGGGATTCAGGACCCCGCCTATTATCTAGTAAGGGAAGCAATTGCTCAGGGGATAGAAATAACAGCAATTCCTGGTCCTACTGCTATTATCTCTGCCTTGATAATTTCTGGACTGCCTACTGATAGATTTGTGTTTGAAGGCTTTTTACCTCGCAGACAGGGGAAGAGAAAAAAAAGAATTCAGGAGTTGAAAGAAGAAACAAGAACCATGATATTTTGCGAATCTCCTCAGAGAATAAAAAGGACATTACAGGAATTTTTGGAAGGTTTTGGGCCGGATAGAAAAATGGTTATGGCAAGAGAGTTAACCAAAATGCATGAACAAATAAAAAGAGGTTCCATCTCCGAGATTTTGTCGGCGTTAAATAATGGAGAAATAATTCCTAAAGGAGAGATTGTTGTTGTAGTGGAAGGTAGAAAAATTTGTAGACATGGATAAAATAGATGTTATAATCGAGATGTAAATGAAAGTAAAAAGATATACAGCTTATATTGCATCTTTTTTCTTGATATTTGGGTGTGCTAAGAAGCCTGAATCTAAGCCTGAGATTGAAAAAAAAGAGAAGGAGCATAAGCCTTATATCTTTCTGGATTTCGAGGAGGAACAGTTTAACGGCGGGGTGTGGGAGGAAAATATGGAGGATGGAGTATCTACATTTAAAATAAAACGCTCAAATCTTGTAAAACATGGAGAGAAAGGATACTCCCTTGCTCTCGATTATGATTTTACTCTCAAGAAAGATAGTGTAGGGGGGGTATGGATAAATGTAGGCGGAATTGATTTCACTAAATATTACTATTTTGGATTCTGGGTAAAGGGGGAGCCGGATTTAGGATTTACTAATGTAATTGGAATAACGTTTGAGGATGGAAATCGTAACAGGATTACCAGAATGTTTGCTGGGGTCAGATCTCAATGGAGAAAAGTAGAGATATTTCTGGGTAAGCTCAAAAAGGTGGATATTTCTAAGCTTCAGGAAATAAATGTGGTTATTGAGAAAAGATTTGCCAATGTGCCCGCGGGTAGGATTTATCTCGACGATTTTTACCTTCGGTGATTTGCATTTTTTGTCTGAATATGGTATAAATATAATAGAGTGAAGAAGGATATGAAAAGGTTTAAAAATATTTTAATATTATTTATTGGGATTATTGGATTTAACCTCCAATCTCTATGGGCGGTGGGGTCTACTGAAGAACAACCTCTTGATGTTGAAGAATTTGGTTCTATTGCTGAACTTTATCAGGCACTTTCTCCTGATATGCCTTTTGAGGAATATCTTCAGAGAGTGTTGAAGGCAAGGGAGATGATTCTAAAAAAGAAGGTAAGCAAGGATACTCAAATTAGTTATCAGAATTTGATATCTGCTCTGAAAATTCTTTATTATGTGAGAGATAGATTCAGACGGATAGAAAAGATGCGGGCTCAGTTTTATATGAGGCCGGCGAAAGCAATAAGTCCTAGAAAAAGTGTTTCCAAGAATCCAGATGGTAGCTATGCAATTTCTTACACCGCGTTTGGTTACGAAATAGCGAAGCATATATTGCGAAATTATTCCAAACGGTTTCCTGAGGTAAGTCCTGAAGATATTAAAGAAATAGAAAAGAGAATAGATGAAACAGAGGGTAAGAAGACACATAAGCATTTTACTATAACATTTGGGGGCAAGAGTAAAGATAAACTGGATAATTATACCCGTTTCCCAGTTCAAGTTTCGTGTAGAAACGAAGTTACGCATTTTCCTGACTGGAATTTCTCCAAAGCAATAACCAATAAGTTTATGCAGGATAAAGACTTAAAACCCACAACCTATGAGGATATCACATATAATTTTGTAAGATTTGATAAATGTGCCGGGCAATGGTGGGGTTTTAATAATAAGGAGACTAATGCCTTTGGATGGGCGGTGGAGACCTATCAGGAGGTTTATAATCTTAAAACAGGATTTCTGTACACCACCAAACAAAAAGTTCTGGAGATGGATTTCGG
>CBEUCN010000088.1:0-4185 GCA_965541635.1 uncultured bacterium
CAGACACAGATACTTGCTTTACAGCAGGGACATTAATTAAGACAGCTGAAGGTGAGAAACCAATAGAATTAATTAAAATAGGGGATAAGGTATTAAGTTACAATATTAGTAAAGGCAAACCTGAGTATCGTCAAGTAGTAAATACCATTACAGCAATAAGGGGTAAGATAGTAAGAGTACAACTAGGGGAAGATATAATCACCTGCAGTCATAATGAGACATTTTATGTAAAAGATAAAGGGTGGAAGATGGCTTATCAATTAAGAGAAGGTGATATGGTAAAGGCAGTGGATGGTAAATATGTAGAATGCAGAGGTATTGAGATACTGCCGGCTCAGGAACAGGTGAGGGTATTTAATTTAACGGTAGAAGGTAATCATAATTATTTTGTTGGGAGAGAAGGGATTCTTGTCCATAATGGACTTGTCCCAAAGCCAGACTCAGATTCAGACTCAGAACCTTACTAAGGTTTTATTTGTTGAAAAAATAATTCTAAAATGCTATTTTTAAATATAAATGATGAAGGGAGTTAGATTATATTTTTCTTTTTCTACAATAATTTTTCTATTAAATAGTGCTGGTTTATGTAAGGAGAAAGGGGAGAATGATGTAACTTTTGAAATTAGATGCATTGAAAATCAGTCGGAAATTTTACCCTTTTTAACTGATAAACAAAAGACAACCCTTACAACTATAGCAAGAAAGACAATAGAAAATTATCTCATTAATAAAGAAGAAAAATTTATATCTTTCGAATGTGATGGGCTTGACTACCAAAATGAAGTTTGGGTAACTCTCTGGAGTAGAGGAAGAGAATTATGGAAAGGCGAAAAAATATTTAGACTAAAAAAATTAGGAGAAGGTTGGGCAAGAAGTAATAATTTAGCGTATTCAACACATAAAGCAACATTAAAAATTCTTAAAAAGGTAATAGGAGAAAAAGGATATATTGATCCTGATGATTTATTGATTGAAATAAATATAAGAGGACAAGAAATTTCTGTGAATAATCACAACCCCGACATGTTGAAGCAACTCATAGAATTAGGAATTCATGGAGTAAGAATAGAAAGGGGAGAAAAAACAGCGTTGTTTTTACCAGCAGTACCTATTCGCAATAATTGGAAATTAATAGAGATGCTATCAAGGCTGTGTAGAAAAGCTGGCTTAGATGAATATGCATGGAGATCAGAGCTAACACACATATACATATTTAAGACATTAGATTTTGTAGAAAGCCAACCAGGAGGAAAAGCTGTTGATTTATATAGAGGGCATAAATATGTTAAAAGAAAGGAAATTACAAAGAAATACATTCAAGATGCAATAATAGCTGGAGCAGATTGGTTAGCGCGGAATCAAGTTACTAAAATAAAAAGAAAAACATATATATATAAATATAGATCTACATATTATCCCTCCAAGGATATATATAGTGTCTCTGGAAATCTTGTAGACCAAAGTATGGCTGCTGCTGCTTTGGCTTATGCAGGTAACTCACTGGGATATAAGTTGTATATTCATTCTGCAAAACGAGCAATAGATTATTTATTGAAAAAAGTAAAATATACAAAGAATGGAGAATATCCATATGTTTATTATAATGGTGAGGGCTCTCTTGGTGCTAATGCTGGACTATTATTGACCATTATATATTTGAAGGATGAGGAGTTTATAAATTTGGGAGTAAAAATAGCTAATTCTATTTTGTATTTATTAAATAAAGACGGAAGTTTTAAAACTTTTTATGAATCTACAACTCCTAATAAGTGGAAAAATTTTCAAGATATCTATCCTGGCCAGGCTTTATTATCTCTGGTGAAATTCTATAAGATAAAACCACAAAGAGAATATTTAGAAGCGTTGGAAAAAGCATATAATTATTATTACAATTATTGGAAGAATAATAAAAATTTTGATTTTCCTCCTTGGCAAATCTCTGCATATTCTGAAATGTATAGAATTACTAAAGAGAAGAAATATGCAGATTTTGTATTTGAAATGGCAGATTGGATGATAAAGTCAGGACAGCAGCATAATGAATATTCTATTTATAAAGATTATGTAGGAGGTTTTGGTAGCCCTCCATCTATTAAAACTGCTTGTTTATTAATGGGTTTAATTGATGCCTATGATATTGCTTGCATTCTAAACGACAAATATAGAATGAATATTTACAAAAAGTGTATTAAAATGGGAATGCATTTTATATTAAACTTACAATATAAACCAGAAGACTTGTATTATATAAATATTAAAAATACAAAAAGAAGTAAAAATATATGGGACTATCCGTGGAGAAGTACTCCTTATTCAAGAACAAAAGGTGGATTTAGATTTTCTTTGTATTCCAATATGTTAAGGATAGATTCTACTTATTATGCTCTTTTTACATTAACAAAAGCACTCCAATACATTGATGAATGGTAAAATATCTGAAATTAAGTGGCGAATCTTCATAAGTATTTTAACCTGTATTGGATTTCATTTTAAATTTGAAACACTAGCTCAAGCTATTTCTGATGAATTAAATTCTTTCTCTCAGATAAGTGTTGATTCTGCGAAATATTTACTACAAACTTCCTATTTGACAATTGAGAAGTATCTTAAGGAAAACTCTATTTATCACCCTCATAAAATTAATAATCGATTATTAAATATAAACAACACTGTGTTTATTACATTATATATTGATGGAAAAGTTAGAGGATGTAGAGGGAGTAAAAAAGGTAATATAATTGAATCAGTGATTTATGCCACAATAAAAGCATTGAAAGATAGAAGATTCAAACCTATAGAAAAAGAGGAAATTAAAAAAATGTTTATAGAATTAAGTATATTGGGACCAAAAGAAAAAATCAACAGTCCCAAAGAAATTGAATTAGGTATTCATGGTTTATATCTTGTTAAGGGAAAAAAATCGGCGATTTATCTTCCATGTGTACCAATTATATACCAGATGGATCGGGAAACTTTATTAGCAAGATTATGTAAAAAAGCGGGGCTTAAGAAAAATGCATGGAAGAACAAAGAGACAAAAATATTTAAATTTGAAACACTTGATTTTTTGAGGACTCCTAAGGGAGAAGTTGTAGAACTTACTCGAGGGACTTTATATGTTCCTTTAAGTGAGGTTAATTGGATTCGAATATTTCGTTCTGCAGTATATGGGTGCAATTGGTTAGTTAGAAATCAAAATCCCAATGGAAGTTATATGTATTTGTATTACCCTCACAAAGATAAGGAAAGCAGACAAAATAGTTATGTTAGACAAGCGGGCGTATCTTATGCTGTTGCATTGATGTATAGATTCACTAAATATAAAAAATATAAAACATCCTCTCTACAAGCTATAGAATATTTACTAAATAATATAAAATTTTTAGATAAAAAAAAGAAATTGCCCTACATATATTTTGCGGGAACTGGTAAATTAGGAAGTACTGGTTTAACATTGGTAGCTATGTCTTTACTGGAGTTGCATAAAGAGTCCTCAAAATATGCTAAAATTATGAAACAATTTGTATATTCTATTTTAAATATGCAGAATAAAGATGGTTCTTTCATGGCATATTTTGAACCTAAAGTTTTAAAGCCAGGTCAGAATTACTTTCCAGGAGAAGCTATGTTAGGGTTAATTGAATATTATAAAATTAATCCGGAAGAAAGAATTTTAAGGGCTATAGAAAAAGCCTTTTCTTATTATAAAAAATATTGGAAAGAGAATAAAAATAGGCCATTTATTCCATGGCATTCATGTGTATGGGCGCAAATGTATAAAATTACAAAGAAAAAAAAATATGCTGATTTTGTTTTTGAAATGAACGATTGGTTAATAACGAAACAATACGATCTTAAAAATTCTCCTTACAAGGATTATTTTGGAGGATGGGTAAGGGAAGGTGTTCCAAATTTTGAAGCTGCAGTTTATGTTGAAGGACTTGCTGAAGCTTATTCTGTTGCGAAAATGCTTAAAGATAAAAAAAGAATTGATTCTTACGGGAAAACTATTGTAAGAGCTCTTAGATTTGTTTTAAATCTTCAATTTAAACCAGTAGATATGTATTATGTAAAAAAACCTTCTAAAACCTTAGGTGGATTTCGAGCTTCACTTGTCAAAAATTATTTAAGATGTGACATTACAGACCATGCAATAGTAGGGATGGCGAAAGTATTGTCATATAT
>CBEUCN010000089.1:0-4102 GCA_965541635.1 uncultured bacterium
CTGGCTGAACTTTTTGGAGTTGGAATAAATGAATTGCCTCTGAGTTTAATTTTGATGTGGATGGAGCAAAAAGCAATAGCTATTTTCTGGACTTTGCTTTATCTGGGAATAAAGGACATCTACATCGGCCCAATTTTGCCTGCCTGGGTTAATGAAGATATTTTGAAAGTACTGGTTTCGGGATATAATGTAAAATTGATCTCAGAGCCGGAGAAAGATTTAACAAAGATTTTAAATTTAGAAGAGGTGTAGAAAAGTTAAAGATATAAAAGGGGGATCTTATGGCTTTAGAAGTAGAAATTAGATACTTAGAAGGTGAAAAATTTGAGGTTAAATCTCTAAAAAGCGGGGCAAAAGCTTATATTGATATCAGAAGGGAAGAAGGTTATATTCCTTCTACTCCTAATTCTTCAGAGCTGTTCTTAGCCTCAATCGGTGGTTGTGTAATGTATTATGCAAGGTTATATTTGGTCAATGCTGGAATAAAATTTGACAAACTTAAGGTGAGGGTATCTGGAGAGTGGACTAAACAGCCGGTTTTAATGCTTAAAGATATAAGGGTTAAAATTTCCACTGATGCAGAACTCGGTGATAGAAAACAGGCCTTTTTGAGATTTGTTCATAACTGTCCTGTTCATAATACCATAATAAATACGAAAGAGATAAAGATTGAAATGGAGGAGTAAATGGACGAAAAGATGAGAATAAGGCTTCTACTTTCCCAGAGAAATGAAATAACCGAGCATTTTATTTATAAAAAACTCGCTAGTTTATCCAATAATAAAAACAATAGAGAAGTTTTGAATAAAATTGCAGAAATGGATCACATAAATTATCAGTCCTTTCTTTTTTAGTTTCTACACCCACCACTGGAGTGGATTCGATTTTAGCCACCTACTTCCTGATGGGGTCATTGTTTGCTATCTTCAGGACATTGACCGCTTTAATTTTAGGGGGCAATTGTTGTCTGCTGCTCCTCGTCTGATAACCGGCGCAGGAAAGTTTATTCCTTTATGGATTAAGATAGAATCAGGCGTGGTTCTTTTTGGCTTGATAACTCTGTCCTTAATCTCCCAAAGTGATGGGTCTCATATGGAATATAAAAAAGAAGGAAGCCAAAAGAGCAGGTTATAATCCCATTTAGTAATCCATTTCAGCTTCTATCCTGAGAAGATCAGTGAATCTGTCAACGATTCCGAAGTTTTCTCCTTGGATATAGATATTCCATCTATTTAACTCATCCCTTTCGGCTTTCAGGTATCTTAGAACATATTTACCTTCCAGTTCTGGAATATCTGAATTGACTACTCTTCCTGTAGGGGCTATTTCCAAGGATTTGGTTTCTCCATTTGGAGCCTGAAATTTTACACATATTCCTGCTTTTGTAATTATTTCTTTTACTATCTGGGTCAACTGCTCTCTGTGGAATGTTTTGTTTTCTATTACAATTTTTCCGTCGGTGGAGAGTTGAAGGAATATTTCAGCCAGTACAGGATTATAAGTATGAGCACTTATAGACCTCAAATCTCTATATTGAGGCAACCTTTTGTAATAGTTAAAAAGGAAATCTATAACAGTTTTACCTATACCTTTTCTTTGATGTTTTGGATGTATCTCTATTCTTCCAATATACATAGAATTATTTTCTCTGTCTATATTTATGGTAATACTACCCAGACAGAGCCCTTCTTGATATATAGCCCATATAAATCTATCAGGAAGTTCCTCCTTTGGATTAACCACAGGTTCTAGATCTATCCAATCATTATTCTTGGAATTTTTTATTTCTATGTATGAGAGATTTCCATTCTTATCGTAAAAATATGTTTCAACTATGTCTCCTGTTAAATTGCATGCAAATTGCGGTTTGTGTTCCCAACTGTAGTAAACAATTCTGTCTCTATGGATTTCAGGATTTAAATTCTTGGCATCGTCTATGTCAGATGAGAAAGTTGCTTTTATTCGTCTGGAGATACTTTCAGTTTTGGGGGGTGGACTAACTGAGGTGTTAAGAATTATAAACAGGGATAAAGCATAAAATAAAAGCTGTTTCACCTCCACCTCCTTTCTCTTAATATAAGTATAACATAATTTTGAAACTCTCTGATGTATTTGGATTGGAGTGTAACAATAGGGTATATTTATAATAAAGGTGAAACTATTTGAAAAACTCATTTTGGTAGTGGGTATACCTTCAGTTGTAACAGCTCCTTATTGATCCCGAAGAGTAAAGGAGCCTATCTGGAAGTAATTTTTAAGGAGTTAATAATAAGATGTGTTATTCAAGCTTTAGAGTCACTGAGTAGGAATATAATAATAGAAGAAAAAGTAGGTTGTGAAGACCCTTACTGGTATAATTATTATCTGTTTTCTGAGAGCAACTAAAAATTTAATACAGGATGTTTTTCCTTTACGAGGTATTTTCTGGCTAAATCCAACTTTTCAAAATACCTTAACTTTTCCTGCTGTATCAGCCAGCGCTGGATAATTCTATACCCAATTACTTTATAGATAATCATCCTCAGTTTCTTTTTCCATTCTCTCAAACCTTTCCTGGGTCCGTATCTTAGTATATAACTGGGGATAAGAAATAGATGGAAATTTAATCTGAAATATCCCTTTCTGTTATAAAACCAGGACATGATTTCCAAAACAGCATTCTGCAGGTTCTGAGGTGTAAATGGAGGATCAGGTTCAAATAACGGAAATGTTCCATCGTAATATTCCCATCCGATATACTGTGAGGGATAAATTCTGTTTTGAGCTAATAGCCTTTTCCTTAGTTCTGTTCCCGGAAGTGGAACCGGCAGAAGCACCTGAATGGTATCCAGGCAGGTAGTATCTATGAATTTCTTAAAGGCTTCCACTCTTTCCTGGGGTGTTTTGCTGTAGTTTACACCTTCTTTTGCAGGATATCCGAATATAAACATTCCGTGGATCGCAAAGCCGTAATCTTGATACCTTTTGGTTAATCTTACAATATCCTCGGGTTTTAATCCCTTACGCATGGCTTTCAATTCCTCTGCAATCGGGGATTCAAATCCAATTATTACAGTCCTGATTCCGGCATCTTTCATTGCCGATAGAAGTTCCTCATCTTTTGCTTTATCCAATCTTATCTGGACAGAAATTTTAAACTTTATGTTTTTTCTGGCCTGATAGCGGGAGAGAAGTTTGCACAATTTCAATGTATCCTCTCTATCCTGAGCGAACAGGTCATCTACTATAAAGAACTCCCGGATGTTAAATTTTTCATAGTTTTTAGCAATTTCTTCAACCAGCCTTTCCGGTGAGGCAAATCGAGGAGCACCCTTTACAGCACAGAATTCACAATTCATTCCGCAGCCTCTGACTCTCCCCAGGGGAAGGAGTATAAGCCGGGCATATTTTAATAATCCAAAGTCAGGAATTGGAAGAGAATCAAGGTCATTTATCGGAGGCCGAGGAGGAGTATATTTTATCTTTCCATTTTCTTTAAAGGCAATCCCCCAGATGTCATTTAGGGATTTGTTCTCCTGTATGGCTATAAGGAGTTCTTTAATTGTATCTTCTCCCTCTCCGATAGCAATGACATCAATTTTATTGTCAAATGCTTCCGGAATAGTTTCAGAGACGAAATGATGGCCACCTGTTATGGTGAAGGCTCCCATTTTTTTATAAAATTTTGCCAACTGATAAAGTCGAGGAATTGACGAACTCATTCCTCCATAGAAACCAACTACATCCGCAGGATTCTCCTGCTGGAGCAATTGATGGTTTATTGTCCCTGAGGGATTTAATGCTTCTTTTCTCCAGAAGTTGTTCTCGTCTATCACTTCTGTTTCCCATCCGGGAAGTTTTTTAACTGCAGTTGCTATACATATAGGGCCTAAGGCGGTAGTTTTATTGAGAAGCGAGGAATAGATGTTGAATTTTGGAAATGCAGGAATTATGATTCTGAAAAGTCTCTTTTTCTTCATATTATCTCCTGAGTCTGACAATAACTGGCAGGGAGATTACATCCATTATTCCAATTACCACCATCTGAAATAATAGCAGTCCTGGAATGCACAGTCAAGTTTATATCCTGTAGACAGAGATAATTTTTCTGAGATTGCTTATC
>CBEUCN010000090.1:0-4067 GCA_965541635.1 uncultured bacterium
CTGGCTTGAGGTAAAGAGAAATCACACTGAGAGAAATCATCAAAAGAGATAACCTCTGCCCTTATAAAACCTCGTGCCATATCAGTATGAATTTTACCAGCAGCAGTTAAAATATCCTCTCCTTTTCTTAACGGCCAGGCTCTGACTTCTTCATTCACCACTGTATAAAAGGTAATATATCCACTGGCGGAATAAATAGATTTTAGCAGATTATCCACCTGGTTTTCATCTAAATTATACTCCTGATAGTAAAGGTCTTGCTCACGAGGAGGAAGTTGGGCAATTTCATAATGGAGTGAGACACTGAACACTTGATATTGCAGACCCATCTTCTTGAGGAAATTTACAACTTCATTAGATATCTCTTTTTCTTCCTGATTAATAACCACATATATTTTTTTTAAACTTAAAGGCTGAATATTATGAATAATTTTTATTTCCTGGCTGGAGAAATCACCAGAACTGAGAAAATTCTTATGAGAAAGTAACTGTTTAACTTTCTTAAAAACTGTAAATTCCACTTCCAAATCTTCTTGGCCATGACGCTTCTTCATTTCCTGCTCCAGAGTCATTAGTTTCTTATCCACAATCTCTTCATCACGAGCAAATATTTTATCTATCACTTCTTTGATATCTAAAGCAGACCCCTCAGAAATAACTACCAGAATATCGCTATCAGCTATGTTGGGTGAATTCAACCTTAACCCAGGTCCAGGATCAACAATCTGGGCTTCTACTGACTTGTATCTTTTGGGTTTCAGTGCTGATACTAAAGCATTTAGGCGGGAATCAGGAATAGAAATAGTTGCTAATTTCCCCCCTTGAGGAAGTTCACGATAATCACTATTTTTGGTAATAAGTTCAAATAAACAACTTTTACCTGCCCCACTTTTCCCGATAAATGCAATCTTCATTCAAAATAAAATACCCCGTTTCTTACGAAACGGGGCAGATATGAACATTTGACTTTGTAATCTACTGAGTTATCTCTTCCTTCTTTCTTAATCTATTTCTCCACTCCTCAAGCATCCTACTGGCGATATCCTTTCCACCCAAACCGAATGCTAAACCAAAAGCAAGTCCCAAACTGGCTATTATTATATTAAGGGCAAAGGAAAGTATTCCCGCCTGAATCTTCAATTGCTGAAGAGAAATAACCAAGGCAAACAATATTACAATTGCCCGAGTTAAATTACCCAAAAAATTTGCCTCCTGAACACCAATCCCACTCATAGCAGTTTTTACCAATCCAGCCAGAAAAGAGGCTAGATAAAGTCCAACCACAAATACAAAAATAGCAGCAATTACATTAGGGATATAAAATATTATCTTATCTAAAAGTTGAGCAGTTATATTAAGATTAAGCACATTCAAAGCCGAAATAAAAACCAAAAGCATTACAAACCAGTAAAGGAGAATACCTATAAGTTGAGAAAGTGTGTGAGTAATTCCTGCCTTTTTAAAGATATTGGAGAGCCCGGACTTCTCCGAAAGAGTGTCAAATTTAAGCCATTGGAATATTTTGGTAGCAAGTTTCTGAATTATTTTGGCTATTATCCAACCTCCAAATAAAACAACAATTGCACTTATCAATGTCGGTAAAAACTTAAATGCCCTGGTCAAAACTCCACTTACCGGATCCCACAAAATCTGCTTCCAGTCCATTTACCTCACCTCCTTTCTTTAAATTTAATTGTATTTTAAACTATTAAAAAACTGGAGTCAAGGATTTTATTACTATTTTGTTAAAACTCATTTATGGTGGATCCTAAGGAGAGTAATATTAAATAGTAGAAGTACAAAAGCCACAAGAATTACAATATCCACCACAGCGGTTAATGTCAGATGCCAGAGAGAAATAACTATTATTTCCACCAGAGAGAAAATTAAAAATGGTAATATATATTTCCACTTATTGATAGAGAGGTAATATACCAAAAAACTGAAATTAAGGGAAAATAATCCCATACTTACAGCAAATCTTCTTATCAAAGGTAAACATTGAGGATACAATCTGCCAGTAAATATTTTTAATATCCAGGTTGGGAATAAAAATACAAATGCACTTCCTCCCATAATCAACGCAATGGTATAAATTATGGAATGTTTAAAGTGCTCTATTGTGTTTTCCTCTCTGGCTTGAGAATAGACCACCTTAGGGAACATTACCATGGAGATACCCATGGGTAAAAAGAGAATAATCCTCCCAATTACCTGAGCAATAGAATAATATCCCGCCTCAAGAGGAGAGAAAAAATGTTTAACCAGTATTACATCCAGATTTGTAAGAACCGTAAAAGTCAAAGTAGCCAGACTCACCGGTAAAATGTAAAGATAGAGATCTCTAAAATTTACCTCCAAGATATTTTCATTTTTATAATTCAACTCTTTCAAACTTCTACTTAAAGCAGGGTAGCCTATTATTATTCCTAACAGATTGGAAATCGTTATAGAATTTAATGCTCCATTTACTCCCCACCCCAGATAAATAAATATTATTGCCAGAACTAATTTGCTGAAATGAGTACAGATAAACACCAACCCCATGGAAATAAATTTCTGAAGCCCTTCCAGTCCAGCCAGAGAAAGGGGCATAATTAAACTTGCTGACACCACTCCTGCCATGTATAAAACAGGCTTTATATCATGCAATTTTAAAAATATCTCTATCCTGGAAGCAAAAAGGATTATTACTATTCCTATAATCAATGCTAAAATGAAAATTCTTATAAATATTCCTTTTAATATTTTTTCAATTGCTAATTTTGACTGGAGACCATGATAGCGAGCAATAAATCTGGTTAAGGCAATCTGAATATTTGTGATGGGAAGAGCAAAAAATAGAATGCAGGCGAAAAGAGTATTCAATACCCCATATTCTTCAGGAGATAATTTCCTGACCATAATAATGTGATAAAGCATATTGAAAACATTTCCTATTGTAATGGCTAAAAATAGAATGGTTGCCTGGCGGTAAATCTCGTGGATTTTAAAATTCTTTATGAATTTAATTATCAATTTTTAACTTATGCTTGAAATATTCTATGGTGGATAAAAGCCCCTGAGTAAGAGGAATCTTTGGTTCCCAACTTAAAAGTTTTTTTGCCTTCGTTATATCTGGTCTACGAACTTTAGGATCATCCTGAGGAAGGGGAAGAAATTTTATCCTACTTTTACTGGCAGTAAGGTTTATTATTAACCTGGCAAGTCCCAAGATAGTGATTTCCTCAGGATTTCCAAGATTCAGCGGAAAGTGATATTCTACTTCCATTAATCTCATAATTCCATCAATTAAATCATCAACATAGCAGAATGAACGAGTCTGAGAGCCATCTCCGAATATGGTCAAATCTTCTCCTCGTAATGCCTGGGTTATAAATGTGGGAATTGCCCGACCATCGTCCGTTCTTATTCTCGGTCCATAAGTGTTAAAAATTCTTACTATTCTAACATCTATGTTATGCTCACGGTGATAAGCAATTGTCAGTGCCTCTGCAAATCTCTTCGCCTCATCATATACTCCCCGGGGTCCAATAGGATTAACATTTCCCCAGTAATCTTCCGGCTGGGGATGAACCTGGGGATCACCATAAACCTCGGAAGTTGATGCCAGCATAAATTTTGCTCTCTTGGCTTTAGCCAGACCTAAAGTATTATGCGTTCCTAAAGCGCCAACTTTTAAGGTTTGAATGGGATATTTAAGATAATCTATAGGAGAAGCTGGAGAAGCAAAATGGAAAACCCAGTCAAGGGGGTCCTCCACCTCTATATATTTGGTTACATCTTGCTGAATGTAAACAAAATTGGGATTATCAATAAGATGCTTTATGTTTTCAGCATCTCCAGTTATAAGATTATCCATACATATCACCCTATATCCCTCATTTAGAAGTCTCTGGCATAAATGAGAGCCTAAAAATCCCGCCCCACCAGTAACTAATGCTGTTTTCACTTATCCTCCTGCAGCCTGAAATTTTCCTGAAACCAATTAATGGTTAAAACCAAACCCTGATGGAAATCAACCTCAGGTATATATCCCAGAAGTTCTCTGGCTCTGGAAATATCTG
>CBEUCN010000091.1:0-3770 GCA_965541635.1 uncultured bacterium
CTTAATTTACTCTTTAAAATCCTGAGCGTAAAGTCTTTTCTTCCAGTTGCTTGATTTCGTTTTTAAGTACCTCCGGAAGGGCTAATATCTCCACATCCATAAATCCTCTGATTATTATCGCCTGGGCTTGCTCTCTGGAAAAGCCCCGGGCACACAGATATTCTATTTCCTCTCTGCTTATCTTTCCGATCGCCGCTTCATGAGAAAGTTCCACGTCCCGATAATCGGTTTCCAGTTCAGGGATAGCATGGATTGTCCCCTCTTCGGAAATTATCAACCCCCGACATTCAAGATGGGCTTTGACATTTTTCGCCTCTGATTTCAAGTGCCCCCGGGCAATAATTCTCCCTCCCACAGATACTGCTCGGGAAATTATCTCTGCTGATGTATTCCCTTCCCTGAAGACTACCCGGGAGCCGATATCCTGAAAAGAACCAAAATTAGATAAAATCAAAGAGTTAAAACTTGCGCGGGCATTTTTCCCCAGTAAAACTGCCGTTGGATACATAGATACTTCTTTTACTGCATATAAACAAATATAATTAGAAACAAATGTTGCTCCTTCTTCAACCAGGGCAATACTTACTGGCTTTACACTTATATCCTTACGCCAGGAATGAATCATAGTAAAGTTTAAATATCCACCTTTGTGCACAAAAAACTCTGAGACCCCCAAATGAAAACTTTCCTCTGCTGACTTGGAAGAAGCACATCCAGTAATTAAATATGCCTTTGCTCCTTCTTCCACAATTATTATATTGTGCACTTTCTGTTCAAATCTCTTTTTCTTCAAAAACAGACATGCTTGAACAGGAAGTTGAACAACTGTGCCCTTCTTCACTCTAATAAAATAACCTTTTTCTGTATCTTTAGGAAAATCTCTATCTAAAGTTTTAAAAGCTTTACCATAATATTTTCTTACCTCAGGATACCTATTCAGAGCTTCCTCTCTATTTAATATCTCAACTCCTTTTAATAAACTCTTAGTTAAAATAACTTCTCCATCTTCCTGCAAAAAACTGGCTGAACGTGTTTTCTCACTGATGTCTATCCCTGCAGAAGAAATTTTTTCTAAATCTTCTTTTCCAAAATTAGTTAAACCTTTTTCCATTCACACTCCTTACACTTTTCATAACCATCTTTTCTTATACTTTCAAATATTTCCCGAGGGGTTCCTTGGCACCAAATTTTACCATCTATCAATACATAAGCCTTATTAGCATCCACATAATCCAAAATATAACCCGTATGGGTAATTATTAAAGCACTTGCATTGGTTTCTTTTAAATATTGATTTAAAACCTCACCCATTATGGAAATATTTTCTATATCCACCCCTGATTCTGGTTCATCCAGAAGCAGAAGTTTCGGCTTCTGTAAAAGAACCTGAAAAAGTTCTGAACGTTTCATCTCTCCACCGGAAAAATCGAGATTAATTTCCCTGTTGAGATGGTCTTTTAAAGAAAGTTTATCTGCCAGTTTTTCGATTTCCTCTCCATCTCTGGCAAGAAATTCTGCAATCTGTTCCAGTCTTACACCTCTTATCTTAGGGGGATGCTGAAACATTATCCCTATCCCCAGTTTTACCCTTTCCTCTGTAGGGAGTTGATTTAAAACTTTACCTTCAAACAAAATTTTCCCCCTTTCTATACTGTAACCCGAAAAGCCCAGAATGGTTTTCAAAAGAGAGGTCTTTCCACTCCCATTAGGCCCGAATAGAATCAGAACCTCACCTTTATCTATGGAGATATTTATATCATTTAATACATCTTTCCCGTTTACTCTGACTCGGAGTTCTTCTATCTTAAACATTTTCTTTCTGACAACAACTCCTTATAAGTTAAGTTCTTTAACTGACTCATTTATGATGGTGTAAGAAAGTTTAACCCAGAAATAAATATACTTCAATAAAATAACAGTGTAACTCAGCACTATCACACTTATAATTAACTTTCCCTTGCGGGTAAAAGCCGGACTTTTAAATAAAAGAGGTAAACCCAAAGGGCCGAGAACAAAAACAAGAGAATCAAAACCGGAACTTTACGGTAATACCACCTCATTATTTATAATAATACGATTGGAGTTGCTTGTCTTTCAACAAAATTTAAATGGGAAGTAGAAAAGAACCTGCTCCTTAAAAACTATATCTTACTCTTAAATAGATATTGGAATTGTCCTCCATCTGTCCAAATTCCGTCCAGTCGTCTTCACCCCAGAAAAAATTGGCTCCTTCCTTAACTCTGGGAAACTGTAAGGCAAAAATTACAACTTCCAAAAAGGAAACCATCTCCAGAGTTGGCTCAGCCACAACTGGAACAATCACCGCTGGAACATGTAGAGCAAGAAGAATCTGTATTCTTCATACTCCCTAAACCCTTACCAGAAAACCTGAAACGCGTGGGTAATCTACTCAAACTGGCACTACCACATTTAATACATTCCAATAACTGGTCTCTGCCAGATAATATTAACTTTTCAAATCTTTCCCCGCATTTCTGGCACTGATATAAATATATGGGCATATCCCTTACCCCTCGATATAGGGAGCTATTAACCTTTCCATCTCCTGCTTGGGCATTGCTCCCACCACCTGCTGGACGATAATTCCTCCTTTAAATACCAGAAGGGTAGGTATACTCATTATGCCATATCGAGACGCAAGCGCAGGGTCTTCATCCACATTTACTTTACACACTTTAAGTTTGCCTTCGTATTCTTTAGAAATCTCCTCCAGAACAGGAGCCACCATTAAACAGGGGGCACACCACGGTGCCCAGAAATCAACCAAAACTGGAACTTCAGATTTCAAAACCTCCTCCTCAAAGTTTGCCATGTTAACTTCCTTAGCCATCTTTCAACCTCCTTTCTTTTTAATTCTCTTATCTTACACCTCAAAAACAGGTAGGACAAGTTCCCAGAGAGCAACTTCCACCAGAAGAATCTCTAGAAGATGAATCATTACTTCCGCCTATTCCAAATGCAGTTAAGTTTTTCTTAACATCTCTGGAACCACAATGAGGACATTTAATCTCTGTCTTCTCTCTGGTAACTCCTACCAGAATATCAAAATTCCTACCGCATTTCTGACAGTTGAAACTATAAATCGGCATACTTCACCTCCTTACTTTTTTCCAAACACTTTTATTCATCAAAGCAATTTCCATCTCACTTTCACGAATCTCATATCACAGTCCACGCAATTTTTAATTGCTGCAAATATTAATGCTCCTCCCCTCCTTACTCCAGAAATACCCAGAATATTTCTACAACTTTCCTTCTATTTCACTTTCCTTATACAATTAAGGATGCTTTTCACAAGTTCTGGCTTCTTAAGGTAATAGCACCGTCTTTTCCCATCCTGAGTGTAATCTATAAACCCTGCAGATCTTAAAATCGCCAGATGCTGAGAAATATTTGCCTGCCTTTTCTTTATATCTTCTTCAAATTCCCTTACACACTCATTCTTTTTACAAAGAGCATCTAAAATCATAAGTCTGGTAGGATGGGCTATCGCTTTCAGAATATTTGCCGCCTTTCGAAATTTCTCTTTCTTTTTCACTTCATACCTCCTTACATTCGTATATTCGAATATTATAATATATCTTCTAACTTGTCAAATCTTTTTTAAATAAAAATTAGAATTTGAGTTTTGCCTCTACAATTAAATTTCTGAACCTTTCTAAGGATATATTATATGGCTCTATCTCCAATCCTAACCAGTCTGAAAATTCAAGCACTTTTTCAGGATATCTTTGTGCATAATGGTCAAA
>CBEUCN010000092.1:0-3714 GCA_965541635.1 uncultured bacterium
ACCTTAACTTCCAGCTTCCCTCCCTTCAACTCTACAAATCCTATGCATTCTCCTCTGGTATAATTTTCCCTATTCATTTTGTAAAGCTTTACTCTCATATCCTGGGCGTAACAACTCTCTACAGTTGCAAAATTGATAATAGCACACCCTGTGATTAAAATGGAAATTTTTTTCATCTTATTTCCTCCCATTCTACACCTTCATTTATAACGGGTAAACCATCTTCTCCCAGAAGAACTTCTGCTCGTAATAACTTCCCATCCTGAAGTTTGAATATATAAGTCATAATCTGTCCGTTCACTTCGTGGCTCAGCAGATTTGCGATAAATTTTACCTTTTCTTTAAGGACTGAGGATCTGCTTCCATCTGGAAGAATTACAGGAGTAGATAAACCTGTATTGGTGTTTACCAGGGCTTTCTCTATCAGAGCCAGGGAGTCAACAATATAACTGGTAGAAAGGTAAGCCCAGTCTTCCATGATTATCTCTACAGGATTGGGTTTGTCTTTGTAAAAATCGATCCTGGGATCTGCAAAATCATTGAGATTGGAAATTACCTTACCAACATCACTCTCTCCATGCCAGAAATTTTCTGAAATTTTAGACCTCTGCTCCTCACTGAGCCCGGTTTGATAAATTACATGCATAAATTCATGAATTACCACTTCTTCGAAACTGTCCTTGTATCCTGACTCTATTGCCTTGCTGAAAAATACATAAATGTTGTCCTTCTCTATCTGGGGCTCCTCAACATACGTCGCTCCTCCAACTCCTCCACCTTCGGCTGTAGGTAACACATTGGAAAATAATTTGATAACCTTACCTCTCAAAGCCCGAGCGAATTCCGGAGGTAATGTTTTCAATATGCGATAGATGCTTTCCAAATCTTGCTGGGGGATGACTCCATCTGCGTACATTATGGATTTAGGGTCAAAAATTGGGGGACGGTGCAAATTGTAATTTTCTTCCAGTGCCCGATACATATACTCAATGGCTGTTTCATCGCCGGCTACCACTCTTATCCCAAATTCCTTGTATATTCTTTCCACAGTTACAGGACCCTCCTGTGGTGGCTGGGGAGGTTGCAGTTCCGCAATTAAATCTTCCAAGGCTGGCTTCAAACTATCCTGGGCACTTAGCTGAGAATGTATTTCCTGAAGCAATTGCAATCCTTCCTGAGGACTTGCGGACACTATCTGTTTAATGGCGGTCTTTGCCTGTTGGGCATATTCTCCCTGATAATCCGATAAAAGTCTCACAATTGGAATTACAGCCCTCAGATCTTTAAACTCACCGAGTTTTTCTAAAGCAGTATCAACCTCTTCTTCTTTCTTATTTTCAATTCCGTCGTAAAGTTTCATGACCTCTAAGGCCAGGGCTTTAAGATCTGAATCCTCAATTTTATCCACCAGTTTCTTTAATGCCTGGTTAAACTCTTTTCGATAAACAGGATTGGGAGAGATAAACTGCTCCAGTATGGGTTCAACTGCAGAAACATTTCCAAGTTCAGCAAGAGCCTTGGCGGATTCAACTTTTATGCTTTCGCTGGTATCATTCTGTAAAACATCTAAAAGCACAGCCTGTGCCTGATCATCACCAATATCAGCCAGCCCTTTTACCGCAAATCGCCGGCTCAGTTCAGAATAAACCTGGGGTTGAGATAAAATCTGGACAAAAAACTCCCTTGCCTCCTCGCGATTTAAATCCAGGAGATAGCCCTTGGCTTTTTCTTTTAATGTCCAATCTTTACTGGTGCCATCATAGATTTCAGTGGTGAAGGCATCTTTTATTAAAGCCAATGCATTTTTTGAACCCACATTATGAGCAACATCCAGAATGTCCATGTACGTCCAGAAAGGATTGTCAGACTGGTTATAAAGTTCCCTCAGAAAAGGAATG
Organism: uncultured bacterium; assembly: GCA_965541635.1. Lineage (GTDB taxonomy): Bacteria > Omnitrophota > Gorgyraeia > Kaelpiales > Kaelpiaceae > 4484-49. Next base: position 1,899 of record CBEUCN010000092.1, read on the forward strand.
ATTTTATCACCCAGAGATACCAACAGGGGAGTAATCGCTTCTCCCAGTTTTAGAAGATTGTGATCAGCATTTTCTACAGGAATTCTAATGGGATTATCCTGAAATTGACCCTGATATTCCTTCCAGACAGCAACCAGAGCATTGATGGCTTTTTCATCTCCTGTCTCAGTCAGTTTCTCTGCCGCTTTTATCCTCTCCTCTACTGGAAGGGAATCATCGTTTAATTTTTCAATCAGGGAATCCACATCCTCCTGGGGAGTAATTATCTCCTGCCAGACCTGATTGATTACCTCACGCACCTCTTCACTGCACTGGATTCCATCCAGAAACTCTTTACCTCCTTCGGTGCCCAGAAGATTTTTAATTGAAGTTAGAATTGACCGCAACGGAACTGATCCAGTCTCTGTTGCCTGCTGGGCATAGTTTAAAATCTCGGCAGTAAGCTTTTCCTTCCCTTGAGGATAGGAAAGCAAAATATCTGTGAGTTTATCTATTCTCTCCTGTTCGATTTCTGGTAATTCCGGGTTTAATGAGGCTGTGAAAATTTCCCCTATCAGCGAGGTAAAATTCTCAACTACAGCAGAATCATCACAGCCTGCAATTTCCTTCAATATATTTCTTCCATATTCAGATTCAAGAAGATAATTTACACATACCACTCTAGGATCCACGGCATCAAAACCATCTGGGGGAGAAAAGTCAGAATTGCCAAGGTAATCCTTGAGAAGTTCTCCCATCAAATCATAAATCTTCTCCTTGGTGGGCTCATCTGCACTGGCCTCCACTTTACTTAAAACAGAAAGGCCAGGATGATTATCCACCAAATTTGCTATTATTTCCAATTTCTCATCATCCTTAAGTTCCTGATTATTCATTACCCCAGGAATCGCCTCAACCAGGGCATTCTCAACCACCGCAGCTTTCTCTGAGGTATAATTATCTTTTAACCACTTGCAAAGATTAATAACCGCTGAAGCCTGCTTTTGGGGATCACTATCTTTTAAAGCATCAAGCCATTCATCAACATCTTCTTCTACTTTTCCCTCTTCCTCCACTACACTCCCATCAGGTTTGACCACAAATTTCTTTCCTTCAGTTTTATCCTCGACCACGAGATTATTGCTATCATCTGAGGCTGAGGTTATGGAAATTTCTCTACTTACATCACCTGTTTCCGGGTCATATACCTTAACTGATGTTTGTGTTCTCTTCCAAGCATGGAAAACACCAGAAGGGGGAGCAACCTCTGAATTTTTAAACACAACATCAGCCAGTGGTTTACCTTGGTCATTTACAAACTTATATTCCATTAAAAAACTACCGTCATTCCCAAATCCCATCCTGAACTGGACCTGAGCAGATTGGGATAAGAGTTGGTTAAATTCTGGAAGTAGTTCCTGAAACTTATCAGCCACTGCCTGCCTTTGGAGTTCAGTTTCTCCAGTAGAAATTCCATGATTTACAAACTCAATTGCCTGCTGAGGATCAGAAGTTATCCATGGTAACCAGTTAATATTAATAGTTGGAGAAGGCTCCTCTTGAATGATATTACTATCACCTACCGGTGGTAATGAAAAATCATTCTGCTCATTATCAATAGAACTTCCTCCTGCTCCCGGTGTAATCTGGACAGGTGCATCTTCGTAATAGAGAAACAGCGCCTGAACCTGAAGTGGAAAAAACCAGAAAAGAGCCACAATCCCGATTACAACTTTTAAATTCTTCATTTTGCCTCCCTCCTTTCTTTTTTATTCAATTTTTAGCCCCTCCTCCTTATAAAACATCGAAAAGTTAAAATTTATTACAAAAAATCCCC
>CBEUCN010000093.1:0-3669 GCA_965541635.1 uncultured bacterium
GATGATTTTATAGTCAAAAAAGTAAGTTACTCTGGTTTTTATAATACCAAACTGGAAGAACTTTTAAAATCACTTGGGGTCCAGAAATTATTGTTAACCGGAATAGTTACTAATATCTGCGTATTATATACTGGAGTAGATGCTTTGATGAGAGGTTTTGAAGTTGAAGTCATTGAAGACTGTGTTGCTGGTCTTAACGATGACGACCATAGATTTGCTATAAGGCAATTGAAAGAGGTTTTAAAACCTAGGAGGTAATATGTTTGGGGCTGATTGGAACGACATCAAAAGTGGTAAACTCACTGATGTCTATTTTTTGCGCACCAAGAAAATTTTAGAAACTAAAAAAATAAATAAGAAAGTAGTTGTGGAATTCATAGTAAAGTCATTTCCACCAGATTACAGTTGGGCAGTATTCAGTGGACTTCAGGAATGTGTAGAAGTTTTAAGGGGGATTAAAGGACTAAATCTGTGGGCTGTGCCTGAAGGAACATTTTTTGGGGTTAATGAGCCGGTGATGGTAATAGAGGCAAGATATCAGGATTTTGGCATTTATGAGACTGCTCTTTTGGGATTTTTGTGTCACGCATCTGGTATTGCTACCAAAGCAGCACGGTGTAAACTTGCTGCCAGAAATAAACCAGTTTACAGTTTTGGGGCACGTCGAATTTATCCTACAATTGCTCCCATGGTGGAAAGAAATGCTTATCTCGGAGGCTGTGATGGAGTTGCCTGTGTGAAGAGTGCTGAGGTTCTGAATATTGAACCTGTGGGCACAATTCCTCATGCTTTGATTTTACTTATAGGAGATAGTGCCGAGGCCACCAAGGCTTTTGATGAAGTGATTGAGCCTAAAGTAAAACGAATTGCGCTTATAGATACATTTGGTGATGAGAAATTTGAGGCTATCAATGTTGCTCAGGGTTTGAAGGGTAAATTGTTTGGAGTAAGACTTGATACTCCCGCCTCTCGCCGGGGAGATTTTAAGAAGATTTTGCAGGAAGTAAGATGGGAACTGGATATAAGAGGATATAAGGATGTGAAAATAATTGTAAGTGGGGGAATAGATGAATATAAAATCAGTGAACTTAGTGATTATGTTGATGCCTTTGGGGTTGGAACTTCAATCAGCAATGCTCCCGTTCTTGATTTTGCCATGGATATTGTTGAAATTGAGGGGACTCCAATTGCTAAGAGGGGTAAACTTTCTGGAAGAAAGAGATTGGTAAGGTGTCCCCAATGTTTGCAGCGTGAGGTTATTTATCATACTCACCCACTTCCAGATTGTCAGAAATGTCAAGTTAAAATGGAGGATATCTTAGAAGGGATAATTTCCGACGGGAATCAGATAAAACAGCTACCGGATATAAATAAATCCCGACAATATGTGTTAAATCAGATAAAGACTATTTCAGAATCATGATAATTACTGAACAGAAACCATTTGAGGAGATAAAAGCCAGTCTTAAAGTTGGTGAAAAGATTTTTATAATTGGATGTGGAGAGTGTTCTGCAACCTGTAAAACAGGGGGGGAGCCGGAAGTTGTGGAAATGAAATCAAAATTAGAAAGAGAAGGATTTATTGTTACCGGATATTGTATTCCTCAGGCTCCTTGTATTGCCAGTCAGATAAAAATTGAACTGGTTAAAAACAGAAAAAATATATCTTATGCTGATTCTGTATTGATTTTAGCCTGTGGGTTGGGAGTGCAGTCGGTTCTGGAAAATATGAGAGAAGATAAAGATTTTCATGTGGGATGTAATACTCTGTTTATGGGAGCAGTAGATAGTGGGGGAAAAAACTTCTGGGAATATTGTTCTGCCTGTGGGGAATGTATTCTGGAATATACAGGTGGAATATGTCCGATTACCAGATGTAGTAAGGGACTTTTAAACGGGCCCTGTGGAGGTATGGATAAGGGAAAGTGTGAGGTGGATAAAGAACGAGACTGTGCATGGGTGATGATTTATAATAGGTTGAAAAATAAGGGAAAACTTAAACTCATTGAAAAAATATTTCCGCCCAAAGACTATTCCCGTCATATCCAACCGGGACATAGGAGTATATGATGGATAAGAAAAAAATAGAAAAAGCAGTTACAGAAATTTTGAAGGCAATAGGAGAAGATCCTAATCGCAAAGATCTTAAGGATACTCCTAAAAGAGTGGCTGAAATGTATGAAGAAATTCTAGAGGGAATGAATAAAAACCCTGAGAAAGAACTGGAGGTGTTTTTGGACCAGAATCATGATGAGATAGTTCTGGTTAAAGATATACCATTATATTCTATATGCGAGCATCATTTACTTCCTTTTATTGGTAAAGCACACGTCGCCTATATCCCTAGTGAAAATAGAGTTACAGGGTTAAGTAAACTTGCCAGAGTAGTAGATATTTTGTCTCGCCGCCTTCAGGTTCAGGAAAGATTGACAACTCAAATTGCGGATGTCATAATGAAGAAACTCAGGCCTCAGGGATGTATGGTGGTAATTGAGGCTGAACATTTATGTATGAGTATGAGGGGGATAAAAAAGCCAGGGACAACCACAGTTACCAGTGCTGTGCGGGGAGTATTTAAGAAGAATCAGAAGACGAGAGCAGAAACTTTAAATTTAATTTTGAAGTGAAGGATTACGCAATTTTTGTAGTAGAATGTGACAAACTGGTGGAGGAGGCTTTAAAAGAAACTCTGAGTAACGAAGGTTATACTGTATATTCCTTTAGTGAGCCTCATCAGGCACTTTCTTACATTTCTAAGATTAATTTTCAGATTGCAATTATAGATGTCACCACAGGTGATATCCCAGTGGAGAATTTTGTAAGTGAGATAAAAAAGAAAACGCCTTCTCCAGCAGTAATAATTACAGTTTATACTCCTGATGCTGAAGAGATAATAAATCTGGTAAATAAAGGAGTAGATGCTATTTTATTAAAGCCCATAAACATCCCGGATTTGAAGAATGTGCTTTCTCAAGTTGAAAATGAGTGCAGAATTTATGACCAGCTAGAAAAATTAAGAAATGAAAATGAGAAGTTTCAAAAAGAGAATAATGTTCTAAAAGAAAATTTATTCAAGGTTTGTGTGAACATTTCTATGGTGAAACTTGCCAGAATATTTCTTCATGAGTTGAAAAATTATTTAACCACTATTAATCTTTCACTGCATAACTTACAGAAACAGCTTCCTTCTGGAGAAAGAGTTGATAAATACCTGCAGTTAATTTCTCGCAGTGTGGGCGAAGCCAATGAATTAGCAATGCGGATATTGGGAATGCGGAAAGAGAAAAAAGAACGAGTAGATATTAATCGAGTGCTGAAAGAGATATTGGAAATGCTGAATTTTGAGTTTCGTAAGCAGGGTATAAGAGTGGAAGCCTCTTTTAATGAATTACCTATAGTTGATATTGATTCCTCAGCATTAAAACAGGTATTTCTTAATGTTATTCTCAATGCTAAAGAGGCAATGCCTTCTGGAGGAGAGTTGAAAATAAAAACTGACTGCCTTCAGGCTGATTCCTCTTATTATATACTTATTGAAATTCAGGATAGCGGTCAGGGAATTAGTGAGGAAAATATGGAAAAGCTCTTCTTACCAGGATTTACCACTAAGTCAGATGGCACCGGCATTGGTCTTTATGTTACTAAGAGCATAACTGAAAAACTGGGAGG
>CBEUCN010000094.1:0-3608 GCA_965541635.1 uncultured bacterium
TTTCTTGACAGAATAAAATAATATGGTATAAATTAATTAGAAAACCTTAAAGGAGGAAAGGAGGGGAAAAAATGAAAAAAAGTGGTATTGGATTCTGGGTGGTTGGTTTTATATTTTTAGTGAATATTTCAATGTGGGATTCTTCTATTATTTACAGGAGAGTAAAAATAGGGATGAATTTAGACCCCACCATTTTCAGAAGCTATGACGTGAGAGGATATGCTGAGGGAGAAAATGCTAATTTGACTCCAGAGGTGGCTAAAGAGATAGCCAAGGCTATTGGTTCTGTGCATTTTAAAGAAGGAGATTGGGTTTTAGTTTCTGGAGATGGTCGGACCACTACTCCTGCTCTTATGGCTGCTATTATAGAAGGGTTTCGAGAGGTAGGAGTTAATGTATACGTTCAAGAAGACCCATTACCTACAGGTGCAAGTAAATGGTTTCTTGCTACCAGAGGGTTGGCTGGTGCTATTCAAGTTACGGGCAGTCATAACCCTGCTAATATGAACGGAATGAAAATAAGGATTGGAACAGAGGCTTTATATGGAAATAGATTAAAAGCACTTATTCCTGTTATCAAAGCTCAGGAGTATAGAAAACCTAGCAGTATTGGAGAGGTGCAGGAAATAGATGCTCTAACTCCTTATCTTAAGATGCTGGTTAATTCTTTCTCATTTAGTGAAGAATTTAAACAAAGAGTTGGAATTGTGGTTGATCCTCATTATGGTATAGGAGGATATTTAATTCCAGTTCTTCAGGAGTTAGGTTTTGAAGTAATAGGCATCAATGACCAGCCAGATGGGACTTTTCCTAAAGGCCCCGCTGATCCTTCTAAAGAATCAGCTTTGCAGGAATTGAAAGAGATGATCTCACAGCTAAATGAGGAAGGAAGGTCCGGGAAAATGTGGATAGGTATTGCTTTAGATGGAGATGCAGATAGATGTGGTTTTGTGGATGAAAATGGGAATATAGTTCTACTTGAAAGAATGTACGCTGTGTCTTATAAAGATTACATAGAGTCATTGTCAGAAGAGGAAAGACACAAAATAGTTCTTCCTTTAGATGTTCGTGCTTCTAATGCTGCTCTTGGGATATTAAAAAAATATGGAGTGAGAGGAGTATTTGTGCCTACAGGATATCCTACGCAGGAGGCATTTGCTGGTTTGATTGCTCCTGAAATTGGCAAATATATCCCTATTCAGATAGGAGGAGAAGTCTCAGGACATTATTATTATTCTACAGCGATGTACGATGAGAAGGGTAATTTAGTTCCAGGGGGAGATAAAATAGTAGTTGACGATGGGCTATATGCTGCTCTTAAATTTCTTAGTATCTTGGATGAGCAAAAAATGTTCTTTGGAGAAATAATGGCACAGATACCATATTCACCCACCAGCAACGAAATTCGATTTAGGGGACCAGAAAGAGCAGAAGAAAGAGAAGAAATTGTGCAAATGGTGAGAGATATTATTTTAGAGAGATTTGGTTCTGAATTGAAACCAATCCTTCCTGTAATTACTGTTGGAGGAATAAAAACCCAGTCTCCCGAAAGTGGATTGGTGGAAGTTTCAGGTGTACGGGCTCAGTTTAAAGATGGTTCCTGGCTGCTTTTTCGCTCTTCAGGGACAGAGCCGAAATTTACTTTAAAATTTGAAGCACCTACTACTGAGATTCTATTGAGGAGAATGCAGGATTTAAGAACTATTTTGAAAGAAATTGGATTTTCAGATGAAAATTTAAAATTTTTAGATGAGGAAATTTCTAGAATAAGAAGAGGTGGTCGATAATCCTTTATGAAAATATATAAATGGATAGTTATTATACTCCTGATAGGGTTTTTTGCTTTATCTTCTTATGCAAGACGTATCCACGATTATTCAAATATTATAGAAGGAAGTCGTGAGAAGGTTTTACCTCTTTTTGTCCTTCATATAGTTCAGAGAATAGAAGAGAAACCCATTTCTTTTTTTCAAATAGTAGGAAGACCTGGTGGGGGAAAGACTATTATTACTTCTGAATTGATTGCTAAGTTAGAGTCCCAGTTACCTCAAGATGGCTCTGTAAAAATTTTACGTTTGAATGTTGACGATTATTTACTTCCTCGGGACAAGAGACCTACTACAGAAGAACAGCCAACAGTTATATTAGATCTTTCAACTCAGGAACATACTACTTCTATTGGTTGGAAATTCAGGCAGGTTAGTGAAGGAGAAATAAAGATAAATACACCTGTAGGGAATTTTACTCATAAATTCCATTTTCCAGGAGAAAGCTTTCATTTGCCTCTTCTAATTCCCAATGCCCCTTCAATTTCTATTGAGTATGAGGGAAATGGCAGATATCTCTGGCGGATGCCTCCATTTCTTTCTAAGATTTCGTGGGAGCTATATGGTGACATTTTAAAAATTTTAAATGGGGAAGTAGTTTTAAAGCCGATTTATGAAAAACGATTGGGAGGTCCTTTAAGGGTTAATTTTTCTGATGAGCTTATTTTAGACCCCTCTAAAAGAGTAGGAGATTGGATTTACTGGCCTCAGAAAAGCGAAGAGATGAAAAGAGAAATATATGTAAATCCTGAAACAGGTGAGGTGAGAGAACTATTAGCCCCTGGAGAGAAGAAGACAGTATTAGTAGCAGAAGGAGTATGGTTAGGTCTCATTCCCCAAATTAGTAACGTATGTGATGGAATATTAGCCATCTCCACGCCTACTCAACTTATACACCATTGGCTGGGGGAACGGATAATTTTGGCAGAAGAATCTATAAGGAAAGAAACTGTTCCTGAAAGAATGGGTAGACAAACTACTGGCTGGTCTATTTACCAGGAACAGTTTACAGAACCGGTGATAAATAATGTGAGAGCAATGACAGTAGATAATCCTGAAATGGTTGGAGCTGTGGTTTATATTACAGACCCAGTTAGTGAACGGAGTGAACAGGCTAAGGCTTTAAGTTCCTTATATATAACTGGAGAAGTTTTGGATTTGGAACAGAGAATATTTATTGCCTGGGATAGATATCAGTTAGATACTAAAATAAGAGAGAAGGCTCTAAATCCCTTTGAATTTTTGGAAAATTATATGTTACCTTTACTTCCTCTTAATACTCCTCTTTATAGGTGTGTTCGAAAGATTGCAGAATTTTCTGAGACTGGGAATGATATAAATGAATTATTTAATTTTGAGGAATTTAAAGCACTTAGTTTATACGAACGTGCTATTCTCTTAGGGATGTTGTCAAATTTAAGACAGAAGATAGAAGTTCCTCTTCACTCTATTGAAGATCTTCTTCAATATACCCCTCCTGATTCTGCTCTACATAAGTTCGTTCAAGAATTAAAAGAAAGTATAGGTCAAGGAGAAAAAATAGAAGATTTCTTTAAAAGAAGTAGATTTTTTGGAAATTTGACACCATCAGAAAAGGAAATTGTATATAGAGTTCTCCCCCAACTTCCCTTCTTATCGTTTTCTCCTCCTGCTGTTGAGTTTTCTTTTGAGATCCCCGAGCATCCTGAACTTTCAAGAGAGATAACTGATGTAATTAACTCTATAGATTTGCCATATGAGTTATTATACATCGCTAAACAAAAGGGGATAGAAAACTGGCTT
>CBEUCN010000095.1:0-3441 GCA_965541635.1 uncultured bacterium
CTTGACAAACTTTATAAACTTATGCTATTATTCTAATGGTGAAGGAGGTAAGTTTATAAAGTGATATTTTAAAAAAGGAGGGGAGAAGAAATGAAGGCCCTTAAAAGATTTTTGTTGAGTGCTGTCTTGGTCTGGACCCTTAACTTTCTTATTATTCTTTCTTATCCTCCCTGTTGCAGAAGAGTTCAAGACCCATTGTTGAATTTTATCCCTCATTCGCAAATACCTGTAGTGGACAGATTAGATGGTGTAGTGAAGATAGGATTAGTCTTAGGAGATGAAATAAATGAAAATCCTGAAGCAACAACCGCTTTTGTGACATTTATACGTGCTTTAAGTTCTAATGCAGACATTGAAGTAGAGGGAATCTTTTCTTCAAAATCTGCCTTAGAATTGGCTCAGATTTTACAATCTCATCCTAAATTAGGCCCCTGGAGAGGAGTAAATGTAGGAGTTGAAGAGAATGAAATTGTTATTAAAGGGCTGAATTCTGAAATCAGAATACCTGTTTATTCACAAGGAACTGGTATGAATGTAGACCTGCTGGTAAGTTTAGGTTCTTTATCTGATGAAGTTGAGACACGTTATGGAAGGGTTTCAGCAAAACGCTTTTTAGTTTTTAACTTTGGGATACATCCTGAGGCCATAGTTTCTTCTAGGATAGCTCTTCCAGGAGAAGTGGGTGAATCTTCTGAAGCCAACCTTGTATTATCTGCATCGACCAGTTTAGCCTATGTTTTAAAATCTCTTCAGGCTGAATTTGGGCAAATTTCTCCTTCCAGAATGACCATGGAAGTCCCTCAGGGAGGAGATCTACATATCAGACCCAACATCTCCAATATAGATTTAACTGAATTTTTAAAATCACTGGGAATTCAAGTTCCTGGTGCTGTAGAGTTATCAGTTACAGAAGTCTCAGACGCTCTGTTAGGGGCAAGCTATGCAGAAATAATAGTGAGTTTACCAGGAGAAGTAACCAGAGAGCAATTGCAAGATGTATTCCGCACCACCCCCGGAATTGAATTAGCATCAGAGAAGAAAACTACATCAGCTATGTTTTTGAATCCTCATGATACTTCTCTTTTTATTCTTGACTCTACTAATACTCAGATAAGTCATCAGGATGGATATACCAGAGTTACATTACGAGGATGGATAAATCCCTATGCTCAGGCTGGGATTATGATTTCTGCAATTACCGAAGTGGGACAAAGGCTTGCAGAGTTAGGTCAACTTACTACTCAAAAAACACCTGTAGTTTATCCCCAGGTGGAACATTCTAAAGTCCAGGTGGTTGAAAATCCTATTAAAGTAATCATAAATGGAGCCGCAGGGAGGATTGGATTGAATGCTCTCAGAAGTATGATTGGTGATCCCAATTTTGAAGTAGTCGCAGTAAATGGAGTGAGAAGCGCTGAAGCCTTACGTCAGGGGTTACTTTACGATGAAATATTAGGGCCAACAAATGCGGAAATTACCATTGGTAAAGAAGAACTTGAAGGACAGGAAGTAGAATACATTACAATAAATGGACATAAAATATACGTATTTAACGCTCGTGATGAAGAATCAATACAAAAATTACCCTTAAGGACTTTAGGAGTGGAGTATGTTTTGGAAACAAGTGGACATTATACTACGAGAGCAAAATTACAGCCATTCTTTGATGCTGGAGTGCAGTATGCTGTTATTAGTGCTCCTGCTAAAGATGATACTCTTCAAATTGTCCCTGGAGTCAATCATGGCGAATTAGTAACTCTTGCTCAAAGCGGTAAGTTGCCGGATACAATTTCTGCTGGCTCTTGTACTACCAACAATACTGCTCCCGTCATAAAAGCCATACTTGAATTCGTAGATAGTTTAGGAGGTAATGTAAGAGAAGTAGAATTAACTACAATTCATGCTCTCACCAATACTCAGGCTCATTCCTTACCCCGGCAGGTTAGAAATCCTAAAAAGGCTGAAAGAGATCGTGCAGGCTCTTTAAATATTGTTCCCACAAGCACTGGAGCTGCTAAAGTATTACCTGAGATTATAAAAGGAATTGACAGAATGCATGGAATTGCATTGCGTGTTGGCAATCCTAACGGCTCTGTTTCCAGAGTGGTCTTTTATCTTGACGGGAAATTACCAGAAGGAATAACTTCTAAAGATGTTATTGACTATCTTCAGCAAATGTCATCTGGAGATTTAAGGAATATACTGGTAGTGAATACTGGCACTCCGTTAGATTCTTTGGCAATCAACGGCTCTGATATAACTTCTATTGTGGAAGCATCTACAGTAAAAATTGTTCCCATATATGATGGTGAAGGAAATCATGTAAGTGATGCCATTGAATTAGTCACCTGGTATGATAATGAATGGGGATATACTCAACAGTATCTGAGAGCAGTGCTTATGCACAGATTGGTTCAAGAAAGGCAAGGTATTACAGCTTATGACTTGCTTCAGATTTCAGATAGATTAGGACCTTATGTTTACTCTCCAGTTCCTGTTCCTTAAAATAGATGATAGAAAAGGCTTACTGTGAATAATTTGTATTTTTATTAAATGCTATATTTGTAAAAAGAGAAGGGGGGCGAAATGAAAAAGATAGTATCTTATATAAGTATACTTGTTATGTTTTTTCTACCAGTTCAAATTAACTCTCATATTAACATTTGCTCATTATATTCTTGTACTTATAGAAGGGTAGTAAATCCTCATGAAATATCATTTTCATTTCCCATTTACCCCCCTGCAGGGAATTCTGCACTGGATTATGGATTGGTTCCAGATGCTCCTCCTCAGATAGTTCAGGTTCTACATGGGAAGGTAAATGATGAGGTTCTACAGGCAGAAGAGATTCAGGTATTAGCGGCTCTTATACCTGCGGCTATTGCTGCCGGATTGAACAGTGGAAGTGGAGAGGCAGTAAAAGATGCCAAGGGGGTATTTAAAAATATAAAAGCGAAGATGGATCATGCTGCGGTAAGAGCTTTACAGAATCAAATGGTGGAATTATGTAAAAGAATGGGCTGGGTGATTGTATTAGAAGGAGAAGAAGGCCCTGGAAGAGATAAATCAGCAGGTGCTCTTCCTGGAACTATATTTTATTCTGGAGGGATGATTTTGCCTTCGCATTATGAAGAAGAATTTGATGGTGTACCTGAAGATACAGAAGATATTTTAGATATTTTGGAGTGGAAAGGTGTTTCGCGAAGTGATGTACAGAAAATAGTATATGTTAAAATAGATTCTATAGAAAACACCACTAATGCTACATTGGGAGAGAAGGGAGCGTGGACATTAGGAAGTTTTAGAATAGTTTCTCCTTCCTCAGAAGCAATTCCTCATTATACTCCAGATTTTTATGTAGGAGGGTGGAGCTACAGTGCTCCTAAGTCAGTAGATATAATGCCTTATGAATCTCCTTCTTCTGTAGTTCCTAAACTGGCT
>CBEUCN010000096.1:0-3369 GCA_965541635.1 uncultured bacterium
CAGGAGTTAGAAAATAAAGAGTGAAATGAGGGCTACTATAAATAAATTCATCTGTAGAAGATGTATGAGATGCGTAATTTCCTGTCCGCAAGGAGCTATTAAAATTGTAAATGGTTATCCTGAAGTAGATAAGAATCTATGTAGAGGATGTGGTATTTGTTTGAATAATTGCCCCTTCAGAGCTATTTCTCTTATTTTGGATAGGGAAGAAGTATTGGATGAGATAAAAAGGCAATTAAAGCAAGTAGCGGTGGAAATGGATAATTTAGAGAAAAGATTAGATTCGATTAGAACTAGGAGGTGATCAAAATGCCATTTGGAGATGGAACTGGACCATTAGGTCAGGGACCAGGTACAGGAAGAGGAATGGGAAGAGGAAGAGGTATGGGTAGAGGTGGTGGAAATCGTCCCGGAGCTGGACCAGGAGGATTTTGTGTTTGCCCTTCTTGTGGGAAGAAAATACCCCATACTGCTGGTGTTCCCTGTTATACATTGCAATGTCCCAATTGTGGGACCAGGATGTTGAGAGCGTAGTTTCTAAAAATTAATTTTAAACAAGAGAGAGGAAAGGTAGATGGTCAGAGAGAATGATATTTTAATTATAGGAGGAGGTCCGGCAGGAGTTGTTACAGCATTTACCGCCAAGAAATATTATCCTCAGAAAAAAATAACGATTATTAAAAATGTGAGAAATGGAGTGATACCCTGCGGAATTCCTTATATGATTTCAGATTTAAAATCTCCAGAAGATAATAAACTTAACTACTCTGGATTGGAAAAGATGGGAGTGGAGATAATTACCACTGAGGTTGTAAGGCTGGATAGGGCTTCTAAAAAAGTTATCACTAAATCTGGAGATTCATTTAGATATGAAAAATTGGTTTTGGCAATAGGTTCCCGCCCTGTATTTCCTCCAGTTCCAGGAATTGATTTAAGAAATGTTTTTCCCATATACAAAGATCTGGATTACTTGAATTCTATGGTTAGAAAAATTAAGGAAAGTAAAAATATTTTGATAATTGGGGGAGGATTCATAGGGATAGAATTTGCCGATGAGATTTCTAACCTTGGGGAGAAAAATGTTTATATTGTGGAGGTTTTACCTCACCTTCTTTCCAACTCCTTCGATCCTGAATTTTCAGAACTTGCGGAGACAAAATTAAAAGAAAAAGGCGTTGAAGTTATTACTGATGTTCGAGTGGAAAGGCTGGAGGGAGAAAATGAAGTAAAGAGGGCGTATCTCTCCAATGGTAAAGTTTTAGATGTAGATGCTGTTATTCTGGGAGTTGGAGCTGTTCCTAATGCAGAACTTGCGGTCTCTGCGGGACTTTCCCTGGGAAAAGGCAAGGGTATCTGGGTCGATGAATATATGAGAACCGAAGATCCCGATATATTTGCAGTTGGAGACTGTGCGGGTAAGAGAGATTTCTTTACCAGAAAAGATGCTCCTGTATTACTTGCTTCTATTGCAACTGCTGAGGCTAGAATTGCAGGAGCAAATTTATATCAACTTAAAGTAGTTAGAGAAAATAAAGGTACGATAGCCATTTTTTCTACATATATCTCAGGGTTAGTCTTAGGTTCTGCTGGCCTTACGGAGAATAGCGCTAAGAAGGAAGGATTTGAGGTAATTGTAGGCAGATATGAGGGAGTGGATAAACATCCTGGGGAACTTCCTGGTACTCATAAGATAAGGGTTAAGCTCGTATTTTCACGTCAATCTGGAATACTTATGGGAGGACAGGTTGCAGGAGGTATTTCTTGTGGAGAGATAATCAATATTATCGGAGTGGCTATTCAGAAGAGAGTTTCGCTTACAGAGCTGGAGACGTTGCAAATGGCTACTCATCCTCATTTAACACCTGCTCCCACAATGTATCATCTGGTAATGGCTGCTCAGGATGCATTGTTAAATTATGATTTGGGTAGGTAGAGGAGGTGAGAATAATGACTGAGCGGTTCCTGGAAAAAATTCCTCTTCCTTGGGTAGGGGTGAAGTTTTATAAGAATAAGCCTGATTTAAAATTAGCAGATAAGAAAATGCGCTTTTGTGAAGCAGTAAATTTTGCAAAACTTAAGCCAGTACTTTTAAATAGAGAAAATATTAACTGTCCTTCTGCTTTATATTCATTCGGTTGGAATGGAAGGCAAAATTTGATTAGGCATTGTGGAAAGAAAAGAACAGTTAGGAAAGAGATACTTCAAAAGATTGCAACTTACCTGAAACCTTTAGATAGCTCTATTAAATATATAGGTTTAAATACTGATTCCGATCCCGACCTTGTAATATGTTATCTCTCACCTGAGCAGGCTATGAGGATACTTAAAATGTATTTTGACTCCCAACAAATACCTTTAAATTTGGAGCTCTTGCCTGTAATGTCAGTATGTGGAGGTGTAGTGGTTAAAAGTTATCAGGAGAACAGAATAAGCATTTCATTTGGGTGCGAGGATTCCCGAAAGTATGGAAATATAGGCAGAGATAGATTGGTGATTGGGATTCCTAAAAATTATTTTCATGTTTTTCTTAAATGAAGTTACTGGAGATAAAAAAATATCCTGATCCGATTTTAAGAGTAAACTGTTTTGATGTGGAGGAAGTTAGTTTTAAGGAACGGGACCTTTTTGATAGTATGGTTTATACCATGAAGGTAAATAATGGAATTGGACTGGCTGCTCCTCAGATAGGGATTGCTAAGAGGCTTATAGTGGCTATGGATGAAAATGGGAGAATAATCAGATTGGCTAACCCTTGTATTGTAGAAACTAGAGGAAGTAATGTGATGACTGAAGGATGTTTGAGTTTACCAGGAGAAAATGTAGAGGTAGAGAGAGCATTTGAAGTTGTTGTAGTGGGGATAGATGATAGAAATAAAGATGTGGAGGTAAAAGCCCAGGGGCTTCTGGCAAGGGTGTTGCAGCATGAGATAGACCATTTAGATGGGAAGTTAATAATCGATTATAGGAGGTGATTATTATGCCCACCTATGAATATGAATGTCAGGAATGTGGTTACAGGTTTGAAAAATTCCAGAATATGAGTGATGAACCTTTAGAATCATGTCCTGAATGTGGGGGAAAACTCAAAAGATTAATAGGTAAAGGTGCAGGAGTAATTTTTAAAGGTTTAGGTTTTTATGCTACTGATTATAAAAAATCTTCCTCTTTCTCTTCTGAAGGTAAAACTTGTTGTGGAAGAGACGAGCCTTGTGATACTCCTCCTTGTAGTGATGGAATCTGTAAAAGAGAATAGAAAAGTTTGCAAGTGGTATCCTGTTTGTCCGATGAAGAGATTTTATCAACAAGGGAAGCTGGATAGATTTTGGGTTGAGAATTTCTGTTGGGTGGATAATCCAGAATGTGTAAGGA
>CBEUCN010000097.1:0-3314 GCA_965541635.1 uncultured bacterium
AGAAAGAGTTTAAAAATAACTCTTAAAAACTTAAGAGAGTTGAGTGAAAATCTGAATAAACTGGTTGAGGATACTGATGAGGCGGTTATTAAACTTAAAGAAGGGAAAGGGACACTGGGTAGATTTTTATCTGATCCTACTTTATACAATGAAATGTTAGAGTTGGTTCGAGATATAAAGAGGCATCCTTGGAAATTATTACGTAAACCACGGAAGTCAGAATTAAAGGAAGAAGGGAATAAAGGATATATTTATAAAAGATGAAGTCTCATAGTATATTCGTGTGTCAGAATTGTGGATATTCTTCTCCAGGATTTCTGGGCAGATGTCCGGAATGTGGCGCTTGGAATTCTATGCTGGAAGAAAAAACCAATGATCAGAAATCAAAAACCAAGGTGGAAGTAACTAATCCTGCTCAGCCATTACATAACATATCTGTTGAAGTTAAAGAAAGATTTTCTACTGGAATTGGAGAATTTGACCTCGTGTTGGGTGGAGGAGTGGTTGCGGGTTCAGTTATTCTGATAGGAGGAAGACCGGGGATTGGAAAGTCTACTTTGTTGCTTCAAACTGCATTTAATTTCAGTAAGAATGGCAACAAGGTTCTATATGTATCAGGAGAGGAATCTCTTTCCCAGATAAAACTTCGTGCTCAGCGATTAGGGATAGAAAGATCTTCTGAACTTTATCTTATGTCGGAGACCGATATAACCAAAGTAATTGCTGAAATTGAAAATATAAAGCCGTCATTTCTAATAATTGATTCCATTCAGGTTATGTATCATCCTCAACTCTCTTCTTCCCCTGGTACCATTAGCCAGGTAAAGGAGTGTGCTCAAGAACTAACTCGGGTTGCCAAACAGAATTTTGTTTCTACTTTTCTTATTGGTCATGTTACTAAAGAAGGCAGTCTTGCTGGCCCCATGGTTTTAGAACATATTGTAGATGCTGTTTTATATTTTGAAGGCGAAAGTTTTCTTGCTCATAGAATCCTGAGAGCAATTAAAAACAGATTTGGTTCCACAAATGAAATTGGGCTTTTTGAGATGACCGAGACTGGTCTTAAAGAGGTGAAGAATCCTTCCAGTATTTTTCTCTTGGAAGAGCAAGAACCAGCACCCGGTAATGTCATTGTCCCTACATTGGAAGGAACACGACCCATACTTATTCAGGTGCAAGCGTTGGTGGCAAAATCCTATCTCGGTTTTCCTTCTCGTCGGGCAGTTGGTCTTGACCATAATCGTGTAACTCTTTTAACTGCGGTTTTGGAAAGAAGGGCAGGATTAAGTTTATATAACCAGGATATATATGTTAATGTTGTGGGGGGATTAAAAATCAATGAACCAGCAGTGGACTTAGGAGTAATTGCAGCATTAATTTCGTCATTTTACAATACCCCCTTGGGTACAAATATGATAGTATTTGGTGAAGTTGGTCTGGGAGGTGAGGTTAGAAAGGTTAGTTTTGCAGATAAAAGAATAAAAGAAGCGATTAAATTGGGATTTAAAAGATGTATAATTCCTAAAGGGAATTTGCTGGACAGAGATAAATTTGATATTAAAATGATGGAAATTTCCAATGTCAAACAACTGATAAAGATGGTGCAATGATGAAGGCGATAAGAATTTTGTTTTTATTGGTAGTTATAAGTGCAAGTTTTTATCTTTTCCCTTCCATCTGGAATCAAAATCCAGTAAAGGCTGTTATCTTAAGTGTAGCAGTTGGGGGAGGAGTAATTCTTGTAGAGTATTTATTTACTCGCTTGAGTCCAGTCTATTTTATTTCGTTTTTAATTTCAATGTTTGTGGCTTTTATTTTTACGATTGTAGTAAACATATTTTTAAAAAATATGGAATTCCAAGTTAATCCATTGGCTTTAAATATAATGAGTTTTATAATTTTCTTCTATCTTTCTCTTAGTGCCAGTGTCAGGAGTTTGCGAGCAAAGTTAATCGCTGGCAAATCATTGAAAAGCGAAATAATAATAATAGATACTTCAGCAATTATTGATGGTCGTATTGCTGATATTTGGGCAACAAAATTTATATCTTCCCGATTGTTGATTCCCAGATTTGTTCTTAAAGAACTGCAGGGTATTGCTGATTCTCAGGATCCTTTAAAACGTGTCCGGGGACGACGTGGTTTGGATATTCTTAACAGGATGAGAAAATCAAAGATTGACATTGTAATTGATGACCAGGATTTCCCCGACATAAAAGAGGTGGATGCTAAACTTGTTCAGTTAGCCAAAATATACAATGCTCCCATTTTAACCACTGATTATAATTTGAACAAAGTGGCAGAACTTCAGGGTGTTACGGTTTTAAACATAAATGATCTTGCCAATGCTTTGAGGCCGGTATTTCTTCCTGGCGAAAGATTGAAGATCAGAGTTGTAAAGGAGGGTAAAGAGTATAATCAGGGAGTGGGGTATCTGGAAGATGGGACAATGGTAGTGGTGGAAGAGGCGAGGCATCTTATCGGCAATGTTTTGGATGTTGAGGTAAAAAGTGTTCTTCAGACTTCTGCTGGTAGAATAATATTCACTCGCAGGATAAATAATCGATGATCACTAGTTCTGTAATACTCCTTTCCGCAGGTGTGGGGAGAAGATTAAAAAAAAATTATCCTAAAGGACTTTTAAAATTAAATAACAAGCCATTGTTTTGTTATTCGCTGGAAACTTTTAATCTTAGTAATATTTTTACTACCACCTGTATAGTCGTTCCTCGAGGATATGAAGATAAATTCAAAAAATATATAAAAAAATACCAATTACATGTAGATTTAATAGTTACTGGAGGCAGGTATAGGGTGAATTCAATGATCAAAGGTTTCTGTTCTCTTAATATTTGTGATTATGTATTTATCCACGATTGCGCCCGGCCATTTGTTTCCCGTAAACTTATATTGAGATTATGGGAGGCAGTAAAAAAATATAAGGCAGTGATTCCAGTGAGGCATATTTCTTTTACAGTTAAGAAATGTTTACTAGGTTTTGTTGATTCTACAATAGATAGAAGGGACCTTTATGAAGTTCAGACTCCCCAGGTATTCAGTTATTCTATATTAAAGTCAGCAATTGAGGATTATCTCACTTTTAAAGATAAGCCAGTTATCTGTGATGATTCCTTTCTGGTGGAACTTGCAGGAAAAAGGGTGAAAACTGTAGAAGGAGATGTTTTCAATTTTAAGATTACTTATCCTCAAGATCTGGAACTGGCAAAAAAATTGATTCTGTGATGGATATAAGGATAGGGTTTGGTTTTGATTCTCATAAACTGGTGACAGGCAGAAAACTAATTCTGGGAGGT
>CBEUCN010000098.1:0-3211 GCA_965541635.1 uncultured bacterium
TCTTTTCTCTCCCAAAATCCTTTTTCTGTCAACTTTCATTTCCATTTTTTCACCTTTCTATTACAAATTATAACATATGTTACATCTTTTGTCAAGTTTTTACAAAAAATTTTTTTATATTTTAGAAATAAATAAATTAACGTTTGCAACTTATAAACTACTATTTGCATATTTTTCCTCTAATAAATTATATATTGTTTAAATGAACTCAAATTTACGGCTGGCTTTTCTGAGAAATAAGGGATTTTAGATTATAGAATCTGACCATACCACCACTGCTGCTCACTGCTAATTCTCCCCGAGGATTAATGTCAAAACTCAAAAGCGATTTCTCACTTACACTTATCACATATAACATATAACAGTTCTTTTTTGCTAAAGTTGAATATTCTCAATTTCCCATCCCTGCAAGCAGTAACTAAATAACTATCATAAAATTGGACATCAGTAACCCACCCGCCATGGCCCCAGGAAAATTCTTTTTGTAATTCTTCTCCCTTTAATCTCCACACAAAACACTGAGCATCTCCACTTCCAGAAGCAATATAAGAACCATCAGGAGTAACATCAACACTCATTATAAAAAACTTGTGCCCAGAGATAGATTTCATTATATATTTCCATCAACTCCTCCACAGAAAACAGTTTCTCCATCTGGATGGAATACAAGAGAGTAGAGATTCAAATTCCGAGAAGAAAATATTTCGTCTCCTTCTGCAATATCGTAAACTTCCATTCCTCCTCCCAGATAGGCAACAGCAATTTTGCTCCCATCTGCACAAAAAGCCATACTGGCTATCTGTCTCTCTTTAATCATCATCTCCTTAGATATTCGGAGCCCATTTAAAATCCAGAAAGAGAAACCTGCGACTTTCAGGGTAGGTTAAATATCCAGTCCGGGGCTGAAACTCAATGGTATAAATCTTCTCCCAAGAAGTTTTCTCTTTCAGCACCAACTCGCCCTGGTTATAGACAATCACCTCTCCTTTGTTGGTAGCACAGGCCACAGTTTTACCATCTTTAGAAAATTTCACCTTAAAAGCCACTTCTCCCAGATATATCTGTGATTGTGGAGATATATTTATGGTCTTTTTCTCTTCTAAGGCAATTACCTCTTGTGTCTGATGCCGCTTAAAACCAATAAGCAGTCCTTTCTGCTGGGCTCCCTCAAGCGGAAATAGGAATAGAAGCTGAAAAATAAGCAAGAACCCAATATAAATTCTGCGCTCTTTCATTATTGAGAATTATATCCCCGGTTGTCTCTTCTCACAACAAAATTTATCTATTTAAAAAGGAATAAAAATCCTCTACTTGAGGCGTATATCCGGGGCCAGAGCTGCTATCCAAGGTCTCCTGTTTACTCTTGAGTTCTTCCACTGTTTTTTCCTCTGGGAGTTTGTGTTTTTTAAAATCTCCTTTACCCAGGCCAAGCACATCCAAGGTGTATCCCTCACCAAGATTATCGTCAAGTGTGGCCCCGTATAATGTAATTAACTCCCCGGTTTCTGCTGCCTTTCTAAGCGCAGCTTCAACCTCTGCTCTCTCTGCGGGATCAAGGAAATCGTCAAGATTGAGCTTTATGGTCATCTTCTCTTTTTTATTTGAAATCTCAAGATTGCTCCAGTATTCCACATCCATCTTCCAGCAACCTTCCTTTTCATCGTAATATACTTTTCCCGTGGCTGCAGGGTCTCCCTTCATCTTCTTTGACCATCCTTTACTATCTTTCATGGCTTCCTCCAGACTTTTTCCTTTAGAGTTCTCTAATTCTCGAGTAAGATCAGGAGAAAGGTGCCTCATTTTATAATGCTGACCATCCTTATAAGCATCCAACCTGGAGCCTTGCCCTTCTCTGACCAATTCAAATGTGATTCCGTCTATGGTTATCTTATCTCCCACACCCAGTTCCCCAGTAACAAGGGCTTCATAAAGTTTACTCAATACTTCCTCTCTCTGTTCAGAACTCATATTTCCAAACACCTGCTTCCAGAAGGGACTTTTTTCCATGGCATTGAAAAAGTCCTGCTTATCGGAAACATTAGCGTTAATGGATGTGATTTCTCCAGTGGTAAAATCGTAAATAGTAAGCACTCCGTTATTTATGGAAATATTTCCTATAGCGTTATTATTATCATCGTATATCCAGATCATGGGAGTGGTAGCCTGAGGAAGATTTACTGACGGTGCCACATAGGCAGGATTGGTTAATATTGAAGCCAGGGCATTTACTGCAGCATCAAGAGCAGAATTAAAATCTCCTCCTCCTTGAAGGGCAGTGGTAACCATAGCAAATACATCTCTTATTTTGGGCTCAGCCACTGACAAATCAGCCTCCTGCCCTTCTTCCATATCCATATGGGGAACTACCAGCTCCTGAAACAGCTTTTCAATTTCATTAAGTGCTTCCTCCTCACTGAGCTGTTCCTCATGGAGCCTAGTGAGAATTCCCTGAATCTGGTCCTTCAGCAATGCTTCCTGATCCTCACCCAGATAATCTCCAAATGCGATCCCATAAAAACCGCTAGAAATCAGAATCACCACCAGAAATGAAACCAACTGCTTCATCTTTCTCACCTCCATTTTTTAATCTCAATTTCATCTTCACATTAAAATTATAACATATCTTTCACTAAAAGTCAAATCTTTCCATAAATATAAAAAAAGTTTTAATTACAACAAAATTTGCTTTATGAAGCTTTTATATCTTAATAATAAATTATTTACCATAAAAAGACCATGGAGATATGCTTTTACCATAAAAATTTTAGAGAATCAGAAAGCCTTATAAGAATCAAATTTTAGGCATGCTGATCAAGCAAATCCTGAAGCTGCTTTTTCTCAGAAAGGCCTAATAAAGGCATTAATTTCTGAGCCACTTCTTTCCCGAATTTAAAGGTAGCTGGTTTATCTAAAAGGATATAGGTGAGCTTAAAAGCTCCCTCCAAAAATTCAGAATTCTTACAATAAGGAATGTTGTTTATGATAAGATCAGCAATTACAGAACCTACTGCTTCCTGATAATCGGGATCATACTCTTCAATAAAAGCATGCGCCAAGATCATAAGGGCCTCTCTCTGAGAAGAAGGCGATACATATCTGATAACTTTACTTAAAACTTCTATGTCTGACTCCAGAAGTGTCTCTGCGCAATAATAAGCAAGGGCTGTAAGAGTCACCGGGCTTATAGATTTAATCTCCTCTTCTGTCAACT
>CBEUCN010000099.1:0-3183 GCA_965541635.1 uncultured bacterium
CAAAGGATGTTTTGAAGGGCGTTTTTATTGCGAGCGGGCACGGTTCCCCCTCCCGATGGCTATCGGGAGGGGAGAGCGAGCAATAAAGCCGAGTGAAATTCCCTCGCTGGGGGAATTTCACGTCCCTGAAAAACATCCTTTGGTTCCTCATATCTAATCTGCGAATAAATACATTCTTACACGCTTCTCTTATGTATTTCTTCTGATCTCGCGAAATTGTTGGGGTTCAAAATTAAATACCCGTGCTAATTCATCCAGTTCCAGGATTTCCTCTTTCTGTATAAGTTCAGCAATAATATTCTGAACCATGTAACTGTAATAATCAATTTCCAAATTCATCATTTCTCTATGAAATCTGATTAAAATATCTATTCTATCATGTCTATTTTCCCTGATTTCCATAATCAGACATTCAGCAATTTCCCGGGCAATCTCTTTAACCTCAAACAGGTCGAGTTCCAGTTTCATCTCCCGGGCTTGGTTAATAAATTCCTTCACTTCATTCAGGTATTTAAAATCATAATCGGCTGCAAAATTCAAAAGGGCCTCTTTTATTCTGAAATTCAAAATACTTATACCCAGAAGATGCATCTCATAAGGCAATCTCAACCCCAAATCACGATACTCCTCTATTAAGGGAAGATTTGCCTCCCATACATTATTGAGTGCTGAAAAAATATCATGCTTCCTCTTAAAGAATATTTCCCTGACTATTTTCTCTTGCTCCTCAGAGTGAATGTCCTTAATTGTATATGGCTGCAGAGAAAAAAAGCGATGAATGATTTCAGCCAGTTTATCGTTATCAGTTATCCATACCTCCCCTTCAAAAAGAGACTGTAATTCTTTAAATCTGCTGTCATCATACTGAGATAGGTAGCATTCCAGATTTTCATAATCCTCATGTTTTAAAAGATAAAATCTTTCTGCCTCATCCTGAGTATAAATATCTTTTACCTCTATCCTGCCAATATCCACCCGATGATTGCCTTTGGCTATCTTGTGTTCTTCAGTTTTTTCAATATCAAATTTATAAAATCTGCGATTGACCTCAAAAAATGTATTGTAGATTAAATAACTGCTCAAATAATTCTCCCAGTCTTGGAGACTAGGTTTTACCAAAAGTTCATATACTCCCCGTCCATTTCCAAATCTGGCAATGTTACTTCTGGCTAAAGCCAGTTTTTTTAAGAAATGCTCTTCCAAATCCTCTCCCGAAACTTCCTTTGCCAGTTGAATTGCCCTTGCTGCGTATTTTAAATTCTGCACGGTCTCTATCCCTGAAATCTCATCAAAAAACCATCCACAACTGGTATAGAAAAGCATCCCCATATGTTCCATCTCCAGAAGTTTCAGCCCCTTAACCAGGTGAGAATCATCTGCCTTCGCATAACGGGTATAAAATCTTTTTATATTCTCCTCGCTGGGATCAACTATTACCTGAATATACTCATTTCTTGCCTGCCAGGGGTCATTAAAAATCTGATAACCGAACTTCTCAAATATCATATCCAGTTCTGCCCGCAGCCAGTTAAGGGCATCCCTCAGTGGCTTTCTCCACTTTTGATCCCAGTGAGGATAAAAACCTATCCTGCAGCCGCAGTCATCATACCATCTTTTAACTCCATGAGCACAACTCCAGGAGGTCCCAAGGTCATTTTCTCCCCGCTTTATTCTCACCTCATATTCCGGAGGAAATTTCGCAAGGTAATTACCGAAATTCGTACACAGAATACCATGGGAGGGAAGTTCATACTTCATAAGATAGCCCAGACACATCTCACTGAATGGATGATGATGCCCGAATGTCTCCCCATCAGTAGCAATGGATACCAGGAGGTTATCTCCAATACCGTAACTAGCGATTATCCTCTGGGCACAGGACTGGGCACTATGCATTATCTGCTGAAATGAGATGGCATGAGATAAAGGACCGTGATAGAAAAAGCAATCTATAAATTCTTCGTTTTTCTCATCAATAAAGATGCGATAAGCACGCTGAATATCAATGTTACCTTGCGAAACATCATGCCAGTTATTCTCTCCTATTCTCCGCACACTTTCTACCTGGTAAGGAGAAAGTATTATATATTTGATACCATACTTTACCAAGTATTTTAAAGTAGCGTAATTGCAGGCAGTCTCTGGCAACCACATCCCTTCTGGCTTGCGGTTAAATATTGCCTCAAAGAATCTCTTGCCCCAGTAAACCTGAGTATCTTTATCTCGGTCACTAGCTAAAGGCAAAATCATATGATTATAAGCCTGAGCAATGGCATTACCATGACCGTTATTTTTTTGCTGGCTAAACTCATCTGCCGTTTTGAGAAATTGTATAAACTCAGGATGGTGGGCTTTCAGCCATAAAAGTAAAGTGGGACCGAAATTAAAATTTATATAAGAATAATTGTTAACTATATCTATTATTCTGCCGTCATTATCGTAAACGCGGGCAGTGGCATTAGGAAGATAACACTCCCAGTAAATTCTTTCATTCCAGTCGTGAAAAGGATATGCTGAATCCTGACGGGGGACATCACACCACCAGGGATCTTCTCTGGGAGGTTGATAAAAATGTCCGTGGAGAACAAAAAACTTACTCATTCAAAAATTTTTATCCTTCTACTTCCTTAAAGGTCTGAATTATTTCTTGAGGAGAGCCAGCGGAAAGCAACTTATTTCTTATGGTTTCTTTTTTTAACAATCTGCTTAAATGGGCTAAAGTTTTAAGATAGGTTCCGACATCGTCCTTGGGAGTACCGATTAAAAAAATTAGATTAACTGGCTTTGCATCTAAAGCATCAAAGTCAAGACCAGAAGAAGAACGACCAAAGGCAATTATCAGTTCACTTATTCCTTCACTACGGGCATGGGGGAGAGCAATTCCATCACCGACCGCAGTTGAACCCAATTGTTCCCGTTCATAGACATCATGGATAAATTTATCCAAGTCTTTTACCTCTTTTTTGTTTCGCATCAATTCTGCCAGTTCTCTTATTGCTGAGGTCTTATCCTTGGAAGTTATCTCCATTTTTATTAAATCTGGCCTCAACAACTGAGTTATCTTCATAATTATCGCCTCCCTTCCTGAATTAAAATTTATAACTGAATATGTTAATCCAAATTATTTCCCTGTCAAGAATAAAACCACCTCTGTAGTTACAACAAAATGTTACAAAAGTGTCG
>CBEUCN010000100.1:0-3133 GCA_965541635.1 uncultured bacterium
TATGGTTGATTCTGGTCTGGGGAAGTCCAGAAACATATTTTCTTTTAAAACTTTCCCCCCCAATAGAAACAAAAATTCCATTAGTTGTTCCCAGAAAAACCCGCCCCGGTCTTGCATAATCAACTGCAATTACTGTTGGCTTAAACCGTACAGACTCCTCTTCTTGTGACTGCAATTCCTCCTTTTCTTCCTGGAGTTGAGGAATAAGATATAAACAGGAAAAATTTATACCGTCAGTTGTCACATAAACACCAAGACTGCCTGCAATGTAAAGAAAATCTTTATTTCGGGTAAGCCACCAGACTTCAAAATCTTCAGGCAAGCCAGTTACTTTTTTAAAATTGTATATCCCAGAAAGCGCAGAGTAAAGCCCATCTGTTGTGCCTAAATACAGTTTGTCCTTAAATTCAGTTACTGTAACACATCTGGTCTCTCTACCTCTTCTCTGAAATATATAATCAAAATGCTCGGCATCTGTGGTAACCATCAACCCTTTATCGCTAGCAATGTATATCCGTCCCGCCTGATAGCGAGAAGGATAAATAAAATTTATCCTGCCATTAGGTAGTTTATAGACAATCTGCCAGCCCTTGCCATTTTTCTTAAATAAACAATCTCCACCACTGGCGTAAATTAAATTATCATCAAAGGGACTGACAGCAACAAAATCAAAACTTCTCTGAATTAATCCTTCCTGTCTTATGAAATTTGCCCAGCCATAATTGGGAAAAAATATTATTAAGAGAGAAATCAAGAAAGCCATGTCAGCACCTCCTTGATTTACTTCCTATTATTGAAAACATAGGGAACACTTCTCCCTAATAAAAAGAGCCAAAAGATGTTTTGAAGGGCGTTTTTATTGCGAGCGGGCACGGTTCCCCCCGATAAATATCGGGGGGAGAGCGAGCAATAAAGTCGAGCCACATTTCCTCGCTGGGGAAATTTGGCGTCCCTGAAAAACATCCTTTGGCTCACATTTTTGTTACCCATGTGTAATAATACACTCCTTGATTTACTCAAAATAGGAGATGGCGTTTTTAAATATCAGTTTACCATGAGGAACATTCACTTTTTCTCGTGTCCAGCGAGGATGTTGAGTTTTATGGATGAATCTTTCAGGATGGGGCATAAGTCCTAAAATGTGTCCTGAGGGATCAGTAATACCTGCAATATTTCTTAAAGAGCCATTGGGGTTAAATGGATATCCTGCTAAATTACCTTCTTTATCCACATATTGAAACGCTATCTGATTTCTTACATTTAACTGGTCTAGTACCTTCTCATCAGTGACAAATTTCCCCTCTCCGTGAGCAACAGGAAGATATATGATTTCCGGAAGGTCACTCAACCAGGGAGAATTATTCCCAGTAGCGGTCTTCAAATATACCCAGCGATCTTCAAATTTACCGCTGTCATTCCAAGCAAGTGTGGCTATCTGATTCCCATCACATTCCGGCAAAATGCCAGCCTTTACCAGAACCTGAAATCCATTACAGATTCCTATCACCAGATTACCTGTGTGCACAAATTCCTGAATTTCCTCCCATAATAAATATCTAATCTCATTGGCCAGCAGTTTGCCAGCAGCTATATCATCTCCATAGGTGAATCCTCCGGGTATTGCCAGAATCTGATACTGTTTTAAACTTTTCTCTCTGGATAAAATTTCATTTATATGAACAAGTTCAGCATCCCCACCAGCATCCTGAAATGCAAATGCAGTCTCAACATCACAATTTGTTCCTGCTGTCCTCAATACGCAAACTTTTACCATGTTACCAATTCAGAGAACTCTGCCAAGCCTGTTTCAATTTATAAATATCTGCAGTTATTATCTGATTACCACCACTACCATAAATTACAAGTTGGGAAGCTGTATCGGTACATCCTATAAGTCCATAAGGAACTTTATATTCATTAAATATTTTTTCTATTTCATCCTTTTTATTTTTATTTACCTCGATTAAAAATCTGGAGTTTGACTCTGAGAATAAAATTTCATAATCTTTAAGACTGTTTTCACATGGCACTTCATTTAAAAATACACTTGCTCCCAGTCCACCGGCAAAACACATCTCAGCCAGAGCCACTGCTAATCCTCCTTCTGATAAATCATGACAGGAAATTATGTACCCCTTCTGAATCCCTTCGTAAATTGCCTGGAAAACTCTTTTCCCCATATCCGGCCTGATTTTGGGCAAATTATCTCCCAGTTTTTTATAAAGCCAGTAATAATACTGGGACCCTCCCAGCTCATTCCGGGTTTCTCCAATGATGTAAATTAAATTCCCATCCCGTTTAAAATCCATGGTCACACATTTTTCCACATCGTCTATCACTCCAATGGAAGAAATCAAAAGTGTAGGTGGTATTGCGATTCTCCTATCCTGATAATGGAATTCGTTATTCAGACTATCCTTCCCGGATATAAAAGGAGTTCCATATGCTTTAGCGAAATCATAACACCCGATTGCACACCTCACGAGTTCTCCCAGAATTTCCTCTCTATCAGTATCTGCCCAGCAAAAGTTATCCAGAAGAGCAATCCTCTCTGGATTACAGCCAACAGCCACAAGTTGCCTTATTGCCTCATCAATACAGGCACCAGCCATCCAGTAAGGGTCTATAATTCCATACAGGGGATTGATACCATTACCAACTGCTATCCCTTTTTTAGAACTTAACACTGGCCGCACGACACTGGCATCTCCTGGCCCATCATTCTCAATACCTACCAGAGGCTTTATCACACTCCCACCCTGAACCTCATGGTCATACTGCCGTATTACCCATTCCTTACTGGCGATATTGTATGTGGACAGGAGCAGTAGCAAATCTCTGGTATAATCCCTCTTCTCCTCAATTTCCGGCTGGGGGTGAACAGTTTTCTTCCACACGGCTTTTCTCACTATTCTGGGAAGCCCGTGATGGAGAAATTGCATGTCTAAATCGCATACGAGGTTCCCCTCATAATATAGCCGGAGTCGCCTATCATCTGTAAATTCTCCGATGATTGTCAACTCCACATCTTCTTCTCTAAATACCTCCTGTAACCGCTGGAAATTATGAGGAGGGACAGCCAGAATCATCCTTTCCTGAGCCTCAGAAATCCAGATTTCGGTATAACTTAATC
>CBEUCN010000101.1:0-3101 GCA_965541635.1 uncultured bacterium
GTTTCGACTTTAATACCTTCGATATGAAAAAGATAGTTATTTTATCTACGGCTATCATGCTGGTATCCATTTATAGAGGAGAGACTCGTGTTGAATATACAGGAGGACAGTACCGTGATCCCTTCCGGGATTATCTTCCTAAAGCTGATTTGGGAAGAGGGAAATTTCAAAAACAGTTGAGTAATATAAAAGTTACAGGACTGATATGGAATACTGATCTTCCATTGGCAATCATAAATGGCAAAGTATGTAAAATAGGAGATTCAGTAGCAGGAGCAAAGGTTATTGATATAAATAAAAAAGGCGTGTTCCTTGATTTCCATGGAGAGATTTATATGTTAAGGCCCAAATAGGAGGTGAGGATTATGGATAAAAAAATTAAGATACCGATTTTGATTTTCTTATGTCTGGGAATATTTAATAACATTACCTCTGGGAAGGAAAATCCTCCTCCCCAACCTCAAACTGTCTCCTTTCAGAATAAGTCATCGCCATCAGGAGAGAAAAGAATTTCTTTGGATTTTAAAGATGCCAGTTTAAAGGATGTTTTAAAAGCTTTTTCCATGCAGTCGGGTTTAAACTTTGTTGCCAGTGAGGAAATAGAGGATAGGACAGTTACTCTTTATATGGATAATGTGCCGGTAGGAGATGCTTTGAATACAATTTTAAAGGCTAATCATCTTACCTATGAACAGGAACCAGGTACAAATATATTCTATGTGAAAGAAGTAAAAACTCCTGAGGTAGAAACCATTACTAGGGTTTATCAACTTAATTATGCTGATGCTGAAGATGTAAAAGAATTGATAGAAAAAATGGGAGAGGAAAAAACAGTGGAGGAGAAAACTCCTGAAGGGATCAAAACTACCAAAATCTACAGACATGGTATTTTATCAGAATATGGGAAAGTGTCAGCAGATAAGAGAACAAACAGTTTAATAATTACGGATATCCCCTCACAATTTCCCACAATAGAAGAGACCATTGCTAAACTGGATGCTCCCACCCCTCAGGTGATGATTGAGGCTGAGGTATTAGAGGTGGCTACAGATTTACTGGATAAACTGGGTATAGATTTCAGTGGCACATTTGCCAAGTTTACTGGAGCAGTGCAAACCACGGCTTTTCCATTTGGGCATTTGCCTGAAGGAACCGATAGAGCAAGTTCCGCCAGTTTTGGGACAATTTCCACTCAGGAGTTAACAGCCGTTCTTCAGATGTTGAGAACAGATACCAGAACCAAATTATTGGCAAGGCCAAGGATATTGACTTTAAATAATCAGACAGCAGAGATAAAAATCACAGCTCAGACTGCTGTAGCTGAGACACTTACTACTACCACTGTGGGTACAGTGGGAGAGACAATAAGTGCCCCTGAAAGGATTGAAACTGGAGTTTCACTTGCAGTTACTCCGGTTATAAATAAAGACGGATATGTCACCATTACAGTGGAGCCTAAAGTGACAGAACCTCGACCTTCCAAGTATTTTACAGGAGAGACCTTATATGTAGACCCCTATACCCGCTCCGCCAAAACTACTATCAGAGTAAAAGATGGAGATACATTAGTAATCGGAGGGCTTATAAGTAGTAATGATTCCGAAACCATAAAGAAAGTTCCCTTGCTGGGGGATATTCCTTTGGTAGGAAATGCATTCAAGCATACTCAGAAAGAATCAGAAAATAAGGAACTGATTATATTTATCACTCCTCATATTGTAAAGGACTATACCTACAATCTTGCTAGAACTACATTACCTGTTGCCAGGGAACAATATCAGGAGAAAGAGAGTAAAGAGAGTGCAATAGATAAAGCACTTCAGGAGGTAAAGTAGATGGCTGTCAGAGAAAAGGTGGGTGAAATTTTAATTAAAGAAGGGTTGATTACCGAGGAGGATTTGGAAAGAGCCATTGAGTATCAGCAGAAGAACGGAGGTAAACTCGGTGATGTATTAATTGCCATGGGTCTGGTTACTGAGAAAGAGATTGCTGCTGCTTTAGGGAAACAGCTGGGTATTCCCTATGTAAGTATTTCCAGTGGAGGGTTGAAGCCAGCCGAGGATCAGAATTTAGAACAGTTAATTCCAGAAGAAATTGCTAGAAAATATTTTGTATTACCCATTTCCCGAACATTTAATTCTCTTACGGTTGCAGTTGTGGATCCCCTTGATTTTGTAATTATAGATAATCTCAGGAAAATAACCGGCTGTGAGATTAATCCTGTTATTACCACCAAGGGAGAGCTTTTGCAGGCAATTGATGAATTTTACGGACCACGGGATGTTTTCCGGGAGGCGATCCAGAAATCGTATGAAGTAAAAGATATTACAACCTCCACTGCGGGAGTAGAGGAAATAGAAGAAGAAGTTGTAAGTTTGGATAGATTAATTGCTCAGGCAGAAGAGGCACCAGTTGTAAAACTTGTGGATTTGATAATCAGACAGGCAATAGAAGAAGGAGCAAGTGATATTCATATTGAACCTATGGAAAACAGATTGCGATTGAGATATAGAATAGATGGGGTACTTCACGAAAAGCCTCCGCCAGCTCCTCACCTTAAGTTAGCGATTGTTTCCAGAATAAAAATACTGTCCAAACTGGACATAGCAGAAAAGAGACTTCCCCAGGATGGTAGTTTTATAATGAAATTTGAAAACAGGATGATTGATTTTAGAGTTTCTACTATACCCACAATTTATGGAGAAAAAGTTGTTATAAGAATTCTCGATCGTTCTCAGCTACCGTTAGACTTAACTCAGTTGGGATTTGAGCCTTCGCAGTTAGAGGTTTTTAGAGAGGTGATAACAAAACCCTATGGATTGATCTTCCTTACCGGTCCTACCGGAAGTGGTAAAACCACCACTTTATATGCTACTCTTCAGGAGATAAATAGTCCTGATAAGAATATCATTACCATCGAGGATCCTGTAGAGTATCGACTTGAGGGTATAAATCAGGTTCAGGTAAAACCTCAGATTGGTTTGACTTTTGCTAACGCTCTAAGGTCATTTTTAAGACAAGACCCCGATGTTATTCTCGTCGGTGAAGTAAGAGACTTGGAGACTGCAGAGATTTGTGTGCGGGCAGCACTTACAGGACAT
>CBEUCN010000102.1:0-3006 GCA_965541635.1 uncultured bacterium
ATTTTTCCAAAACTGCAGGCAATTTCATAGGGAATTGTCCCTGCCCATTCTGCTATCTCTTCTATTCTAATCTCTTCCTCACCCTGACAACCTGTAATTACTACTTCCTCCCCAATTTCAGGATTTGCAATATCTCTTAAATCCAGAATTGTCTGATCCATAGAAACCCTTCCCAGAATTGGAATTCGCCTGCCTCGCAATAACACAAATCCCTTATTGGATAGAACCCACATAAGCCCCTGATTGTAACCCACAGGAATTATTCCAATTTTCATATCCGAAGTTGCCTTATAAGTACAGTTGTATCCTATAAAACTGCCCTTCTTTACTTCTTTCACCTCCACCAATCTGGTTTTAAAACTCATTGCCTGCTTAAGTTTTATTCTGTTTTTAACCTCATGCTCAGGATAGATGCCATAAATGATAAGTCCTGGCCTTATGCAATCAAACCAGGAAGTGGAATACCTCAAAACTGCAGAACTATTAGCGGCATGAATAAAAAACTTAAAACCTGCATTTTTCAATTTAGAAATTGCCTTCTGAAATCTTTCCATCTGCATTCGAGTAAACTCCAAATCCTGAGTATGAGCAAAATGGGTAAATACCGCTTTAAGATTTATATTTTTACTATCTGACAGAAATGACACCACTGAATCTATCTCCTGCCAGGAAATACCCATTCTTGACATCCCGGTATCAATTTTAAGATGGATATCTAAACATCTATCTTGAGAATGAGCATATTGCTGGTAGAGTTTTAAGAATTTCATACTGTTTACTGCCGGGATAATATCATAATCAAAAATTGCTTCTATCTCCTCCTCAAACAAGGGATTGGAGAGAAATAGAATTGGCTTTTGAAACTCTGCCTCCCGTAATTTTACTGCTTCTGAAATTTCTGCTACTGCAAAAAAATCAACATCTTCATCTAGGGCTGATGCCACCTCTAAAAGTCCATGGCCATAGGCATTACTTTTTATAACTGCAATAATTCTGGTATCAGATTTTATAACAGATTTTATTTGAGATACATTTTCAGTTATGGCAGATAAATCTATCTCCAGCCAGTAACGGGGCTTAAGGTCTCTTTTAATCTTTACATCCACCATCATTCTAATTTCGAGATTTGGAATTTCTTTTTATGGTACACTCTTTAGGATATATATAAAATGGCTTTAAATCAAATATATTCTCTTCTCCCTGAGTTTTAAACTTCTCATATCCCAGTTTGATTATATTCTCAGGCTGAATTTTCCACTGACTTTCCTCCTCTACCCAATGAATTTCTTTTTCCCGGCGATAATTATCTATAATTTCTCTATAAACTCCAATTCCATCCCCTATCAAAACTGTATCGGGATTTAACTCCTTTATTATGTCATCTATTCTTAAAATCTGATATTCACTTCTTCTCAATATCTTATCTTTCTGTTTTTCATAAAGGGCAGTGTAAACACAATTTCTTCTGGCATCAATTACTGGTCTTATGAATCTGAAATCTTTATTAACAGCATTATAGGCAAGCAAATCCAAACTGATTACTGAAACACATTTTTTATTTAAAGCATAAACCAATCCTTTCACACAGGTTACGGCAATTCTTATACCCGTAAAGGAACCAGGGCCAATTACTGCTATAAACAAATCTATATCATTTATGGTAAGTTGAGTTTCATTTAAAAGGTTTAAAATTGCTGGATGCAAAACCTCTATATGTTTTTGGGGAATAAATTCACTGTAAGTATTCAAAACATTTTCATCTTCACTTATTGCAATGTTCAGCCAGGAAGATGAAGTATCAATGCCCAATAGATACATCTCTTGCTCCCCAAATTGTAATCTTTCTATTTTTGTTTTTAAACTCTATGTGAATTTTAAAATCAAACTCCAGCAACTCCTTTACTTTTTCTGCCCATTCTATTAAAACTATATGTTCATCATCAAGGTAACTGTCCCAATCCAGTTCCAGCACCTCCTGATAATCCAGACGATAAAGATCTATATGGTAAACCGGAATTTCTGCTTTATATTCCTGAACCAAAACAAATGAGGCACTGAAGACATTTTCGGGGTTAAATCCCAGCCCTGCAACTATTCCTTTTACAAAAATAGTTTTGCCTGTCCCCAAATCACCAATCAGTGCCACCACATCTCCAGGATTAAGAACAGAAGCAAACTGCCTTCCGATTTCCAAAGTCTGATTCTCAGATTCCGAAATTATTTCTTTCAAAGTGGTCATAGCCCTGAGGTTTTATTTTTTTCAATTTCTGTGCAGTTTTTAAATAAATTCCAGGCCGGCAAGTAATTTCTCCTATAATGGTAATTTTAGTTTTTGTCTCTGGAATTTTATCCTGGAACTTATTTTTACTGGGAATGGTAAATAACAACTCAAAATCCTCGCCTTCTGTGATGGCAGAATAAAAATTTTTAACTCCAGAACTGACGGGAATTTCGTCCTTGATTATTACTGCTCCCTTTTTACTCGCCTGGCAGATTCTGAACAAATCAATTACCAGCCCATCAGAAATGTCTATCATAGAACTGGGCTTTAAATTTTTGACAATCCATCTTGCCTCTTTCAACCTGGGAGTGAATTTATAATGTTTGCCACTGACATAGGCATTCCCTATCTGTCCAGTAACTGCTATTAAATCTCCTGATTGGGCTTTCTCTCTTTTCACCAGAAATTTCTTCTCCACTTTACCTATCATACAAACTGCCAGAAACAACTTCCCGGATTTTACAGTATCCCCACCCACAATCCTGACATCAAAATCGCAAGCAATTTTATCAACGCCCCGATAGACAGCATCAACCAGTTTAAGATTAAACTCTGGCAATCCCAGATTAATAACCGCATATAAAGGAATTCCTCCCATGGCTGCAATATCAGATATATTTACCGCCAGTGCCTTATATCCAATATAGTAAGGAGATATGTGACTAATTTTAAAATGAACATCCTCCAATATGGTATCAGTTGTGAATAGAAGATATTCTTTTTTA
>CBEUCN010000103.1:0-2914 GCA_965541635.1 uncultured bacterium
AAGTTCTGGTAAGGATAATTAATAGCCTTACATCCTGAGGGCTGAATCCCTGAAGAATGAGGCTTGCCCAGTTGAAGAGTGCCTCGTGATCCTCAACATTGTTTAGATCGACCTTGCCCATCTCGTAGAAATAACCGTTATACCAGAAATCAATTGTTTTTTTGGCCAGGGCAACGGTATCAATTAAAGAATGGACTTGATCTAATGTATATCCCTGCTCCAGAAGCCCGCACCAGAAATCGTAGATAGCTTTATCCTTAGGGTTATTTAAATCTAAAGTCCTGCCCAGTAAATCTTCAAGCCAGACCTGGATCTGTTGTTGGTCTTCCTCAAATCCTTGGATTTCTAAAATGGCTTCCTCGTCCTTTCGAGTTTTTTCTTCCTTGTCCTCATCTTTGTTTTGTCCTTTTTCAGAATCTTCTTTTTTCTCATCGTCTTCTTCAGATTCAGATTGTTTCTCCTCTGCCTCCTGAAGAGCATTTTTCTGCTCTACCATCTCCTTAGCATCTCCAGATGACTCCGAAGCTACAGGCATCCTACCCTTCTTTTCAGATTCCCTCACTTTCTTGGAGTAGGCTATAGGAGATAGAAGCAATAATATAAGGAATATTCCTATAACCTTCTTACAAATTTCCATTTTTTACACCTCCCTTAAACTTTGCTCTTTTAAAGTAGATTATCTAAATTCAAATCTACACAAAATGTATTATTTGTATTCACATCATAACCCGGAGCATTTTCCTCCTGTGGTGGAATAAGGGCGTATTCAGTCTGATTATCTTCGTAACTTACTTGGGAAATTATGTAACGGACATCCTCGGATATTTCAGGGTCTTCCAAATATTTTTGCAATGGCTCTACGATTTCATTCCCCATTCTTATCAAGCATCCTAAAGCAGCTAATTTTATATCCATATCCTCATTAGCCAATGTCCTTGCCAGAATATCCACTGCCCTTACATCTTTTAAATCTTCTAATTTTTCTATTGCCTCTAATTTTTCTGACTTTGAAGTATCAGTGGTACTGAGGATGAGAGCGTTGTCGATCAGGGATAGAAAAGATTTGTCATATACTTCATAATATATTTTTCTGGCATATTTATTTGATTTAATATATTCCTTTAAGCTAATCAAGGCATTTCTTGCGTTATTTCTTATTTCTTCATCTATATTTCCTAACAGGGTTAACAAGTCTTCTAAAGCAGTTATAAGCCCATATGTTTTTGTTTTTTCTATAGCATCAAGTACCATTTTTTTATCTTCGCTTCTTAACTCTTCCAGGATTTTTCTTCCTTCCAGTCTTCTCAATACATCTTTTGCTAATTCCACAGCCTCCTTATTTTCTGTTTCGGTATAAATGAATTTCTGAAGTGGTCCAATGACAGATTCACCTATATCTAAAAGGGTAGCAGCTGCATAACCTCGAACGAATAAATTTTTATCCTTTAAAGCCGCAATTAAAGACTCTACAGCAGGTTTCCCTATTTTTACCAACGCTTCCTGTGCTGTCTGGAGTAAATATAAACGTGGTTGGACTATTAGATAATGTACCGCGATAGGTGAGAGACTAATAGGGAAAGGTGCTTTTATCCTGAAGACTTCAATCAAAGGTTCAATAGCACGGAGAGAGTTAATTTCTCCTAAAGCCCAGGCAGCTGCTTCACGAACTGGGATGATGTCGTTTTTTAAAGAGTGGATTAGAGGTTCAACAGCCCTCAAATCCTTTAATTCTCCCAATCTTCTTGCTGCAGTTTCTCTTTCATATGAGGTTTGTCCGTACAATAATTGATTAATTAAATCCTCAACTTCATCAGCATAAGCAAAGATGTTTAGGATAAAAAGAATTGTACAAATTGCTATTACTACTATAGCAAGTTTTCTCTTCAATTTTTTTACCTCCTCCTCTCAATTTTTCTCATTATTTATAATAACAAACCCAATCTTAAATCATATAATCTATTTGTATTTGCCCAGTTGATTGAATTCAGAAGGGTATCTTCCCATGGTGTGTAAATGCTGTAATTTCTGGAAAAATCCCTTACAATTGTGTTTGTCCATCCTGTTATTGTATCACTAAATTCTGAGGTATATAAAGGAGAAGACCATCTTCTATCAGTCCGCACCTGATAGGGTAAAAATCCGGTAGTTTTATAAAAACTATAAGTGATTCTGGGTATTGCTATATCTGCAATTCTGGGATTACCCGCTATGTGTGTGAATTTATTTCCAATCCCAGTCCAGTAACTTACTGTATCCACATACACAGGGAAACTATATCCAGGTAGAGACAGTTCAGTTAGAGTTGGTTTTCGTGTATTGAAGAAGTTTAAATCAGGTAGTAGAGAAGAGAAAGGTGTAGTATTTACAACCGGGAGCAAATTGCCTACATTAAAACTTACAGGAATTAATGATGAGGTATGTCTTGCTGTGGTCCTTCTGTAAGTTCTGGTTTTAATTGTTCCCGTGGTTTTAAATCTTCTGCCTACAGGGAAAGTATGATGCGTTGTTGTGTATGAAGATGTTGTTCTTCTTACAGTAGTTCCTGTTGCAGAATGAGAAGAAGTTCTTAAGGTAGCAGTTCTTCCTGGCTGGCGGGATGGAGTTGAGGATGTTGGCCTTCTCGGAGTAGCTGTGGCAGTTATTGTGAGAGTTTGACCTTTTTGAGCAACTATGGTCTGCTGCTGTTTTCGATATACGAATTCTAAACTTGCTGGCTCACTTAAACTTCTATCTTCACCCCATGCCCGAACAGTGATTTTATATCTTCCTTCTTCAGAGGGCATAAACCAGAATGTATTCTGAGGATAATTATTTCTTGATGCTACCAGTTCTGACTCCTCATAATTTCCATCGTTATTTTTATCCTGATAGACCTTAACAATATATCGGGATGAATCTCCTGAAAACTGGAAGG
>CBEUCN010000104.1:0-2912 GCA_965541635.1 uncultured bacterium
GTCTGTTGGAGCAAAAATTTGGTTTTAATTTCAACGATGGCTGTGATGCTTTTGATGCCCTGGGTGAGCACTGGTTATTTCCTCGCGGTTATAGCCCTGATAAAGGAGAAGGCCCTTTTCTTATAGATTACGATAGTATCAGAGGAGGCAGTAAAGAAAAAATGCTTGAGTATATAGAAAAACACAGAGAACAGATGCAGCAGGTTCTGGGATATAAACTCCAACTTCTGGAACTGGTATTGGATTTGTATGGGAATTGTGAATTAACTGTTGAAGAAGAAAGAGAATTGAGAATGGAGATTTATAGATTATTCGGTAGATACCAGAGGGAGACATGGCAGAGAATCCTTAAGGAGCGAGGGATGGCTCCCTGAGGGGCTTTCTTCTTGGGAATACTTATAAATATTATGGAGGGGATTCGATATTTATTAGGGGTGGGTTTAGTTATTTGTATCTACTTTTTTATATCTCCTCTCTCTGCTTTTTCTTCTCTTTCCCAGGATAGAATTTGTATTTGTAGAAGAGTAAGAGGCGTAGAGGAGGGAAAAGGTAAAAATCAGGTTTTCATTTCCTATGGCCAGGAATTAAAATTTGACGGCGAGGAGAGAATTCTAAGCAGGGAAGAGGCCGATATTATTAATCAGGAAATGAAAGAATTTGTTCTGGGAATCACTGGAGCAAGTAGGATATTAAATATCTCAGAACCCATTCCCCATCTTGGGACAGCAGCAGAGATGGGAGGAAGAGTGAGGACTTATGAATTTATAGTGGAAACAGATAAGGGGGAGATAAGCGTATTTTTAAAGTGGATAGAAGAACCGGTTGAAGCTGAAAGATTCCTTAAGGCAAGTGAGTTAGGTATAGCCCCTCCAAGTAGAGAAATTCCCCTGGGGTATGTTGTATCTGAGGGAATAAAAGGGACTAAACTGGAAATCCTGAGGCAGGATACAAAATGGCTTTCATCTCCTTCCAATTATACTCAACTGGCTCAACAATTGGGCGAAGTAGTAGCAAAATTAGAGTCCATAGGGTATAGTGAAAGATTAGAGCATAATGTCATAGTAGAATTTCGAGAGGAGGAGATTAAAATCTGGGTAGTAGATTATGAAGATGCCAGAATTTCCATAGGGTTGATAGAAAATGATTCCTTTGATAACGCAGGTGAAGAAATTACAGGGGTAGAGTATGGCTTTTCAGGTTTTATCCGTGATATTAATCCTCTTCATCAGCAGGTGCAGGAGTGGATTTCAGGATTAAGTGTGGAGGGAAACATCAGACAGAAAATGCTTGAAATTTTTACTCATAGTTATAATGAGGCAGGAGGAAGTTACTATTAATTTAAAATTTATTTGACATATTATGAGAAGTGAAGTACTCTTTAGGGAAACGCAGGGGGTGAATGTGAGTGAGAAAATGCTGTTTATTCCTTATTATATATATTATTATTTTTTGGCCGTTCCCTCTGGAGTTTTTGAACTCTTCTGTGCGGAGAGTAAAATCTCCTATTTCTGCCAGTGAGGCTGTTGTCGTTTATACCTCTCGTGGAGAACATATTTCCTATACTTGTAAACATTTCCCCGATGGTGAAATCTACATAAGAATTCAGAATCCTGCTGAGATTAAAAACCAGGATATAAAACTTTATTTTCACCCTCATAACAGAGAGGACTTTTTACGCCTTTTATTTCTGGCCTCTACAATTGCTGAATATGAACCGAAAAGTATAGAGGTAGAATTTCAGAACTGGTCTCCTGCAAATCTTAGTGAGGAAAGCATCCTTTCTGCTCTTGCTCACTTCGCAGACAGTATTCGGCTTCCAGAGGAAGTGAGTTTTTCTTTTTATACCAGAAGGAGTATCCCTGTGGTTACCGCATTTGAACGCATCATTTATCTTGATTCCAGATTTCAGGAATATGCCCGGAAACTGGGAGAAGAATTCAATGCTGAGGTTGTAAGAGTAAATACCAGTATTGAAAACAGCACTCACTGGGAGATGGAAATTCCGGGCAAAGTGAAAGGTAAAGATGTTCTGGTTATACATTCTACATCCACAGCAGATGACATTCTGAATTTAATCTCCACCCTTTACCTCCTGAAAAAGATGGGAGCCAGAAGCATTACTGTTGTTAATACCTATCAGGGATATGCCAGACAGGATAAAATTTTCAAGCCCGGTGAAGGCGTAACAGGCTATGCCTTGCTTAAAGTTTTGAATGCCCTCAGTGATTATAACATAGCGATAAATGTCCATTTTGGAGAAAAAAGTGGCGAGGTGCAATTAAAGAATGAAGAAGTATATAACCTCAATGGATTCAAATACCTCGCAAGAGGAGTTTTTGACCACATTCTCGGAGATTATTCTCCAGAGGAACTCAGGAATAAAACACTCTGTCTGCTCGCTCCTGATGATGGGAGTTACGATTATGTTAAGGAGGCAGTTCAGGATATGAAGGAATATCTGTCTCAGAAAGGTATAAATATGCGTGTGGTTGCTGGGTACTTAAACAAGATTCGGATTTCTTCCCAGAGGGTGGTTATAAAGAATAACATTTTGGGAGAAGGAGGAAAAGAACTGGATATCCCCCAAGATGCATTTTTTATTATCCTTGACGATGAAACCTCCACTGGTATGACTGTAAAAGTGGCTACGTACCATCTTGTTAATGTTTTGGGCTTTAACTGGTGGCATATATATGCAGGTGTTGTGCATGGTAAGTTTGTAGAGGGAATGCGGAGATTCTTTACTGAAGGAGAAGACCACATTCCTCCCAGATTTATTGCTGCACTGGATACATTACAAATCCCCGAGAGAATTAAGGTAATTTCCATTTATCCTTTACTCCTGAACAGTTTGAAAGAGTTTCTTAACTCCACTCCCTTACCTCTTCCTCAATAAATTAAGAGACACTGCC
>CBEUCN010000105.1:0-2875 GCA_965541635.1 uncultured bacterium
TTATAGATACTCCCTCTCTTAA
This sequence comes from uncultured bacterium, assembly GCA_965541635.1. Taxonomy (GTDB): domain Bacteria; phylum Omnitrophota; class Gorgyraeia; order Kaelpiales; family Kaelpiaceae; genus 4484-49. Next base: position 23 of record CBEUCN010000105.1, read on the forward strand.
ACCTTACAAAGAAAGAATTAAAAAAAATATTGCCCGTTTGTTGAATTTACAAAATGAAAAAATTTCTGTAAAGGCAAAACGGCCCGAATATGCATTTTCTAAAGATGTGGTTGTATCTCTGGTTGCTTTAATATTAGAGGCAGTTGTTCCACATAGGTGAGGTTTTAAACTCTTTAGATATTTGTATTGACATATACAGAAAGTATTCACTATAATTCCTTACGTATGAGGATAAAACGAAGAGTTAAAGGAGAATTGATATTTCTTATCTGGGGATTCCTTGTGGGTATGGCCGGGCCGCCTCACCTCAGCTATTTACAAAAAGAAGTAACTCAACTTCTAGAAAGGATGGCTTCTGATTACTCTTCTGGTAATTACCGGGGAATTCTTTCTCACTTGGATCAGGATTTTGAAAATTTAGATCGCTTCCAGGATAGATTGCAGAATGAATTTGTTAATAAAAAAGAACTGCAGTTGAAATTTTATGTGGATGATATACTTGAAGATAGAGACCTGTTGTTTGTCGCTCTTCACTGGTTTAAGAAATACAGGACCCGGGAAGGTAATATTGTTAAGGGAAAAGGTTCCTCCAGTTTTATATTCCGTAAAGGGACCATGGGGTATAAATTGTTGTTCATCCGAGGAGATAATCCTTTTTACTAATGGTTTCTTGGCGCAATGTATTTTGTTTGTTGATTCTTATTTTGTGGCTTGGAAATATTCCGCTTACCTTTGCTACTTCTCCTCAGGATATAGAGATTAAGATAATAGGGACTAAAGTATATGTGAAGGTTTATCATCATGTAGTTAACCCTCGCCAGCATTACATCAAGTTCATTTATGTATATGTGAATGGAAGATGGCGAGTAAAACAGAGGTTTTTTTATCAACAAAATCCCGAATATCAGGAGGCAGTATTTAACATCCCTTCTCTACATCGGAAAGACGAGGTATTAGTAATTGCCTATTGTAATCTCCATGGTAAACTGGATAAAATGGCCATTGCTCCTTAAACATAGTTAACTTACTTTTTCAATTTTATACAAGGTTTAAACACAATTCTTTAATTTCTACAATCAGATTTTTCTCTATAGAAAAGACTTGACTTTTAGAAATTATATTGCTATATTCAAATATAATTATATAATAGTTGAAGATGATTGCCCGATATGAAAAATTATTCAAGGCACTGGGAGATAAAAGCAGGTTAAGGATTTTGAAAATGCTTGAGTTAAGACCTATGTGTGTATGCGAAATTCGCTATGTATTAAAGTTAAGTCAACCTACTGTCTCCGGGCATTTAAAGGTTTTAAAAGGAGCCGAACTTGTTGAGGATAAAAAAGATGGTCTCTGGGTTACTTATAGTATAAAAAGAGATCAATTAAATAAAGAGATATTGAATATTTTGAAAAATTTAGATAAGGACAGCCAAATCAGAAAGGATTTAAAATTAGTTGAAAGTATTTCTCGGGAGAGTGTCTCCCAGCTATAAAATTTTTCTCATTTATATCGCTATATTGCAATATAGCGAAGAATATTAATATGAAAGAAAAGGGAGGGCAGAAGAAGATATCAAAGAGAATCACTTAAAAGGAGGTGAGTTGAGATGGCAGAGCAGAAGCCAAGGTTTATCATGTGTATCTGTACAGGACAATGTCCGGGATTTTCCAGTTTGGATTTATGGCAGTTAATCAATACCGTCAGGGGGGAGATGGATGTGGAATATGCCATTGTCCATCCCCAACTCTGCGTTGATGATGGTGATAGGTTCATCAAAGATTATATCAAGCCCGGTGTGAAATATGTGATTGGTGCCTGCGACCCCAAAATGCAAAAAAAGATGTTTAAGGATGCTTTTGCTGAAGCCCAAGCTAATTTTGACGATCAGGTAGTTGCTTTGGATTTGAGGAATATGACCACAGAAGAAGCAATAAATAAAGTAAAGGAAGCATTGAGTTCTTTAGTTAATGCCTGAATGCATTAATTATGCATTCATCCATTGAGGTATATCTCTAATATCTATTGGAGGTGAAAAGATGAAAGAGTACAAAGGAGTGCCTCGAGAAAAAATACCCTGGTATCCCCGAATAGATTATAATAAATGTATAGAATGCAGGCAGTGCTTTGAGTTCTGTAAAAATAATGTCTATGAATGGGATGATGAGAATAATCATCCTGTGGTAAAAAATCCCAATAATTGTGTAATAAATTGTGTTGCCTGTGCAAAGATTTGCCCTCAGGAAGCAATAAGTTTTCCTTCTAAGGAAGAGATAGAGGAAGTAGTTAAACAGTTTAAGGGAGAATAAGTTGTGTCAGTATTGTAAGGTAAGTAAAATTGCGAATTGGAAACTATGAAAATAGTGTGGTATATAATGAGTTTATGTCTGAAATTATAGAAAAAGGTATGGTATTATCTCAAGGAGGTAGCCGGGTAGAGGTAAAGATTTTACCAGAAGGAGAATGTGATTCAACTTGCCCTTTGAAATCTGCCTGCAGGAAGAAGGATTTGGTTGTTGATGCTGAAAACGTTGTGAATGCTAACCAGGGAGATGAAGTTAAAGTGAAGATTGAGACCAGTTATTACTATAATGCACTTTTTTTAATTTTTATCCTCCCTCTGATCCTGATGATTGGAGGTTATTTTCTGGGCAGTAATATTTTTCAATCTGAGAATGTCGGATATATTTTTACTGTTTTGAGTTTGTTAATCTGGCTTCTGGTTTTAAGATTCACTTCTAAATTTTATAAGCCATACTATAGGATAATTGAAATTTTAAGGAGGAGTCAAAATGGATAAAGGTATTAAATCTTATTTTGATTTATTGAGAAATATTCTGAAATTGAAAACTTATC
>CBEUCN010000106.1:0-2763 GCA_965541635.1 uncultured bacterium
GAAGCAGTTTTAAATATCGTAGATGCTAAAACTGAGGAGGCTTTGAAAGTTGCTACTCGACAGTTAGAAGGGAGCCTGTCTAAAATTCTGAATTCAATTCATAAAGATTTACTGGATATAGTTTCTGAATTTGAAGCACTGTTGGATTTCCCGGAAGAAGAAATTGAAGAGAGTCAGAAAGAGGAGATTATTTCCAGATTAGAAAACACAATCAAAGAATTAGATAAGTTGCTTGAGCATTCTCGGGAGGGAAGGTTAATACAGGAGGGAATTAAATGTGTAATCTGCGGCAAACCTAATGTGGGCAAGTCCTCTCTAATGAACGCTCTTTTAGGAAAAGAGAGAGTCATTGTCACTCCAATTCCAGGAACAACCCGGGATGTAGTTGAGGAAATTGTGGATTTACATGGCATCCCCTTAAGGATTGCTGACACTGCAGGAATAATTGAGACTGAAGATCTGGTGGAAAAGGAGGGTATAGAGCGGGCTAAAAGAGAAATGGAAAATGCTGACCTTATAATTTTGGTACTGGATACCACTCAGGGGGTAATGGCGATGATATATTTCTTCTGGAGAGGATTAAGGATAAAAACCATATTATATGTGTGAATAAAATTGACCTTAAATCAGAGATGGATTTAGAGGTCGTGGAGAAGAAATTTAGAATTCAGAATGTAGTCAGAATTTCAGCACTGAAGAATCAGGGAATTACCGAATTGAAAGATAGAATCTACAGTTTATTTTTGAATGAGGAGATAGATTTTTCAATTCCCTTAATTACTAACCTCAGACATATTGAGGCAATAAGGAAAGTAAAGGAAAAGGTTTTGGTGGCAATTGATAGTTTTAAGGAAGGCAGATATTTAGAAGTCATTACTCAAGAACTTAAAGACGCCCTTTCTGAAGTTTCTCGTGTTTTAGGTAGAGAAATAACAGAAGAAGTTCTCACCACAATTTTTTCCCGTTTCTGTATAGGAAAGTAAAGAAATTATAAATGAGTTAGGAATGAATTCGGATGCAATCTTTTTCTTATTCCACACTTCAAAAATTTCCTTGACAGAGAATGAATATTTAGATTATTTTATATCTACAATTATTGAATTGAGGACAAAGGCGTCCTTGGTTAAAGGGCGCCTTTTATTTTAGGGCGAGAAAAATTTAAAAAGGAGGTGGAAGTATGAGTCAATGGAGAAAGTCAAACGATGCTCTGGGAACAGTTAACCGGGGAGACCCTTGTGAGTCAGGTTTGTGTACTCTGTGTAGATGTGACTGTGCCGGAAGATGTGAAACCTGGCTTGCTTCTTTAAGGGGAAGAAAACTATTGTATCCTCGGGATTATAGTTTTGTAACCGCAGGAAGTGCCAATACTACTCATGTAGGAGTAAGTTATAACTCAATAAGAATTGATGGTTATCTTTATGGGGCTCATGGGTTGCCCAAGGGTTTGACCAATTCCGAAGATGATTGCATATTTCCTAATGTGAGTCTGGAAGGAGAATTTGGGCAAAAAGTTAAAACTAAATTCAAGGTTCCTATTATGACCGGAGCTTTGGGTTCCACTTTTATTGCAGCCAAATACTGGGAATCTTTTGCTATCGGTGCAGCACTTGTGGGAATCCCAATTGTCGTTGGCGAGAACGTTGTTGGAATTGATAAACAGGCAGTAATTGAAAATGGAAAAATTAAAAAGGCTCCAGAACTGGACAAGAGAATCCAGACTTTCCTGCGTTACTTTGAGGGTTATGGAGCAATTATTGTTCAGATGAATGTGGAAGATAGTCGCAATGGGGTTGCAGAATATGTGATTGAAAAATACGGGGACAAGGTCATTCTGGAATTAAAATGGGGACAGGGAGCAAAATGTATTGGTGGCGAAATTCAGGTTAAAGATTTAGATTACGCTCTATTTTTGAAAAAGAGAGGCTATGTTGTGGACCCGGATCCTGAAGACCCTGAGATTCAGAAAGCATTTAAGGCCGGTGCCATCAAATCTATAGCCAGGCACAGTAGATTGGGTTATACATCCTGCTCTACTCGCGAGGAAGTAAGAGAGAAGTTTATGAAGGCAGTGGAATATCTACGTAAACTGGGTTATAAGAGAATTTCTTTAAAGACCGGCTCTTATGGAATGGAAGCACTGGCTATGGCTATAAAATATGCCTCCGATGCCCAACTTGACCTCCTTACAATTGATGGCTCAGGTGGAGGAACAGGAATGAGTCCCTGGAATATGATGGAATCTTGGGGAGTGCCGTCAGTTCTTTTGCATGCTAAGGCTTATGAGTATGCCAAGATTCTTGCGGATAAAGGTAAAAAAGTTGTGGATATGGCTTTTGCTGGTGGAATTGCTAAGGAGGATCAGATATTTAAAGCCCTAGCTTTAGGTGCGCCATTTACAAAACTTGTATGCATGGGAAGGGCATTGATGATCCCTGGATTTCTGGGATCCAATATCGAAGGAGTTTTAAAGCCAGAAAATAAACAGAAGGTAAATGGAAACTGGAATAAACTTCCTCCTTCAGTTTCTCAATTTGGGAATACCCCTGAGGAAATTTTTGCCTGTTACTACGAAGTTGAGAAGAAGGTGGGAAAGGAGGAGATGAAAAATATTCCCTTCGGTGCAATTGCCCTTTATACTCTGGCAGATAAACTCTCAGCAGGCTTACAGCAACTTCTGGCTGGTGCTCGTAAGTTTTCGGTATCTGCTATTTGCCGGGATGATATTTACGCTGCCAATCGAGAAACAGCCAGAGAGACAGGTTT
>CBEUCN010000107.1:0-2613 GCA_965541635.1 uncultured bacterium
TCAAATTTTTAGATTTGTCAAATTGTTAAAATCATTCCAGCCCAATTTTATAACTATAATTATTTTAGTTTATCTTGGAGTGACATTAATGCTTGCTTTAACTCCTCCTCTCTCTCGTGATGCTTTAAATTATCACTTATTCCTTCCCAAACTATGGCTTACACATAATAAAATCATAACCCTTCCTGAAAATATTTATTCCTTCTTCCCAGGATATTGGGAAAGTTTTTTAACTATAGTGATGGTAATTGGCAATGATATTGCTCCTAAACTTTTTCATTTTATCTATCTGATTTTTCTGTGTCTTTTACTTGGTTATTTCTTAAAAGAATTTGGTATCCAGCAATGGAAAGAAATTTTTTCTCTAATGTTAGTGGCAACCCCAGTAATAAACAAAATAGCAAGCTGGGCATATTTAGACCTTGTTTTTACATTCTATATTCTGGCTAGCCTCTACCTTCTTCTAAGATTTGTCAACGAAAATAAACTCCGTTACTTCTGGCTCTCTGCAATATTTGCAGGTTATAGCCTTGGTATAAAATACCTAGGCCTTTTGTGGCTGTTGTGTCTATTACCATTTTTTGCCTGCTACAGTTTTTCTTTAAAAAATCTGATAGTTAGATATGGAAAATATCTAATAGTAGCAATTATAGTTGGCTGTCCATTTTATATTCGCAACTGGCTATCTACTGGTAATCCAGTATTCCCATTTTTATCTTCAATCTTTACCAGTCCCTTAATCTCTCAAGAAAAATATCAACTATTGATACTCTATTTCCACAGTTACGGTAGAGGGACTACCGTTTTGGATTTTTTTCTTTTACCTTTCCGTCTTTTATTTTGTGCTCAATTCAGAAATCCAGCAGGATTTGATGGTAAATTAAATATTCTCTATGCTATAGGATTTTTACTAATCTTAAAACACAAAAAACATAAAATTCCCAAATATCTTTTTCTCATCCCGTTTTTTTACACTTTATTCTGGTTTTATCTCAGCCAGCAGATGCGATTTTTAATTCCAGTGTTATTTATGCTAATTGTTATATATGCTGTGTATTTGCCAATCTCTTGGTATAAAGTTTTATATTATCTGGTGGCGTTATGCTCTCTATTTTACCTAAAATATCCCTTTAAAGACCTGTTAACATATAAACCTTACAGATTTATCTCAGGGATAGAAAACCGCAATCAATTTTTATCCCGTAATTTTAAAATTTTCCCTTTTCTGAATTATATAAATAAAACTTTAAGCCCTAATGACAGAATAATGCTTTTGGATATGGGTTTTATCGGCTATTATTTGGACATCCCAGTTTTTCAGGAAGCTATTTTTGAGGATTATACCTTCAAGAATAAACTTAAAGATTTAAACTGCCTCCAAAACTTTCTACAACAAAATGGAATTACCCATATTCTTACTGATATGGTATTTGTAAAAAAATATCTTTTGCCAACACTGGATAAGGAAAAAGTTAGCAATTTCCAAAAATTTATTCACACCAGAACCACCCTCATCGCCCGTTATCACAACTGGTATCTATTCCAGATAAATTTCGGAACCGATACTTTAAAAGTGTAATTATTGCCTTAATTCCATCTTCCCAGGAAATCTTTTTACCTTCACCATAACTTCGGAACCTATAACTTATGGGATACTGGATTATTTTATACCCTCCCCGTAGGAGTTTAGCAGTAATTTCTGCCTCTATCTCAAATCCATTGGATTGCAATTGCAATTTCATAGCCACATCTCTTTTTATAACTTTATAGCAGGTCTCCATATCCCGTATATTCTGGAAATAGAGAATACTGGTAGCAACACTTAACAGTTTATTACCTAAGCGATGCCACAATGGACTGTAAGAGTCTTTTTTAAACCTCACTCCATATATAGCATCAGCATCTGAATTTTTAAGAATATTATACAAAACTATCAGATCACGGGGATTATATTCCAAATCTGCATCTTGAATGGCTATCATCTCTGCCTGGGCTATTTTAATTCCTTCCCGCACTGCTCGTCCTTTACCACAATTATTTTTAAAATTAATTATTTTAATACCCTCAATATCTCTCTTAATTTGATTAATTTTCTCCTGGGTAGCATCCTGAGAACCATCATTAACCACAATTATTTCTTTGCAAATATCCAAAGCATTAAGTTTTTTTAGTATAAACTGAATGGTATTCTGTTCATTATAAACAGGGACAATTATAGAAAGCATCAATTGATATTGTATTTTTTGAGTTTATTGTGTAAACTCTTCCTGCTGATTTTCAACAACTCTGCGGCTTTACTTTTATTAAACTTAGCTTCCTGCAATGCTTTCATAATCAACTCCTTCTCAATCTCTTCCACTGCTTGAGAAATAGCAGTATTGAGAGGTAAGACTTTCTTCCGAAATTTAATACTTTTACGATAAGAACCCACTTCTTCCTTTAAGCCCTGAATATGGTCAGCCTCCAGAATATCTTTCTGGGCTAAAATTATTGCTCGCTGGATAACATTTTCCAATTCTCGCACATTACCAGGCCAGTTATAATTTATCAATTTTTCTAAAGCCTCTATTGATATCGCTTTTATTTTGTTTTCTTCCCGAGCATATTTATTCA
>CBEUCN010000108.1:0-2550 GCA_965541635.1 uncultured bacterium
TGGTTTAATCTGGGGACGGCTTATTTTGGAAAAGGCAATAGGGAGGAGATGCTTCGGTGTTACGACAAGGTATTTAAGATAGCAGAAGATTCTCTCAGTGCAGGGCTTGCTCATGTAAATTTAGGAAGCATCTATTATCATTTGGGAGAAGTAGAAAAAGCACGCGTCCATCTGAAGAAAGCAAAAGAAATTCTGGAGAAGGAAAATAAAGAAGAAGATTTGAAGAAAATTCTTCCCCTTTTACAGAAAGTTTCACCTTCTCAGCAAAAATAATTCCTATTTCTGTCCTGGTTAATCTTTGCACAGAGTTTGAATCTTTATATATATGCTTTTCAATTTAATATGTTATAGGAATTGTTCGGAGCTAAGCCTCGCACAAAGGGGAGTAAAAAATTGTGGTAAATAATAGGAAATGGATGTATAATAGTAGAGAAAAAAGGAAGGGTGAGATATGAGAAAGTTAATGACTCTGGTAGTGGTGGTTCTAGTTCTTATCCCCGTGTATTTTTCAGTCAAAAAATATCTGTTTGCAAAACCTTACGTCCTGCGGATTAACGATTTTACTATGAGCAGAGAAGAACTGGAGGAGTATTTTAAACACAGGATTGCCCAGGAAGATACACCTGAAAACCGTAAGAAAGTTTTAGATGCCTTGATAAGTAAAAAGTTAATCCTTCAGGAAGCAGAAAAGGAAGGTTTACATAAAAGTAAGGAATTTTTATCTGCACTTCAAGATTTTTATGAGCAGTTATTATTTAAGATGATTATTGATAAGAAGTCTAAAGAGCTGGGTTCGCGGGTAAATGTAACTGATGAGGAAGTAAAGGCTCGTTACCAGGAGTTGAAGGATAAAGGAGTTATGACGCAATCCCTATCTGAAGTGTATGATAAGATAAAATGGCAGATATTTCGTGAGAAGCAGACGCAAGTTTTAAATAAGTGGCTTCAGGATTTACGGAAAAACGCCAGGATAGAAATTAAGAGAAAGGAAATTTGGAATAAATAGGAGGAGCATATGCAGAGAAGAAGGATTTACTTTATAGAGAAAAGTTTCCAAACTTGGTTTATCGTAAGATTTTGCTTCTTAGTGATAGCAGGGGCATTAATCACTATGGCCTTGCTTTATTTTTTTGCCAGTAAAACAACCACAGTGAGTTTTGAGAATACAAAAGCAGTAGTGAAGTCCACCGCAGATTTCATCTTTCCAATTCTGATTCAAACTTTGATTATTACTACAATTATTGTGGCATTATTTACAATAATGCTTACCCTCTATATATCTCATAAAATTGGAGGGCCAATTTACAGATTTAAAAAAGAATTGGAATTAATTGCTAATGGAGATTTCAGTGCAGAATTCAGAATAAGAAAAGGTGACCAGTTTCAAGACCTTGCTCAACTTTTAAATTTGGCCAAGAAGAACTTGCGAGAGGAGTTTTTACAATTAAAACAAAACTTAATGGAATTGGAAGCAAGTGTTAATAGCCTCGATATTGCGGGGGATAAGAAAAATAATCTTATTCAAACCGTCCACAAACTTAAACATCAGATTGATAAATTCAGAACCTAAATGCGCAGAATATTCATTTTTTTTATTCTTATATTACTATCTCCAATAGGTTTTTCTCAAAATTTATCCCGTCGGGTTGATAGTCATTATTTTACAATTTATTATTCTTCTAATGTTAACCCCCTTGCTCTTGCTTATAACATAAATGTTGGTCCTCCAATAATAGTTTATCAAGATAAGAATATAGAAATAGTTAGGGGCTCTGATCCTGATGAAATTCTGGCTGATCAGATTGATGCTTTGTTTAATGAGGTTTCAGATATTTTGGATATGCATCTTTACAGTTATCATGGTGAGATAAAGATATATAGAAGTAGAGAAGAACTGTATCAGGTTTTAAAGCAACTTTTGGGTAGAGATATTCAGGTAGAATCTTTCTATTCTCATGACCAGAATACAATTTATATATCTGCTTTTGATTTTAATCCCTATGTGCTCGGGCATGAGATGGCTCATGCTATAATCTGCCATTATTTTGTGGTTCTACCTCCTATGAAAGTTCAAGAAGTTCTTGCTGGCTTTGTGGAATATCAACTGAGGAAGAGACTTCAAAAATAATTACCCGCAGTTGAAATCTTTTTGAAACTTTTGGAGGTGAGACCTCCGAACATATTGAGAATTAGGGGGTTAGGATAAGTATCTGTTTTGAAATAGGAGGGGATAAAGGTGTGTATGCGATTGTATGGAAATCGAAGGTGTGTATGGGTAGAGGTAGGATAATGCTTGAGGATAGAGTTGAGAAAAGTTGACAAAATAAGCGACGCTTGTTTTGTCAACTTTTGGGAGGTGGACCTCTTTTTCTTTTTAGATGCGGGGAGTGGTGTGCGAAACTTAGCTTCGGACAGAGGGGCGTTGTTTTTTTTCTGAGATAATCTCTGTTTTCAAATTTCTGGTTTCATTTTAAAATATATAACTAACTATGAGGAAAGGGTTGCTTTTAATTTCTGGTCTGGATTCTATTCTTGCTGGTCGACTTTTAA
>CBEUCN010000109.1:0-2542 GCA_965541635.1 uncultured bacterium
TCCTTCTACTAAAATTAATTCTAATTTGTGTAATGGATAATCAAGGCTCTTTATGTTCTGAGAAATCAAATCTTTGCTTCCAACCCTCTTGGGAATTATTATACTGAAAGACAATCGCTCCTGTGACATTATTTTAATTATACCAGAAAAAGGAGATTGAGAATCTGAAATATCAAATTTTCTACCAAAAATGGAGATAGAAAACACTTAAGACCATAGAAAAATAAACTTAATAGACTTACAGAAATTATATTAAAATATTTTTTTATGAAACCAATATGGCTCATGCAACCTATTCCTTATTTAGGAGAAAAACTGAAGGGAAATTGGATCTGGGAACCTAAGATCGACGGGTGGAGAATGCAGATAATAATCCACAAAACAGGAAAAATAGAATTCTGGGGAAGAAGGCTTGAAAAGAATCCTAATTGGACTGAGAAATTATCCTATTTAATTAAAATTGCCAATAATATTTTCCCTAAAGAAACATTACTTGATTGCGAACTTTATTCCTCAGGAGGAAGAAGATTGCTTCCTTCACTTTTTGCTAAAAACCCTAAGGTAAAACCAATAATTTATTTATTTGATGTAATCTATTTGGAAGGAGAATTTATTGCTAATTTAACCCTAGAGAAGAGAAAAAATATTTTAGATAAAATCAAAGTTTGTCCACCTTTTTACATCTTGAAATATTTCCCTTTAAAGAACCTGGAGAAAGCACTTACTTGGAGTTTAAAGAAAGGAAATGAGGGTATCGTAATAAAAAAACTCTCGTCTCGATATGAAATTGGTAATGATGCTCCCATTGCAACCCAGTTCTGGAGAAAAATAAAATAGAAGAAAAAAATAAATTAGGAGGAGGTGATAAAAATGGCTGTGGGAAGATTTCAAGTTATGGCCACTCTCCAAGCAGCAAGAGCATATGTTTTAGGTTTACCAATTGAGTCTGCTAAATCCTGGGGGTTAAACCGCGCTATTTTTTATGCCGCTGCTAAAAAGGGATTTTTTAAAGGGAAAATCATTGACAGAAAAATTACACCTTCCAGATTTAAAAAGGAAATAGAAAAGGAATTTAAAAAAGAAATTGCGGAAACTTTTGAAATTATGCATTTAGGAGATGAGATGGCATATTCTGTAAAACTTAAAGGCAGAGTCTACTTTATAATCGGAAACGAAATTCAGAAAGAGACTGATTTTGAAAAACAGATCGAGTCAAGATTTGAGGGAAATTTTAAGAAAGCTTGGCAAGAAGCAGTTAAGATTTGTAAATCCTATGATAAAGGTGTGCTTTTATCCCAAAAATATTTTTATGAAACAGTTTATAAACCTCGAAGAGATGAATTAGCAAAAAAATGGTCACAGTTAACCACTAAGTAATAATGAATGAGAATTAAAACTTAGTAAACCAAGAGAAAGATGAATATTTATCTCCACAAAGAGGCAAAGACTAAAATAAATTCCACCAATTCTAAGATAGGAAAGTATGTTTGAAATTTTGGATATAAGCAAGAAAAGCAAATACATAAATTCTTTTAAAAATGATAACAATCCTTGGAGAGAGGACTTACACAATCATTTATAAATTTTGTAAATACTAAATGTAGTGAATACTCTCTTCTCGCCTTTCAAATAAATAAAACCTACTTTTCTCTTTTCCCCTCAGCTTTAACCTTTCTGTTTATAAAATTGGCAAATAGGTTTTTATCTCGTACTCATGCACTTGTTTCCGATATTCATCCCACTCTATCTTTTTGGCAGTTATAAGATTATTAAATATATGCTCTCCCAGAGTCTCTTTTAACAAAGCACTGGCTTCAGCAACTTCAATTGCCTCGATTAAACTTCCCGGTAAACATTCTACACCAAAGGAGGTCTGTTCTTCATGAGTGAGATGATAAACATCTCGTTCCATCGGTTCTGGCAAGGGATAGTTATTTTCTATTCCCTTCAATCCTGCAGAAAGCATACAGGCAAAAGCTAGATAGGGATTACATGCCGGGTCCGGAGACCGAAACTCTATCCTGGTGGATTTCTCTTTACCTGGTTTATACATTGGAACTCTCACCAGAGCAGATCTGTTTCTCTGGGCCCAGCAAATATATACTGGAGCCTCATATCCTGGAACCAATCTCTTATAAGAATTAACCCACTGGTTACAAACAAATGTTATCTCTCGAGCATGAGTTAAAATCCCTGCAATGTAGCCCTTGGCTTCCTGAGAAAGAAAATATTCATCATTGGGGTCAAAAAAGGCATTTTTTTCTCCCTGGAAAAGAGATTGATGAGTATGCATTCCAGAACCATTCACTCCATAAATTGGCTTAGGCATAAATGTAGCGTAGAGGCCGTGCTTTTGAGCTATCTCTTTAACCACCATTCTGTAAATCATAACTATATCTGCCATTTTTAAAGCATCGGTATACCTGAGGTCAATCTCATGTTGAGAAGGAGCAACTTCATGATGAGAATATTCCACCTGAATACCCATTTGCTCCAGAGTTAGAATTATTTCCCTCCTGACTTCATTACCTGCATCTAAGGT
>CBEUCN010000110.1:0-2541 GCA_965541635.1 uncultured bacterium
AGATTATAACAGCATGTCTATCATCAGGGCTAATCAGGACATAAAGTGGTCTGTACTCGGTATGGTCTAAATCATCAGGTAATTGATACCTGAACAGAATATTCCCATCCTCATCAAAGAATACCACTTCATCATTGTTCATATAAAAGGTAACATTGCCCTGAATGTTGTAAGTATCCTTGATAGTTTGCTCAATCTTAGCCAAAGCATCATCGTGGGAAAGATTTTCATCCTCCATTATCCTTTGAACTTCATTTGCCCAGTAACTTAATAGCCCTGAATCATCAGGATCGAACAGATTAAGGACTCTTCCAATACCTCTCTCCACCAGGGGCTTTAGATAACCCATATCGGACAACAGCATTTTTATTATGTCTAAGCCGTCTCTCAAGGCTCTTTCAGCCCAGTAAGTTATAAAGCCATCATCAGAGGCATCTTCATCCAAAAAGTCAATCACACCAATAAGTGCCTCCACTTCAGGTTTTATGGCTATCATAGTTTCCAGAAGTGCTTGAATATTTTCCAGCCCTTCTCGTTGGGCTCTTTCAGTCCAGTAAGAAAGAAGTCCTTGATGATGAGGATCAGAAGGATTGAATTCGCTTCCTATAAGCTGTTCAATATAAGGAATAAGTTTCTTTTGGATGTCAGAAGAATCTGAGTATATTCCTTTTCTTTTTCTTTTATAAGAATAAGATTTTTCTTCATCTCTGATTTTTTTCTCATCTTTTTCTTCTCCCTTTTCTACTACTTCTTCTTCGCCTTTGTCATTATCTTCATCTTTTTCTTCTGATTTTTTCTGAGGAGATGTCTTTAAAATAGCATTTTTGTGTTTTATTACTGCAGAAACAGTATCTTTTCCGTCGTGTGGAGGTATTGTTTTTCTTGACTTCTTTTTTCTAACCCCCTCAGCCTCAGCCTGTAAAGTCACTCCTAAGAAAAGGAACAAAAATAGCATTATGAATAATTTTTTCACCTTCATTTTCATCACCCCCCTTAACAGGATTTTCTTATCACCAGTTCTGCCTGAAACTCTTTTTTAACTGGCCTTTTAATTTTGCCCTGGATAATTTTATAAATAAGCTGGGAAGCATAATATCCCATTTCAAATAGTGGGAATTTCATAGTGGTTAAAGGTGGATTGGTAAACTCAGTTTCAGGGATTCCGTCAAAGCCCACCACCTTTATATCCTCAGGGCAGCGAAGTTTAAACTCTCCAATTGCTCTTAAAGCACCAATTGCCATAGCATCGTTTAAACAATAGAATACACCTCTGAATTTTCTATCTTTATTTAGAATCTGTTTAGCGCAGGTATAGCCTCCCTCTTCGCTAAAATGTCCATTGTAAATCCTTTCTTCTGAGAATGAAATTTTGTGTTTTTTTATGATTTTTAAGAATGCAATTTTTCTCGCCTGGGCATCATTGGATTCAGGTTCTCCTCCTATAAGATAAAAATTACGAAACCCTCTTTTTAATAAATGTTCAATCAGTTTTGTGCTTGCTTTATAACTATCTACATAAATCTGATTTATTTTCCATTTGGGGTTGAAATCGTTGACCACAATTACGGGGAATGTTTTTCCTTTCTGGTTTGCAATTTCATTTTCCAGATTGGGGAAAGCTTTTTTGTAGGCGTGAGTAGTAATAATTCCATCCACGCCAGCATTATCCAGAATCGCACCGAGGGAGTAAAATTCCTGCCCAGAGATTAATTTAAGGTCATAGCCAATTTCCTCCAGTCCTGTAAATATTCCTTTTACAATCTCGCTGACATATCCTGAAAATATAGAATGGCCAAAGTTAAGAAGTCCGATGGTTTGAGTCTGCTTCTTTCTTAAAGAACTGGCTGCTCGATGGGGGAGATAGTTTAAAGCCCGGGCTACTTCCTTTATTTTTCTGACAGTTTGGGGCTTAACTAATTTCTGGGTAGCAGGATTTAAAGCTCGTGATACAGTGGCAACTGAAACCCCCGCCCTCTTGGCCACTTCCTTAATAGTTACTTTATTCATCTTTACTCTTACCTCCTTTATGAAAACGTTTTCTGTAATCGTTTACATTATAAAAATAACACAGATTATCTTACCCTGTCAAGTCAATTTCAAATTTTTTTTTTGTGTGAGACTAAGCCGTGCACAAATTTCAGTAAGCTTTTTTTCAAGCCTCTCTATTTGTGGTATGTTTTAAGGTGAAGGAAGTGAAAATGCATTACAAAAGTGTGTTAATTTTTATCATTTCGTTTTTCTTACTCCTTCCTGTCCAGGCTCGCAGAGTTCATCAGAATTTTCTGAAATTAATGATTACAGAACAACACAATTAAAGGAGAAGGGTAGTTATCAAAGCAGCAGGCATTTGGCAAAATAGGGACAGCTACCTATTTTTATTTATAACCAATTATAATTTAGTTGTGAACCGGCATCGCCAACTATGTCCACCCCAGGGGGGGTATAGGGTTAATTATTTGTTCAGAGCTTAGTTTCTAACAGACAGAAAGAGTTTTTAACTTTTCAACTCCGTTTTTTTAAACTATAATAATTTTCTATGGG
>CBEUCN010000111.1:0-2508 GCA_965541635.1 uncultured bacterium
CACACCAGCAAGTTCTTCTCTCTGTATTCTACTAAATGCTGCTGAAAATATCCTTCTTGCCGTCCCGCTTACTGAAATGCCACCCCTACACTCATCAGCCTGTATTGCTCTTTCTATTATTTTAGTAGTTTCTGCTATTACTTTCCCGAATAGTTCTGCTTCCTCGGGAGTAGAAACCTTTACATCTTGAACACACCCTATGCATCTTACTTTTCTCTTTAGCCATGCATTCATACCTCTTATCACTTCCTGCCCCATCAAACCGGCATTTTGATAGTCGTAATCATATACCAATGCTAATTCATTTAAAATAGTATCTGCTGCAATTTCAACTTTGTTTATGGCATCCTGGTAAGAATAGCCCTCAAAAAATATCCTATCTATTTCATCGCCTGCAAGAAAATTAACCAATTCCTCCTCTGCTTTTTTATATTCCGGTGTATAGGTGATTTTTTTCTCTCCTAGAGGAGAAACCAGATTACTGCTACTATCATCGGTGATATTTCCGGAATTACCCGATACAGGAATCGTAAGGTCTCCACTCTGAGGCCCTCCTCCTAAAGATAGAGAATAACCGCAAGGGCTCAAATTGACTAACAACCCAACTACCAAACTTACCACAACTACCTTTTTCATTTTCTTCACCTCCTTTCTTTTTATTATTATTTATAATTATAACATAAACTTTTAATAATGTCAAATTTTTGAAATAATTTTTAATATTTTTATATAATAATACCAACTAAGTGGAATTTAATTTTCGCACATAGAGACAATAAACCCTATTTTTCGTAAATTTGGGTGCGGATATGAAAATAAAAATAAATTATGAAAAATTATAATTAAAAATAGGTAGCTGTCTCTAATTTCCCCTGCCCACCAGGAAGGTGGGCAGGGTCATTTTCAACTATGGCTTGCGGTTACCATAAATTTTGTTTAGTTCTTCTATCCATAATAAACGTGTTGTCTCCTCAGTTTCTAAACTCCATGCTTTTGACTTTTTCTTTTTGATATATACTTCAATAGGCCTTGGCAACTGACCTAAGGTTTCTTTGGAAAAGACAGCATATGCGGTAACCCTGCATTTATGATAGTATCCCTCCAGCTCCATAACTTCATTATTAGTTTCTTCATCACGGCTACTCTTATATATGGGCTGATTTATGGTTACACGTTTATCATAATACTCCCAATCTGGCTTTAATGAAAATCCTATGCTCACGCGCAGTTTGAAATTCAGGTAGCTACTTATCTCGTTTGCAGTCCGTTTACTGACACTTTCAGACCATATTACCAAAATACTATCCTTAGGTGGGAAGTCGAAATTTACCTCAGCCAGATTATCTTCAAATTCTACCAATTGAATTACTCCTTTCTTTATCTTTTCTAACTCCCTTTCTGCTTCCCGTGCTCGTTGGTTATTCCATTTGCGTTTTTGGCCAAAGGCGGTGTAATAAATGTCACGCTCTAATTCTGCCACATAGTCTCCTCTTCCAATATATGCAATATTTTTAACAGGCACACCATTAGTGTGAACCACCATGTAATCTAATCTTCCAGGAAGCATATTTATCACATAATCAGGTACTACAATCTTATAACTTCCGTCTTCCCGGGTTTGGACGGTTGTAATAAGTGTAGAACCCTTCTCTTTTACTCTATCCCCATCCCCCCAAGGCCCTATCTTTTCCCAAACTGCCGTTAAGGAGACGGAAGCACCTTTTACTGGTTCACCAAATTTCTTTAAAGTTCCTTTAACCCAGTATTCATTTAAAGGTGGCTTTTCCTCTTTCTTTACCTCCACATCCTGAGTTTTCTCTGCAGTAGCTCCTTTATCGTCTGTTACTGTAAGTTTTACTGTATATGTGCCTTCATTCTCATAGGTATGCTTTACCTCTTGCCCTTCTGCTGTATTTCCATCCCCAAAATCCCACTCATACTTTGTTATCTCCCCATCAGGGTCTTCTGCATCTGCTGTAAAGGTAATTTCCTCCCCTGCTTCAGGTTCCTGGGGTGTATAGTTTATAGCATTTATTACTGGTTTCTGATTTTCTACCTCTTCCACGTTTACAGTAACCGAATCCGAAGTAGTTTCTCCTTCATTGTCTGTCACTGTAAGTTTTACTGTATATGTGCCTTCATTCTCATAGGTATGCTTTACCTCTTGCCCTTCTGCTGTATTTCCATCCCCAAAATCCCACTCATACTTTGTTATCTCCCCATCAGGGTCTTCTGCATCTGCTGTAAAGGTAATTTCCTCCCCTGCTTCAGGTTCCTGGGGTGTATAGTTTATAGCATTTATTACTGGTTTCTGATTTTCTACCTCTTCCACGTTTACAGTAACCGAATCCGTAGAAGCATACTCTCCTAAACTGACCACCAAAATTACTGTATATTCTCCTGCCTCCTGATATGTATGAGCAGGATTTATCTCATCTGAAGCCACTCCATCTCCAAAGTCCCACTGAAAATTAAGTTCTCTAACTTCATACCCTTCAGGTGCTTGAG
>CBEUCN010000112.1:0-2463 GCA_965541635.1 uncultured bacterium
CTATTATAATTACAAATAAAACCAGCAATAACCTTTGCTCTCTCAGAAATTCTATAATTTTATCCCATGATATATTCTCTCGAGACAAAAAATCAGACAGTTTCTTCATTTCAGATAACACCTTAATTGAAAATTTAATTGATTTATGAATTCTGAACTTATCTGCTTGGTGGTTATAATTCTTACCTCCTTAAAGTAAGAAGAATTTTCCAAAGCCTGGATAAACTGATTAAATATCAGATTAAGAGAACCGATGTCAGTAACCACATTTCCTTCCAAGAAAATAAAACTTACTCCGTTATCATCCTTACCACTTTCCAAACCCTCCAACACTATTTCCTGAGGAGTAATGTTGCTCAATTCTTTTAAAATCCCCACCCAGTCAGGATAATGAGAATATATCTCATTCACTTTTTTATAAATCTTTTCCAACTCTTTATTCAATCTTTCAACCTGATCAACATTCTGGATTAATGGAAACAACTTATTATATACCTCCTTAGCCTTGTTACACATTCTATTAAGATAATAATAATTAAATTTGATTCCTCCATAAAGAAGAGAAAATAGCCCCATACTCAAAGCTGAAATTACTATGACTTTATTACGTAACTTATGGCTTTCTCTAACAAAACGGTAATGAGGTGGAAAATAGTTGTATCTTTTTTCTTGCGGGAGAGTAAAGGCCAATATTAAGTTCAGATACGCAGGCTCAATATTTAGGCTTTCCTTAACCATTATATTGGGCATGAGTTTTAAGGTTTCAAAATTTAAATAAGGAATAGAAAGTTTCTCTTCTAAATATCTCCCTAAGCCGGGAATATTCACTGCCTTACCCATAAGATAGATACTGGAAATATCTTCGGAGGGAATTTCTTTTTTATACTCCTGAATAAATACTCGCATCCTCTCAGTCAAAATTTCCAGAGCAGGTAACAAAAGTATTCGAATTTGATGGTGAGAAATTCCAGAATAATCCCCATCCTCCTGAGGATAACCCAGCGTTTCTATAATCTCTCCCGCCTTCTCAAAGTCAATCTCTACTGGTTGGGCATGAGTATATATTGTTCTGACCAGAGCAAACTTTATATCTCGAAATCCAAAATTTAAAATATTATAAGAAACCACATATTTGTCTTTAAGTATAAACAGTTCACTAAAACTCTCCTGCAGGCGTATAACCATAATTGAAGATTGCGCAGGAATCAACCCCAGTTGGGAAAACAACACCTCAGCTGAGATCAGCGAAGTCTCTATCCTGTCGATTTCGATATGTAATTCCATACAGATATCTATAACCTTATCCAGTACCTCCTTCTTAATGGCTGAAAACATGCCAGCGATACTGTCATTTCCCAGTTTCTTTATGCGGTGATCAATATAGTAATTTAAGTTACTTATACCCATTTCACGAGTGATGACTTGGGTGCAGTAATTGTAAGCCTCCCTTATAGGTATTAAAGGCAAGAGTTTAGCACAGCTTACAGCATGCTTGGGAGATACTAATAAGTCTAAATTTTTAACTTCCGGACGATAAAATTTTTTAAACTCCTCTTGGAATATACTCCAGTATTCGGGATCTTCTGTCCCTTTTTCTATATAAATATTTTTGAAGTCTTTAATTATAAATTTTTGCCCTTCTTTTAAGGCCAGAAAGAAGCAAAAATAATCATCACCAATTTCAACAAAATACTTTTGATCCTCCCTCTTTGTGGGATAAAAACGCATCATTTATTTTTTAATATGTTAACAAAAGAGATTTATTTTGAAAACCATTTTTTAAAAAATATTCTTCTGGCTATAACTTCTGCTGTCAACGCCAGATTATATACTTCTTGAACAGTTGCTCCTGCAACAACTATTCCATGACCTTTTAAAATCAAAAATGGATAATTACAAATACACCCAGCTACATTTCGAGCCAATTTGTAAGATCCAGGAGGCAAATACTCCAGATAAGCAATTTTATCCTTTAGAAGATAGCCAAATTCCATATCTTTACACTCCAGAGGAATATTTAACTCATCAAGCAATGATAGATAGAAAGGATGGAGATGAAAAACTGCATTATACTTACAACCGACCAAATAACAATTACGATGCAGACGCCATTCACTGCTTAACTGGTTGCGAATACTGGGGGAAGGAGTGCGTGTAAGAGAAACAAAAATAAAATCATCAGGATGGGCAAGTTCTAAATTTACTCCCCTCTTTTTAATAATCATACCATTTTCTAACCTTACACTTATGTTACCAAAAACTGAATATGTAAGCCCTTTCTCCGCCACCAGTTTCCCATAATATGCTAACTGAGTTTGACATTCTTTTATCCTCTGAATATCAAGCATTTTCCACCACCAAAACTAATTTCTGCTGGGCTTCCTTATAATCACTGCATTATTTTACCAGAAATAATGAAAATATAACCAATAAAAACCTTTATTCCTGTAATGTTAACCACAG
>CBEUCN010000113.1:0-2428 GCA_965541635.1 uncultured bacterium
AATCTTATTTTATACTTTACCTGAAAGTGTAACTAATCTATATTTTAAACGAATATGGGTAATTTTTTAATTATAGCATTTGCTTTTTCGCTTTTTATCTTACCTCAGTTATTTATTTCTTCTCTGGGCAAACTTTACGATGCTCCCCGCTATATCTGCCTGGGATATTCCATTGCCACCGGTAATGGCTACAGATTTATATTCCACCCTCATAATAAAGCCTGTTTCTATAACAATTTTCTTTTCCCCTATATACTCGCTCCGGTTATAAAACTTAAAGAAATAGATTTCTTCAGTCTAAAACTTGCAATGATAATACTCAGCATTATAGCAATCATACTTTTTATAAAATGGGCTGAGAGATTCTATGAAAAAGAGAAAGCAGTCTACCTCTCGCTTCTGTTTTTAAGTTCTGCATTATTCATTGAATTTAGTGACAAAGTGATGACTGAAATCCCATCTCTTGTCTTTCTTCTGTCATCCTTCCTGTTATTCCAAGCCTGGATTAAATCCAGAAAAAATATCCATATTCTCGCTCTTGCCCTCAGTATCTACTGCCTGATATTTACCCGCATACCAGGTATAGCATTTTTACTGGGAGTGATTATTTACGCTATGGCTAAAAAGGATAAAAAACTGTTAGGCATGGGGATTATTGTGTTTATAACGGTTTTAATTACCATAGGTATAATTCAGGGAAGGGTTGACCCTGAAGATAAGTTTTATCACATAAAGTATCTGCTCTACAAAAATCCCTTCAATCCCGAGGCTGGGTATGTATCTCCAGAAGATATGATTGTAAGAATTATTAAGAATTTTAAATTTTATATCATAAACATGGGGAGAATCTGCATACAGTTTCCTCATAAATCTGTATTGCTATCACTATTGACTCTTCTTGTTATCCTGAACGGGATTTTTAAACTCCATCCTTCCACTCGGGCTTTTTACTTAAGTTCTTTCATCATTTACTTTTTTTATTTCTTAATCTGGCCCTGGCAGGATACCAGATTTCTTCTCCCTCTTCTTCCTCTACTTATAGTAATGTTGTTCAGGGGACTAAATCCTCTACTCAACAAACTCAGTCCAGAATGGAAGAAAGTAACTTTAACCGTAATCCTTTTGCTAAGTTTTTACGGGGGGTATGATAAATTAACAAGGAAACTTACTATTGAGAATGTCTACTCTCCAGGAGTGAGAGAATTTATAGAGATGGGTGAATGGATTGGGAAAGGAGTAAAAGATAATGCTGTAATTTTATCCTCCAATCCTTCCTTAATTTATCTGCTCTCTTTTAAAAAGGGCGTGTTTCTTATTTATACAACTGATTCTAAAAAGATAAGTGGTTACTTAAAAAACAATCAAGTCAATTACATTCTTGCAGATTGTTATAACTTTGAAATGAAGAGATATATTTATCCTTGGATATATGAAAATAGAGAAAGACTAAAAATTGAAAAGATAAACGGAGCTACTGTACTTTTCAGGATAGATTAACGCTTGGAGTACTGGAAAGCACGTCTTGCTTTCTTGCGGCCGTATTTCTTTCTCTCCACCATTCTGGGGTCACGAGTTAAAAGCCCTTTATCTCTGAGTATAGGACGATAAGCTTCATCATAAGCAACAAGTGCACGGGCAATCCCCAGTGAGACTGCTCCTGCCTGACCTGTAGGTCCTCCCCCTTCTACTTTGGCTTTAACATTAAATTTACCCAGGGCATTTATAACTTTAAGAGGGGCAAGAATCCACTGACGATAAAGTTCCCGTGGGAAATACTCATGAAATGGCTTATTATTTACAATTATTTTCCCATCACCAGGCATTAACTGCACACGAGCAACTGCTGTTTTCCTCTTCCCAGTGGCCAAAACTTTCTCTTTCTTCTCCACTGTTTCCTCTACCATTTATTTTACCTCCACTGGAATTGGATTCTGAGCCTGATGGGGATGGTCCGAACCTCTGTAAATCTTCAGACGGGCAATTCTTCTCGCCCGATGTTTATTCTTGGGAAGCATACCACTCACTGCATGACGGATAACTTCTTCTGGTTTCTTCTGAAACAGGTCTTTAAGGGTTCTAACTTTCAATCCTCCAGGATATCCGCTATAACTAGTATATACTTTCTGATTTACTTTTTTACCAGTAAGTTTTATCTTATCAGCATTAATCACAATAACCCCGGCTCCAGCATCAACATGGGGAGTATAATCAACTCTATCCTTACCCATAAGCAATCTGGCTATAAAAGTAGCCAGCCTCCCCAAAGTTTTATCCCGGGCATCAATCAGATAATATTTCCTTCCCTTAATATCCTCTTTTCTAAGCATAGGTGTCTTCATCTTTGCCTCCAAGAGCAAAAAAGATATCATATATCTTTAAAATTGTCAAAGGACAATTTAAAATTTTAAAACATATTTGGTTGCGGGGG
>CBEUCN010000114.1:0-2417 GCA_965541635.1 uncultured bacterium
TATTTAATCCGCTCCTTCAAAATAGGCTTTTGCCATCTCTGAGGGTAACAAATCCGACACATTCTTTTTAACCTCAATTGTCTTTACATATTTTTCAACCAGTTCCTTGGTATTTTCAATTTTTAACTGCTGAAACAGAAAATCAAACTCTTCCTCCAGTTTGGAAATAATCTGAGATTTAATATCAGATGGTAGATTGAACAACTCCTTTTTAAATGGACCCAGGGCTTTCTTACGGGTCTTATAGATAAACTGCTCTTCGGTCTGGTCCTGCTTCCATTCCGACTTACAATTCTCCTTAATCCAGACATACATTTTCTCCCTCAATTCCTGAGGTAATTCTTCATACACTATATTCTGAAACTGCGTGGCAAGGTGAATCTCTGCAGTTTCAACTTCTGGGAATTTATGAAACATCTCCCGAGGAAGAGTAGAAGCTCCGTGCTGAACAGCACCAGCCATTCCGTAATCCTTACGGGCAATTTCAGAAAGGTCTCTTAAAGTATCAAAGTCAACCTTAACTTTAGCAATAGAACCATCAGGTAAAACGACTCCACCGTGAGCAGTTCCAGTCTGAATGCTTATTTTGGATATCCCCTCATATCCTCCTTCCAGTTGTTTAAGATAACCTTGCATAAAGGCATGCAAATCTTCGGGAGTAGAATTTTTTCCACCGACTTCCCCTATCTCTCCACCAATAGAAACTCTTATCCCTTCTATTTCTTTATCTCTTATATACTTCGTAAGTTCAGCAGTAACCCAGCAATTATTATACTGCTGGTCTTCCAGTGTGGGTTGGGAAAGGTCAACCAAAGTAGAAGCATCAATATCTATGTTGTAAAACCCAGCAGCCATTGCCTCATCAATCAACTTTTTAATCTCGTCAATCGTCTTTTCCTTATCTTCCTTAAAATCTTTAAGTTTAATCTGGAAGTGGTCACCCTGAATAAATACTGCTCCTTCATATCCTTCCTTAATCCCAGCAGACAAAATCATACTCGTATATTCCAGAGGTCTCTGAGCAGTATAACCAATTTCGGAACGGGCAATCTCAAAGATAAACGCCCCGGCATTAAGTCTTTTTGCCACCCGGAAAACTGCCCGCGCAGAATCGTAACTTAAGGTCCTGAGGTTCATTGCCGGTACAGTGAACCCTTTAAACTGGCCTCTTCCCCTTGCCCGATAAAAAGAATTTATTGATGAGGGGAATAAATTCAGTTTGCGGGCACATTCCCAGATAATCCAGGCATATCCTGCTTTCTGTCTCAAATCATCCTCTGAGATAATTTTAGCAACTAACTCATCAATCCCTTCCTTACGTAACAAATCCAAATCTTGAATATCAACACTATCAGAACTGATTTTTAATCCTTTAATTTCAACTTCCATCAACTCACCTCCTCTTGTAAGGGAGCAAAACCTGCTTTTGCGAGTATTTCCGGAACAACCTCAGCCTTACCCAAGGGCATGAGATGGATTCCATCAACAAACTCTTTTAATTCTACTACCAAACGGGCTGTAATTTCAATTCCTTTTTGAACGGGGGCAGAGGCGGATTCCAGTTCCGAAATTATCTCCTCTGGAATTTCCACTCCACTTATGTTTTCATTCATAAATTTTGCGAGCTTGGCGGACTTCAAAAATACAATTCCAGCAAGGATAAAAACATCCTCTCCTAAAATCTTGATAAACTGCTTTAACTTCGCTGGCTCGTAAACTGCCTGTGTCTGGAAAAATTTTGCCCCTGCCTGAATTTTCTTTCTGGCCTTGATTATCTCCGGCTCCAAAGGGTCAGCATTGGGAGAACAGGCTGCTCCTAGAAAAAAATTTGTTGGTCTGTTTAACTTCTTCCCGGCTAAATCCTTACCTTGATTGAGTAAACTGGCGGTATAAAGCATTTGCACGGAATCCAAATCAAACACTGGCTTTGCCTGAGGATGATCACCCTGAGAAATGGCGTCACCAGTAAGACATAAAACATTCTCCACGCCCAGAATACTGGCGCTCAGAAGTTCAGATTGTAGAGCCAGTCGATTTCTATCCCGAGCTGTAATCTGATATACGGGCTCAACTCCGTTATCAATTAAAATTTTAGCAATTGCCAATGGAGAGGCGCGCATTACCGAACTCTGATTGTCAGTGATATTAACTGCAGTTACCCATCCTTTATAAAACTTCAACTCTTCAATTATGGAACTTACATCTGTGCCTTTGGGCGGAGCAACCTCACCGGTTATGACAAACTCTCTATTTTCCAGTTTCTTTCTTAATTTACTCATCCTGCCAGAATCTCCCCATTTAATATTTATGCAAACTTCTATTTAGCCCTAAAAGAACCAAAGGATGTTTTGAAGGGCGTTTTTATTGCGAGCGGGCACGGTTCCCCCGCCTTTGGCGGGGGAGAGCGAGCAATAAAG
>CBEUCN010000115.1:0-2376 GCA_965541635.1 uncultured bacterium
GGATTATGAAAAAGAAGGTATTAAAATAGTTCAGATTGACGAGCCTGCTTTTAGAGAAAAAGCCCCGCTTAAAAAAAGGAACTGGGATGAATATTTTACCTGGGCAGTGAAATCATTTAATTTGATAATATCTCAAACAAAGCCAGAAACACAGATTCATACCCATATGTGTTATTCAGAATTTGGAGAGATTATTGAATATATTTTAAAAATGGATTTTGATGTAATTACTATTGAAGCATCAAGAAGCAAAGGTGACATTATAGAATATTTCCAGAATGTAGATTTTAAAAGACAGATAGGATTGGGCGTCTGGGATATCCATTCTCCATATGTTCCCAGTATCGAAGAGATGAGAAAAATTGTAAATCGTGCTTTAAAGGCATTCCCAGAAGAAAGTTTCTGGATAAATCCCGATTGCGGATTAAAAACCAGAGATTGGCTAGAAACCGAGGCTGCATTGAGAAATTTAGTGGAATTAGCCCGGGAATTAAGGGAAGAGAAAGAAGTAAAGGCAAAGAAAATTTAATTTGGTTTTAGCACTATAATAAATATTTAACAAATTCTTAAGAGGAGGTAAAAAGAAGATGTCTGAAACACAATTAAGGGTGAAATTACTTCAGATGACTCAGAATCCTCTCTCACTTATATACGCTGCTTGCAGACAATGCTATTCTGCTTCCTTTGCAGGTGATATATTTGAAAAAGAAATAGATGATGAAGAGAAGGAAAGGTTTATTAAGAAAGTTGTAGAATCCGGACATGAAAGTCCATTGGAACATGTTAAATTTACCTTTGCAATAGAGGGGGTATCACGAGCTTTAACACACCAGTTGGTAAGACACAGAATAGCCTCTTATTCTCAGCAGAGTCAGAGATATGTCAAAGAAGAAAATTTCGATTATGTAATTCCGCCATCAATAAAAGAAGATGAGGAGTTAAGGAAAGAGTTTGTTAGAATTATGAAAGAGACTCAGGCAAGTTACAATAAAGTGCTAAAAAAACTTAAGGAAAAAGGGATTACGGGCGAAAAAGCAAATCAGGATGCAAGATACATTCTTCCGCAAGCAACAGAAACAAAAATAGTCGTTACAATGAACTGCCGGGAATTATTACATTTTTTCGAACAGAGATGTTGTATGAGAGCACAATGGGAAATCAGAAACTTAGCCAATGAAATGCTCAAAATATGCAAATCCCATCTACCAGCCGTATTTTCTAGTGCAGGTCCAAAATGTGAAAGATTAGGGTACTGTCCTGAGGGGAAAAAATTCACCTGCGGAAGATATCCTTTAAAAGAAAAAGTGGTAAAAAGAAAGATTGGGTAATTACTAGCTGAGAAAGTCCATTGGTATTCCAGAGTCATTTTGAAAATAAAAATTTTAGTGTATCCATCCCCAAATATTTTATAGCAATAATACAATATGTAGAGGAAAAATGTCTTGACAATACAAAATATTGTATTATAGAATTTAATCGTTCTTTCATAATTGGTTCGCAGTACCCTCCAGGGGCTTAAAAAAGGAATGTAGTATATCTCTTTTCTGAATACAGGAGGTGGAAAGTGCAAGGCAATATATTTGAGAAGATAATAAAAAGAGATGGAAGAATCCAAAACTTTGATTCTTCTAAAATATGTCAGGCGATAACCAAAGCAGGTTATGCTACAGGAGAATTTGGAGAAGAAATAGCTCAAAGACTTACCATTAGAGTTTTAAACTTAGCATCTCAGTTAATTAAAAATCGTTATCCTACGGTTGAGGAAATTCAGGATATTGTAGAAGAAGTTTTAATTGATTCCCCTTATAAGAGAACTGCAAAAGCCTACATAATCTATAGAGACCAGCATGCAAAAATAAGAGAGATTGCTTCCAGGTTTAATGCAGATTTAGTTGATGCTTATCTAAATAGAACCGACTGGCAGGTAAAAGAAAACAGTAATATGAATTATTCTCTTCAGGGATTAAATAATTACATATCTTCCCAGATAAGCAAGATTTACTGGCTTAACAAAATATATCCTCCAAAAATAAGAAATGCTCATAACGAAGGAGATTTCCATATTCACGACCTGGGGATTTTAAGTGTGTATTGTGTGGGATGGGATTTATTAGATTTATTGCGTGAAGGTTTCCGGGGGGTATCTTCCAAAATAGAATCAAAGCCAGCCAAACACTTTCGTTCTATACTTGGCCAAACTGTAAACTTTTTCTATACCCTTCAAGGAGAAGCAGCAGGAGCACAGGCTTTCTCTAATTTTGATACCTTACTTAGTCCTTTCATTTATTACGATGGTTTAAGTTATAAAGATGTAAAACAGGCTCTTCAGGAATTTCTTTTTAATGTCAATGTTCCTACTAGGGTAGGTTTTCAGAC
>CBEUCN010000116.1:0-2345 GCA_965541635.1 uncultured bacterium
GGCGATAACTATACAGTTTATACAATCGATGGAGAATATTCCTTTAACAAAAGCGACCTGGATTTAGGGACAATCAGCCAGGTTTTAATAAATGGAGAAAATGACTTCACTGTCAAGGGGAGTAACGGTGCTTTTAGAGTGTATAAAGAAAGAGATAGCAATATCTGGAGAGGAATCGGCGTGAAGGGAGACGAGTCATCAGGAAGCCTTTATGTGTGGGAAGATTTGAGCAACTTTGGAGACAAACTTACCATTATTACCGAGGCATTGCAGACAATATGGGAAGGAGAGGAAGTAGAAGATCTGGTCAAAAAGCTATATATAGCAGGTAAGGATGCAATCGTGAAACAGCTGGATGAGAGTGGCTATTATTTTAAAGTATATAAATTGGGGAAAACGGATGATATTAAAGATGATTCTGACTTTGAGAATATATTTAACAGGGTAGAATCTGTTATAGAGATTGATGCCAGAAGGTTAAATCCCAATCTCAGTGCTGAAGAGAGAGCCAAGCTACCTCAGCCATCTATAAAAATTGGGGAGGTTGAGATAAGAGGTCAGGATAGTATTTTGAAGCTCTTAGGTATAGAAGATATTGCAGATGTCACTACTGAGGCTATACTTGAGCTGGCGAAGAACATCGCATACAAACAGAGTGGTAATCAGGTAATTGTCAGCAGGGATGGAGGATACATTGTCTGGGAGCTGGAACAGAAAGGTTCTGGTAATGATACCTATTATGAAATTAAGGGGGATGGTTGGACAATTACTCAAGCTCAATATGAGTCATTGAAAGCCAAAATGGCTACCGAAGGTATTCCTTCAGATTTGCAGGATTTGTTAAATCCAGATGTGAGTATAGACATAGCAGAGAAGAAAATAGTTGTACCTGTATCTCATCCAGAATACGGAGAAGGTTATGCTGCCAAGGCATTTAAACTTAATGATCAGGGGGTATGGGAAGTATCTGATGATTTAACTCCTATGGGGAGAGCATATCAGCAGATTCAAAAGATAGCAAGTCTGTTCCAGGTTAATGTTCCCAGCTGGGATGATTTTAAAGAGGGTTACGAAGGAGGAGTAATTCAAACAGAGGATTGGAAAGGAACAAATGCAATAATAGTGCTTGATCCTAACACTGGTCAGGTTAGAAGAATTTTAATAAATCCTCAATTTCAACAGAACCCGCAAACTGGCCAGCGGCAGTATACTGGAGCGGAGCAAGAATTTAATTTAGAATGGTCAGAAGACGGTAAAAGTGCTACAGTTACGGGTAGGATTGGTAATGTAGATATCAGAAATGGTAAATTGAATATCAACGATAATGGTTCTGCTCAGCTTGATATGGAATATGCTGTTCAGACTCAAGATGGTAGAACATTACATATAAAAAAGCGGATGGAGGTTACAGCTGAGGGAATAGTAAAAGAGCATACAATGCAATTGATCTCAGGATCTTCCTGGATTAAATCTATCACTTCCACGTATACTTACGAAAAGAATAACGATAGCTGGACAATAACTGGTAAAGAGGAGGTTTATTCGTCTAACACTGATTTTGATACTCTTCTGGAGGGTGATTATATAAGATATGTGTATGGGGATCAGGAGGGAGAAGGATTAGATCGGGATAATATTAGGTGGAAGAGTAGACATGGATATGAAAAAATGGGAGATAAAACTGCAGAGTGGACCGAGACTTCAGAAAATGGCGATTTCACCCAGGGGCAGATAACAATAAATGGACAACGCATAAACAGGGAGACAGGTGAAATTGTTCCTTTTGATAATGTAACAGTTCAAAGAATTCCAAGATCAGAACTTTTAACTCAAGATGCAAACGGACAAGTTCAGTTAACGGACAAGGCAAAATTGTACATTCAAGCCGGATTTTTCACTGCAGAGGAACTAAATAGTTTATTGAGACAGGGACTGATGTATATGGATTTATTACCTGCTTCCGACCAGGAAGTACAAAATTATAGAGTAACTGCTTTAAGAGCAGCTTTAGGAAGTTTAGCTCCAACTGAGCAGGAGGCCCAGGTCCTTCTCCAGGCTCTTATGGAGGGAGGAGCATCTGCTGCTGTGAATAAACTTGCTGAAATGCTTGCTCAGCAATATGGAGCGCAGGCTGCTCAGCAATATCTTCAGAGGCAGGGAGACGATGGCAAAACCCTTCAGCAAAAGCTGTCAGAGGTGTTCTCGGCCCTTAAACATCAGTTTGATACTCTCGGAAATAATTTGAAGATGGCTCTTTATGATTATTCAGGGGCATTACTTAAGATTGCAGAGGCTACTCCGGGAGAACCCAAGGAAGGTTCTCAATCAGGTAGACAGCAACAGCC
>CBEUCN010000117.1:0-2318 GCA_965541635.1 uncultured bacterium
GAATCTGGGGAATCTTTATCCCGGGCACTTGCCAGACACCCCAAAATATTTTCAGAATTCTGGGTAAATCTTGTAGCCACCGGAGAAGCCAGTGGTCAGCTTCCATATGCTCTTATCCAGCTTACTCAGTATATGGAATCAGCAGCCTCTCTTCAGAGGAAGATATTTTCAGCCCTTATTTATCCTATATTGCTTACCATTGCTGCCACCGCCGCCCTTACTGTATTCATTACTATTGTAGTGCCCATGTTTGCTCAGTTATATAATTATTTTGGAGCGCAACTACCATTTTTAACCACAATGGTGATAAATATAAGTATGGCAATCAAAAAATATATATTTTTATTAATATTTGGTTTTATTCTGATTGTGGTAGGTATTTTGAGGTTTAGACACACAGAAAGAGGAAAAATGACATTTGATACTCTTAAGATTAAAGTTCCGTTATTTAAACTTTTATTTTTTAATGTAACTCTTTATCGATTTAGCAGTGGACTGGCTATGCTTTTAAAAAGTGGAGTGCCAATTCTTTATGCTCTCGAGGTAGTTTCTAAAGCTGTGGCTAATAGGATTTATGAGTATATAATCCTGCAAGCCAAGGAAAAGGTAAAAGTGGGAGAATCTCTGGGAACTACTCTGGAAGGTTTTTCTGCTGAATTTCCGCCCTTTGTCACCAATATGATAAAAGTGGGTGAGGAAAGTGGAAATATGCCCGGGATGCTGGAGCATGTTGCCAACTATTATCAGGAGAAAGTGGAAACCATAATTGCTCGTCTTCCCTATATAATTGAACCCATAATTTTGTTGACAATTGGTGGAGTAATTGCCATAATTGTAATTGGAATGTTTTTACCGATCTTTGGAATCGCCACTGCAGTTCAAATGTAAGGAGGTGAGAAAATGAAAAGGGGTTTTACACTTTTGGAGATATTGATTGTAATAATTATTATTGCTATTTTAGCCACCTTTGCCATCCCCCAGTATATAAGAGCAGCAAAAAGAGCAATTGCTTCTGAAGCCATAAGCGTAATTGGGTCCATAAAAGGAGCACTTGCCAGATATTATCAGGAATATGGTACATTACCACCTAGGGAATTTTCCTCTGAAGAGGGCAGTTGGCCCTTGGATATAGATAATCCCAAAAGTGTAGCTGGAGCCAATTTCAGTTACACAATTGCTCCTAAGAAAGATGCTACTGGCCCCTCAGCTTATGAAATTATTGCTGCTTCAAAGACACCAAGATCCAGCGGCATTACGGTTTACTATGATGGTTCTCAGAATAAGTATGAAGTGTGCTATAATAATCAGCATCTTGCTGGCAGCGAGGATTTAAATAAGTGTGGAGGAGGTGGAGGTTTATGAGGGAGAAAAAGGCATTTACAGCAATGGAACTTTTGATTGTGGTGGTAATTGTTGCTCTCCTTGCTGTGCTGGCTTTCCCCATTTTCAGAAAGACAATAGAGAAAAGTAGAGAAAAACTGGCTATTACCAACCTTAAGATGATTCTTGCTGGCGAAAATTTGTATAAGGTAAGTTATGACCATTATTTCCCCAGGGACAAAGGAGAAACTCTGGATTCTATTGAAGATATAAATCAGGCACTGGGTCTTGATATTGAAGAGAAATTTTTTGATTATAAAATAGAAAAAGACCCTGAGGACCCGTATAAATTTAATATTGTCGCTTATGAGAAAGGTACCACCAATAAAGTATATTCCATAGATCAGGCAGGTAAGATAACCTACTATAAATAATGCGCAAAACCGCATTTACTCTCCTGGAGCTCACCTTTGTTTTAGTTGTAATTGCAATTCTTGTAACTATGGCTGTAACTACCTACCGTAAGTCGATAATAAACAGTAGAGAAAAACTTGCTATTCAGAATTTATATGCTATTCAGAAAGCGGAGAAGATTTATCATATAAAGGAAGGAACATATACCTCAGATATAGATGAGCTTAATGTCAATATTGATGATCCCTATTATAATTACACCATCCAGGCAGATGAGAATACTTTTACAATAACTGCTACTCCCAAACAGGTCGGGGCATCCACACTTATTCTCGATCAGGATGGTAATTTGAGTAAAGAATGAAAGAAAGGATGCACGATTATTTAAAATTGATGGTAGAAAAATCTGCTACGGATTTACATCTTACAGCAGGCAGGTCTCCTCAGTTGAGGATTCATGGTGAAATAGTTCTGCTGGATGAGCCAGCACTGAAACCTGAAGAAGTAGAAGAGATAGCTTTTTCCATTCTTGACGATACTCAGATAGGACATTTTCGTACCCAGAAGGAACTGGATACATCATA
>CBEUCN010000118.1:0-2301 GCA_965541635.1 uncultured bacterium
ACTTTATCTCCTATCTTCAGCCCTTTAAACTTCTCCCCCATCTTCTTACTCAGATAGCATGCAGAAGTAGCCTCTGCAATTTTCACTGGAACCAGCCAGGCATATTCCTCCCCTTCTCTGTACACCACCACCTTGCTATCGAGAGTAAGCCCGTTTTTACTCCCAAGATTTAGTATTGCCATCCCATATTTATTATTTACACCAATAATTCTTCCGGCAATTCCTGTAGGAATTGCTTGTCTTTTCTCCTTGCGAAATCTGGGAAGTTTAAACGGAGTATAACTGATTTTGGTAGGCGGATTTTGTGAAAACTGCTCCCAGGCAGTTATCACTGGTTTTTCTGTAGCAATGGCAAGATAGTCTTCCACACCTGTGGCTCGAGAAAGACTACTTAAGGCCATATAGTAGCCAATCAATGCTCTGTTATAATTAACCTTTTCATTAGCATATTCCAGATAAGCCTGTAAAAGTTCAGTAATTGAGCCCTCCTGAACTTTCATTCTTCCCTCTGCTACCTTTATTCTCTGAGCCTGAAATTCCAGTTTTTTCAATGAGGTCTCTATCTGGAATAAGGAAGTTATATAATTGGCATATGCTTTTTCCACCTCTGCCTGGACAGTCTCTTCAGTTTCCAGTTCCTCGTTAATGGCTTTAAGAAATTCCACTCGGGCTGTTTTTTTATCTGCCATTTCATCCAATCTATCCAGAATCGCAAATTCCATTGTCTCTGTAAGTGTATCGGTATTTTCTCCTTCTCGAAAATCACCCACGGGAATCCGCTGTCTGGTGATGGAGGCATTTAGTGTACTGGCTCCCAAGGGTTTTGTAAATTTTAATCCCACATACCAGGTATCCCTGAATATCACAGGTTCTGTGGCCCGATCCTCAGCCATCTTCCCATATTTTCCAGTAAGACTGATTCGCAGTCTATCTTTAGATTTTGCTATCTGCTCATTGAGGTTATTAAAATAACTTACCAGCCTTCTTATCTGAAGTTCTGGCCTCCTGGAAACAGCAATCTTAATTGCTTCCTGAAGGTCTATATTTACCTTTTCAAATGGTAACCAGTTAACCAATGGCAATTCCTGATCTTCCGGAAGATTCATCGTCTGCCTTAAAGCCAACTCGGCTAATGAAAGTTCTTTCTGAGTGCTCACGAAATAAAATTTTATCTGCTCAAAAGTGGATTGAAGTTGTCTATATTCCATCTCCGTCAACAGGCCTTTTTTATACATCAATTCTCCTAAAGCCAGAATTTTATTTGCCTGGATGAGAAGCTTATTGAAAGTATCCCAGTTCATTCTATTCAAGATGACATTATAGTAGTTGCGCTTTAACTCTAGAGCGAAATCCTGATAAAGTCTGCGATACTCCAGACGGGCAAGTTCCATATTCACCTTGGCCTGCTCCACCTTGTATCTCAACTCTCCTCCATAAGTAATTGGCTGTTCGAATTCCAGTTCATAGGTCTTGGAAAAAATATCCACATCCTCAACGGCCTTTCCATCAGTATTTATCAACCTTACAACCGCTGTAGGGAAAAATTGTCGTTTGGCTTCCCGAAGTTTGAGTTGAGCCAGTTCATATTGCTCTTTAGCTATCTGTAATGGACGGTAGTTTTCCATTCCTATTTCCAGTAATTTCCTCCAGCCCATTATTGCCTGCTGCCACCTCTCTTTATCTTCTGGACCTATCTTATGAGCAGGTGTAAAACTGAATTCCTGCGGTAACTTGGCCTCTTCTTCCCTTTTGGGCTTCTGAGAAGGCTTTCTTATTCCTATAAATATTATTTTTAAACTGTCATTTTCAGTAACAATCTGATACCTCTGCCCTTCCCATAGGGTTAAAATAATCCCATCCACCTTCCCTACTTTCCCCTTTCGAGGTTCATACCCAGGATAATACTTAACCTTAACCTCCTTCACCCCGGGCACATTTAAGGGGTATTTTTCTTTAATCAACGACCTGATATCTCCTCCAATCAGGTCTATAAAAAGTTCTTTACCGGGCTTTATCCAGTAAGGATGATACAGAGGGAGTTTATCAAATGTAAGTTTAACTGTAAATTTTCCCTTAATAAAACCAGCTGTAAGATCCTTCAGTATAACCGTATCATAGCTATGATACGGTTGGCTGAAGGCAATAGATATACAGAAAATTAACTGTATCAATAATGATACGGTTGGTTTTATTCCTCTCTTTATTATTGATTTTTGCATCCTAACCATATCATAACCGTATCATTAAAAATTTTAATGCTTTTTTAATATTTTTGTCAAGTGGAAATTTTAAAAAATTTAA
>CBEUCN010000119.1:0-2283 GCA_965541635.1 uncultured bacterium
GTAGAGAGTAAGAAGAAAATAGCAATTGTTATTGGTCCTAAATTTAAAACCAGAGTATGGGAAAAAATTTTTCAACCAGTAAAACCCTCTATTAATATTCCTGAAAGTAAAACACCACCTTGGGGCTTAGAGGCGTTTAATACTCGAATTTTACTCCCGATTGCTACACTGGATATAGAAAAGATAAAAGTTGATGAGTTTGTTTTCCTGTGGGGGGCACTTCCTAAACTTTCCAAAGTAAAGATGAAGTTTGTTCCTTCCTTTTTTCATCCCGTAATGGTAAGGATTAAGGAATTAAGAGGAGAATTGAGTGTGGACTTCAAAAGGTGGTTGGAGTTAAAAAAAATATTGGTATATTCTCCCCGCGTAATTACAGTTGAATTTTAGAGATGAGATTTGACTTGACGCTAGCACTTTTTTTAGGTATACCAATTACAGCAATTATTTTATTTTGGCTGTTAAAAAAAGAACAGGTATTGTCAATACTGCAAAGAGAAATCTGGGAATGTGAAATCTGTCTGAGAGTATATGTCACTCCCAAAGGGGAGACAATTTCCAAGTGCCCATTTTGTGGAAGTTATAATAAAAAATAGGAGGCTAAGATATGATAACTGAAATTGGAATTGTAGCTGGAGAGATTTGGCATTATCTTGACCAGCATGGTAAAGTTCCTTTTTCAGAATTGGTCTCCAATATAGATAAACCTCGAGATTTGATACTGATGAGCTTAGGGTGGTTGGCCAGGGAAGGGCATGTGATTCTGGAAGGGAATGAGGACTATCTAGTCAGCCTCAGGAAGTAAAGCCAGAATAAATGCCCGAGTTTGTCCTCTATCTCACCACAACTAACAAGAAGAGCACTGCAGATAGATTAGCCCGCATCTTAGTTCACTCTAAACTTTCTGCCTGTGTTAATATAGTTGAGAATATAAAATCTGTATATTCCTGGCGGGGAAAGGTGGTCAGGGATAGAGAATATCTTGTAAAACCAGAAAAAGCAGGATTAAGAAAGTTCAGCAGGTAATTCTTGAAAACCATAATTATCAACTTCCGGAATTTATATGGTTTAAAATCGGAGGGGCAAGCACTGAATTTCTTAAATGGTTGAAGGAAAATACTCATTAGAGATTCTCTCTCAGAAAATAAAACTTGCCTACACTCGTTTATCTCAGTGTAATCTTTGTCCTCGGGAATGCATGGTTAACAGATTGAAGGGAGAGAAGGGATATTGTGGGATGAATGCTGAACTTTATATTTCCTCGTTTGGGCCCCATTTTGGTGAAGAGCCTGAACTTGTGGGCAGAGGAGGTTCGGGTACAATTTTTTTAACTGGATGCAATTTAAAATGCGTATTCTGCCAAAATTACGAAATCAGTCATTTGAGAATTGGGAGGAAATATACTGTAGAAGAACTGGTAGATATTATGATTTATCTTCAGAATATAGGATGTCACAATATAAATTTTGTAACTCCCACCCATTTTACTCCCCATATAATGGAGGCAATAGTTTTAGCCCGTAAGAAAGGTTTACAAATTCCCATTGTATATAATTGCGGGGGATATGAGAAAGTAGAAACTCTAAAACTTCTGGAGGGATTTGTGGATATTTATATGCCTGATATCAAATTTATGAGTTGTAATTTAAGCCAGAAATATCTTAATGCCTGGGATTACCCTGAAGTTGTTAAAAACGCAGTTAAGGAGATGTATCTCCAAGTGGGAGATTTGGTGGTGAAAGATGGGATAGCCATTAAAGGATTACTTATTCGGCATTTAGTTATGCCTCAAGGCATAGAAAATGCCCGCCAGATATTGGAATTTATAGTGAATGAGGTTTCTGTTCGTAGTTATGTGAATATCATGGATCAGTATTATCCCTGTTATAAGGCTTCACAGTTTCCAGAGATTAATCGCAGGATAACCCCTCAGGAATATCTTCAGGTTATAAAAATTGCTCAGGAACGAGGGCTTGCTTGGGATAATAATAAAAGTAAATAAAAATAAAAAAATTGAAAAAAATACTTGACAAGTTAAATAAACTAATATTAAAGTAAGTTTAATTAAGCAAAAATAAAAAGGTATAAGAAGAATGGGAAAGTTAATGGATGTAAATGAACTAGCAGCCTATCTTAAATTAGACAAACAAACTATATACAACTGGCTTCATAAGAAGAAAATTTCAGGGATCAAGGTGGGGCGGGTGTGGAGATTTGATAAGGATGAAATTGATGCTTGGTTGAAAACCCGACTGGTTCCTGCCAGAGAGGAAATGGATTCCAAAT
>CBEUCN010000120.1:0-2175 GCA_965541635.1 uncultured bacterium
GGACCAAACTGAGTGGGATTTACGAAGATACTTATTACCACAATATCATTTTCTTTGCGCGCTTTTCTCATCAAACTTAAATGCCCTTCATGGAGATAACCCATCGTAGGAACAAAGCCAATGCTTTTACCTTCTTGCTTCAATCTCAAAATTTCTTTCTGTAATGTTAAAATCTTTCTATACAGTTTCATCCCATCTCCAAGTCCGAACATTAAAGGTTGCAATTTTTCTAATATTCTGATTTCCCAGTAAAGAACTGATATCCACGATATCTTTTAACTGTTTTTCATTTTCAGGATAGGTAATGCTCTCATTCAATTCTAGAAGTGGAACCAGCACAAAAGCCCGAGTTTTTATTTCGGGATGCGGAATTTTTAATTTTGGAGAATCTACTATCCAGGAATCATAAAACAAAATATCAAGGTCTATAACCCGAGGACCCCATTTAAATGTCTTTTTTCTTCCTATTCGGGATTCAATTCCCTTAAGTAAAGAAAGTAACTTCAAAGGTTCTTCATTAGTCTCTATTTCTACCACAGCATTCAAAAATTTCTCCTGATGAGGATAACCCCAGGGGGCACTTTCATAAAGGGATGAAACTCTTGTTATCTTAACTACCCTTCTCAACTCCTGCAGTGCTAATTCCATATTCTTTTTTCTCTTTCCAACATTGGCACCGAGACCAATATATGCTTTCATAATATTTTTTTTATCCTGTCTATTGCCTCCTGAAGTCGCTCTTTTCCTGTAGTGAGAGCAAATCTTACATAGCCTTCTCCTGAAGGTCCAAATCCATCTCCAGGAGTAGCAACTATATGGCAATTTTCTAAAAGCAATTTACAGAATTCAGCACTGGAATTACCATCAGGAATCTTAGCCCAGAGATAAAAAGTAGCCTTGGGGAAATCTACCATCCATCCTGCTTTTCTAAGACCAGTTACAAATAAATCTCTCCGTTCAGTATAGACTTTAAGCAACCTGGAAATATGAGAATCATATATCTGAAGTGCCTTCATTCCAGCATACTGAATAGGATTAAATACTCCGGAATCAATGTTAGATTTTACCTGTCTGAGAGCCTCTATCAATTCAGCATTCCCACATGCCCATCCTAAACGCCATCCGGTCATATTATAGGTTTTAGAAAAAGAATGAAACTCAATTGCAACTTCTTTTCCTCCTTCAACTTCTAATATACTTGGTGCTCTATACCCATCAAATGTAAGTTCGGAATAGGCATTGTCATATAACACACAAAAACCATACTGGTGAGCCATATTTACGACATATTTTAGATATTCCTTATCCGCAACAGCTGTAGTAGGGTTATTGGGATAATTAAGATATAAAATTTTAGTTCTGGAAAGCATGTTCTTAGAGACGTCCTCGATACGGGGCAAAAAACCATTTTCCTTTCTTAGAGGAAGAAAATGAATCTCAGCACCAGCAAATGTGGCTCCACTGCGATAAGGAGGATATAGGGGCTCAGGGATCAAAACAATATCTCCAGGATTAACAACAGCCAGAGGGAAATGGGCTATCCCCTCTTTGGACCCTATCAAAGGTAGAATTTCCTTATCAGGGTCAAGTTCTACTCCAAATCTTTTCTGGAACCATTCTGCAATAGCATACCGGAATTCAGTTATTCCGAGGTCGAGAGGATAACGATGATTACCGGGATCCTGAACCGCAGTGTATAGTTCTTCTATAATCTCTTCAGGTGTAGCAAGGTCAGGATCACCAATTCCAAGATCAATTATATCCTTACCCTCGGTTAAAAGTTTCTTTTTAATACGGTCAATCTCCACAAATAAATATGGAGGAAGTTTTTGCAATCTCTCTGCCCTTTTCCAGTGTGAAATCATTCTTACACTCCTTTCCGTATTTGATTGAAAATATGAGTTTTAATTTGTAATAAATCATCTTTATTTTTAATAAGATGTCCTTGCCACTTCCGGGGAGAAGAGTTTACCCAGAAGCAATTTTTTAATACATATATCCCCAAAATAAATTGATCAGATTTATCCTTTATTCTTATGTATCCGCAGGAGGTATCAACTACTAAATCATGACGGAGAGATTGTAATTCTATAATAAAATTTCTAAGGGTTTCT
The DNA here is from genome assembly GCA_965541635.1 of uncultured bacterium. Lineage (GTDB taxonomy): Bacteria > Omnitrophota > Gorgyraeia > Kaelpiales > Kaelpiaceae > 4484-49. Next base: position 2,115 of record CBEUCN010000120.1, read on the forward strand.
CTTAGTTCCATATTCTCAATATAGTTAAAATGGTCATCGAGAGATTTAGTTTTAAGGTCCA
>CBEUCN010000121.1:0-2132 GCA_965541635.1 uncultured bacterium
CCTGTCAAGAATAAAACCACCTCTGTAGTTACAACAAAATGTTACAAAAGTGTCGTCGACGGTTTTGTAACATGTTTTATAATTTATAATATGTAATAAAAACAAAAATTGAGGGGATTTTTTTCTTTAACTTCTGCCTTAAAGAAATCTGAATGGAATTTTCTCCTGCACAACGCCTCTGCCACAGCTGGCAATTACGACGGCGTTTGAAAGACCTTAAAAAGCTCCATGATAAAAAAATTTTTCCAGCGCCTTAATGCCAAAAAGGGTTCCTATATTTTAATAAGTGGCCAAGCTACGATTCTTTTACGGTGCCGTTACCTTCTCTGAAGATATAGATATCTGGATAAAACCCAGCTTGTTCGAGGCTTAGCCTTGTACAATAATCCAACCCATTAATTCTCAATATGTTCGGAGGTCTCACCTCCAAAAATTAGTGAAGTGAAGAAATAAGAGAATGGCTTGAGCATTTACCTGGAAATGGGGATGGTGAGAAACTGCTTTCGTCGGGAGAAATGATAACGGACAGCAGAATAGCCCAGGGCCAGGGCAAAGACAATTATCGACAGCAGTATCACCATAAGCTGGATTGGAGAAATCTCCTCCGGGAATATGAGTTTAAACTTCGCACTCTGGCGGGTCAGTTTCCTGGGATTGAGTTTCTTAAGTATTTCCCTGATAATTGCCTGGGGAGAATACAAATCCCAGAACTGCTCCCAGCCGGTATAATCAGTGAGCCTGCCGAGTTGGGAGAGGTCTTTGAATCTAATCTGGAGGGCATTAAAAATGTTATTACCCATAAGCAATCCCAGGTAATAACTAGATAAATCCATTCCGCTGAGTTTTACATCTGCAAGGTAACTATCATTCTGGAAATAGAACGTACCCAAAATATTACTGGTACTGGAGATTGCTCCTCTTGCTTTCTTTTCTAAGTGAGCCAAATTTCTCTCTCTATATTTAGCCATAGCCAACATATTACGAAATTCTTCCTGAATAAAGGATGTATTATCCATCTGGGGCTGAGCTATCCCCTCTTTCATTGGAGTAATAGAATTTACTGACACTCTGGAACGAACAAACCCTCTGTGAGTAAAAGTTTTATTATTCACCTGTACCTGATGCCTCCTCAACTTCACCTCAGGAATAGAACTCACTGAAATTCTGGAAATTAGAGGAGCAACAGAAATAACTTTCTGGAAACCCTTTAAATCATAATTATTATTACCATATGTGAAACGCGTTTGGAAATCTCTTCCGAAAACTTTTTTTCTTTCTTCACCATATTTACTAAAAATAGCTCCCACATTATAAGGAGTAAATTTCTCTCCAAAGATATACACAACATAAGTATTTTCTCCCCTCATTATTATAACCTCTCCACTTTCTCCAATCTTATAAAGCCCCTGCAGAGAAAAGAGTAGTTGTTTAAAGAATTGCCAAAACCTTAAAGTGTCCTCCTCCTGGATTGTTTCTAACACCTCTTCCCCAAGGGGACCATAAAAAATCCTCTTACCATTACCGTTACCAGCAAGAAAAAGCACATTAATGTCATTGTTTATCCCTAACATATAAAGGTTCTGATTCGAACTAACCCCAGGACCAAAAATGTTTACAGACCCTAAAGGAGGAATAATTCTTCCATTTTCCCTATATCCATACAGACCTACATTCCTACAAAAGCAACTTTTGCTTCCAAATATTACTAAAATTGTAATTATTGTAACTATTGATTTTTTCATATTCTTTTCTTATTCTCTTAAAATAATTATAGCATATAAATAGATAATTTTCAAGTTGATACAATAATTTTAAAAATATTTAAAATGTAACTAAAGGGGTAGTACCAAGACAACATGATAAGAAAATCAAAACCTGAGATATAGAGGAATAACAAAATAAATAATAAAAAAATTATTTTGAATAAAGCAGATAACCTAAGTCTTTAATTCTCAATATGTTCGGAGGTCTCACCTCCAAAAATTAGTGAAGTGAAGAAATAAGAGAATGGCTTGAGCATTTACCTGGAAATGGGGATGGTGAGAAACTGCTTTCGTCGGGAGAAATGATAACGGACAGCAGAATAGCCCAGGGCCAGGGCAAAGACAATTATCGACAGCAGTATCACCATA
>CBEUCN010000122.1:0-2058 GCA_965541635.1 uncultured bacterium
TCTTTCTTCTCTTCTTCAGGGACATAAGGTCTAACTTCACTACTGATGTCCCTACGAGGAGTCTTAATTTCTGCGATTTCTTCACATACCCTAGTAACCTCATCTAAAGTAGTAATTCCCTGCAGAGCCTTTTCCAATCCATCCTCAAAAAGAATTTTCATACCCTTCTGCCTTGCTTTTTCACGAAGCTCAATCACTGAGGTCTCCCTCACAATCATTTCCTTAAGCTCTTCATCCAGCATCATAATCTCAAAAATCCCTATTCTATCTTTATAACCTGTCCCTTTACAAAAATCACAACCCTCTCCTTTATACAATACAATCTCCTGCCCCGATTTAACATAATTATAAAGATTGAACCTCTTTATTATTGATCCTGAAGGCACATAACTCGTTTTACACCGGGGACAAATTCTTCTTGCCAATCTTTGAGCCATAACGCAGATCACAGATGCTGAGATTAAATAAGGCTCCAGACCCATATTGGCTAACCTGGTAACTGCACTGGGGGCATCATTGGTATGAAGAGTGGAAAATACTAAGTGGCCAGTAAGTGCAGATTGAACAGCAATTGTGGCAGTCTCCAAATCTCTTATTTCTCCTACCATTATTATATCAGGGTCGTGCCTTAGAATAGAACGCAATCCATTGGCAAATGTTAATCCTGCTTTGGGATTTACTTGAATTTGCCTGATGAGTGGCAACCGATACTCAACAGGATCCTCTATAGTTACAATATGTCTATCCATAGTGTTTAACTCCATAAGTGCCGAATATAGAGTAGTAGTTTTACCACTCCCGGTAGGACCGGTGGTTAAAATCATCCCATAGGGATGAGATATCGCTTGCCGGAATAAATTAAGAGACTGTTCAGAAAACCCTAACTTTTCAAGTCCCAGAAGCACATTGGAAGTATCTAGTATCCTCAACACTACATTCTCTCCATTTATTGTCGGCAGCGTTGAAACTCTTACATCTATCTCCTTACCATCAACGTTAACCTTAAAATGTCCATCCTGTGGCAGGCGAGTTTCGGCAATATCCAAGTTAGAAAGAACCTTTATTCTGGAAACAATAGCAGATTCCAAACTTTTGGGAGGAGAAGGGATTTCATATAATACTCCATCTATCCTAAATCTTATCCGCAGTTTATCCGGTTCGGGTTCAATATGGACATCAGATGCTCTATCTCTCACTGCCTGGGCTATGATAAGATTAACAAGATGAACAATGGAAGCCCCAAGATCTTCAATTTTACCCATCCTCTGAACAAGTTTTTCAGCACTGGACATCGCCCGATATATCCTATCAATTCCCTCCTGGACATCACTGGAGTCCATCACACAAATTTTTACTTCAGTTTTTGTCTCACGTCTTATCTCATCTAAAATACTGAAATCCAGATCTGGCCCCATCCCTACAAATAACCAGTTGTGAATCTTAAACAACGGAACAATCTGATGTCTACGAGCAAAATCTTCAGGAAGGGTATAAACTATGTCTTTATCCAGCTTAATATGATCCAATTCCAGATAAGGAATACGATAATATCTGGCTATTTCTTCTAAAATACTGTTTTTTTTATCCGACAAAATTTCTACCATAACCTTGAGTATGTTTTCCCTTTTCTGCTCCGCTACCAAACTGGCTTTCTCTAAGTCCGGCTCGTCAATTATTCCCTTCTGTTTAAGAATCCCAAGTATCTCCTGCATATCACATCATCTCTTTAATTTTTTCCATTATACTCTTCAAACCATCACTTTTAAAAACTACATTATTACCTATCTCCTTATCCTGAACTATGTACTCAAATCGGTTATCCTTCTTATCCAAAATTAAAACCACTGGAATATCAGCATAACGGTTATCTTTCTTAAGCAATTTTATAACTAAGTATCCATCCCAATCCCAATTAGGGAAAATTAATTCTGATACTAAAACCAGAGGTTTTTTTTCTCGGATTAAAATATACATGTAATAGGCATCATTTGTAGTCTGAATTTCCACATCAGAATATATATTTTTAATATTCTGGGAAAGAATATTTAAAAATTCTAT
>CBEUCN010000123.1:0-2054 GCA_965541635.1 uncultured bacterium
CTTAAACTCAGACTCAATCTTTTCCAACTCCTGAGTCAATTCTTGGTTTTCTTTCTTTATTTTATCAAGTCGGGCTATGCGATGTTTTGTCTTCTTAAGATTTACTTGCAATTGCGTGAGACTGCTTTTAAGTTGACTTTTTTCTTTTCTTAACTGAGCAATCATTTTCTCCAGTTCCTTTATTCTCGCTTTTAACCTTGGAGCCTGGCTTTTAAGTTTATTCTCCATATCCTTCAGGCTCGCCTTCAGTTCTTCTGTCTGACGGGTAGCAGAGTTCAATTCTGACATCAAGACTTCAACCTTTTCCTCCATAAGTTCTCTTAATTTTTTCTCCTTCTCGGCATCTTTAACTTCAGAAAGATATTTTGCTCCTAAAACTCTAAGGTGATAATCCACATCAGAAGCAAATTTTATAAATTTAGAATACAAGCGCTGTTCTTTTATATACATTCCGGATAAAACAAAAATTGAGACCAAAAATCCCAGAGATATAATCAAAACCACATATAACAATTTTTTATTTCCTCTCATCGTCTTTTACTTCAGTTCCTTCTCGGGTTTAAATAGTTTCCTAATCTCTACTACATGGTCTCCTTTCTTTTCAGCAGGATGCAATATTTTGGCAGTCACAAAAATTAGCAAATCAGTTGATTCCAGAGTTTTACTTTTATGCCTGAATGCTAATCCCAGAAGAGGGATATCCCCCAATAAAGGGACCTTGTTTACCGTATCAATTTTATTCTGTTTAATCAATCCACCAATTACCACTGTTTCTCCATCCCTAAGCTGAACCTGAGTGCTTGCTTCTCTGGTGTCTATTATTGGTCTCTCATCATTAGGACCAGTATATCCGGTAATAGAACTTACCTCGGGATGCAGTGTAAGTTTTATCTTATTATCGGGAGATACATGAGGCGTAACTTCCAAAGATATTCCCACTTCTTCCTCCTCATACCCAGAAATTTCATAAGTTCCGGTCTCATCGTTAAATGTATAAATGGGTATCGGGACCCTCGTCCCCACCAGAATTTTAGCCTCCTGATTATTCAAAGTCACCAACCGGGGATGGGAAAGTATCCTAGTTTGGGAGTTAGACTGCAATGCCTCCAAAACAACTTGAAATTCAGAGAAATTTAATGTGCCGAAACTGAACTCATCAGCAGTGGTATAAGGAAAACCATGTTTATATGGAAAGTCTGAAGTCTCGTCACTGGTTGTCTCGATTTTATTTTCAGGGAAGAAACTTTTAGGACCGACCTTGCGGAATGGGAAAGTATGAGGCCTTTTACTTCCAGTAGCAGTTATTCTTGTAGTCCAATTTATACCTAAATTTGTGGAATCTCCGAGGATTGTCTCTATTATTCTCGCTTCTATCAATACCTGAGGAGTCTCTTTATCCAATTGTCTAATCAGATTTTCTATGGTCTGAATAGAATTGGGAACATCAGTAACAACTAAAGCATTAGAGCGTTTATTCACCTCAATGGTGCCTATGGATGACAATGATTTTTCCAGACTGGGTTTTAAGTCTTCAGCAATAGCATTATTAAGCACAAATACCCTGGTAATAGGGGCTTCTCTTTCTACCTCTTCCGGAGTGGTTACCTTTATTACATTTCCCTTTTTAGTATAGGCATATCCATTTATAGTTACTATGGCATCAATGGCCTCATCTACCGAAACATTGTTGAACTTCACACTAATCTTCCCACTGACTTTATCTGATATTACAATATTCAACCCAAACTGCTCGGCAAGCATTCGCAACACATCTCGGATCTCTGCTTCCTTTATTTCCAAGGCTACTATTCTATTGGGGGCAACCTGAAACTTAGAAGGTATTGCCTTCTGCTGAGCATCAACAGAATTCAATAAAATAAAAGACAACAGCACTACACTTATAGTTTTTTTCATCTTTCTTCTCCCTTTTCCATTCTTATAATTATATTATCCCCCCCCCGATTCACAACAACATAATCACTACCTATTCTGACTATTTTGTATGTTCCCACTACATCCCCTTCACGATAAATATCACCATTAATCACCACCAG
>CBEUCN010000124.1:0-2049 GCA_965541635.1 uncultured bacterium
TCTCTTACATATTGGCGATGAGGAAATATAGAGTTGGCCTTTTAGATATTGATGTCCATGGCCCAAATGTAGCCAAGATGTTAGGTGAAGTAGATGAACCAGTCGTTGATGGAGATAACAGGATAATTCCAGTAGAAGTAAATGAAAATTTAAAATTTTTAAGTATGGGGTTATTTCTGAAAGAAAGTGACCCTTTGATCTGGAGGGGACCACTTAAGATGAAGGTCATTGTTCAGTTTTTAAAAGATGCAGTTTGGGGAAATTTAGATTTTTTTATAATAGATTCACCTCCAGGTACAGGAGATGAGCCACTCACAGTTGGTCAATTGGTCCCGGATTTGACAGGAGCAATGATTGTTACCACTCCCCAGGAAGTGGCTATTCAGGATGTGAAGAGAAGTATTTCCTTTGTGAAGCAGTTAAACATAAATATAATCGGAATTGTGGAAAATATGAGTGGCTTTATCTGTCCTTATTGTGGGAAAGAAGTGGCACTTTTTAAAAAAGACGGCGGTATCAGGTTATCTCAGGAGTTGAAAATACCATTTTTGGGTAGAATTCCGTTTGATCCCGAATTGATAGAGATGTTAGATAAAGGGATATTAAAGGGAGAATTTGGTAGCAATTTGCAATCTTACAGAGCATTTAAGCATATTGTAGAAAAAGTGGAGGATTTTGTAAAAGAAAGGAAAGAAATTGAGAACATATCTTGATTGCATCCCCTGTTTTTTCAGGCAGTTACTTTCTGCTGCCAGGATTGCAAATATTTCTGCTCGGGATCAAAAAAAGATATTAGATAAATTTGCCCAGATTTTGCCTGATATACCTCTCAGTTACTCTCCTCCTGAGATTGCTCATATCGCTTATGGTATTTTGCCTGAAATATCTGGCAAAAAAGATCCTTATAACCGGATTAGAAGAAAAAGTAATGAAATCGCTTTAAGTTTTCTTCCTCAATTGAAGAAGAAAATAGAAGGGGCAAAAGATAAACTGTTAAAGTGTGTAGAATTGGCTATATTAGGAAATGTGATAGATTTTGGTGTAAGAGACGATTTGAATTTAAGAAGGGAAATAAAGAAGATTTTAAATACTGATAATTACAAAAAGCCAATATTTCACTATTCAGAATTTAAAAGAGTTTTGAAGAAATCTGATTTTATCCTTTATCTTGCCGATAATGCAGGAGAGACAGTCTTCGATAGAATTCTACTCGAGAAGATGAAGAACACCTATCCTCAGAAGAAAATTTATTATGTAGTAAAATCTGAACCAATTATAAATGATGCTTTGTTAGATGATGCTTATAGAGTTGGGATTAATAGGTTTGCCTATGTAATGACTAATGGTAGTAAGGCCCCAGGAACCGTAATCTCACTTTGTTCTAAAGAATTCAAAGGGATGTATAAAAAAGCGGATATGATAATAAGTAAAGGACAGGGCAATTTTGAATCTTTATCCCGGTCCACCAAAGATATATTTTTTATGTTTATGGTTAAGTGTTCAGTTGTTGCTAAGCATATCGGTTGCAATATATCTGATTTGGTACTTTTGTATAATAAAAAGCGGAGGTGAAAAATGGGCGAAATTACACTGGCTATATCCTGTGATGGGGAGATGGTTTCTTCTCATTTTGGAAGATGTGAAAAATATTTAATTTTTAAAATCAGAGGAGGAGAGGTAATTGAGAAAGAAGAAATTTTAAATCCCGGCCATCAGCCAGGATTTTTACCACAATTTTTAAAACAAAAAGGTGTAAATGTTTTAATAGCAGGAGGGGCAGGTCCCCGAGCCCAGGAGTTGCTTCAGGATTTGGGAATAGAGTTTATTCTGGGTGTGAGTGGCAATGTGAATGAAGTGTTGACTGCCTATTTAAATGGAGAATTGAAACCTGGTCAGAGTCAGTGTGAGCATGAGAGATGATTATTTGGATATGAGTGGCAGAATAGAGGAGCCAAAAGATGTTTTTCAGGGACGCTAAATTTCCCCAGCGAGAAAATTTAGCTCGGATTTTTGCTCACTCCCCCCGCCTTTGGCGGGGGACCGTGCCCG
>CBEUCN010000125.1:0-2027 GCA_965541635.1 uncultured bacterium
TTTTTCCCTAAGGCTCGGAGAAATCCTATAAATGGCTGGAGAGAGTATACCTGGAATGATGTTCAAAAATTGAAAAAAATTTTGGGAAGAGAATGAAAAAAGGAATTATTATTTGGGTTTGGGTGTTGGTTACCTTTACATCATCGTTGGTCTTGGGTAATGATCAAACAAAATCTCCTCGATTTATAAATCCCTTTCTTACTCCTGAAGAGGAAATGAAAGAGTTGGGAATAAAGCCCCCCAAGGAGAAAAAAGTAGAGATCCAATCTTTAAAGAAGTTAAAATTGACTGGTATAATCTATGGAGAAGAAAAAGTAGCAATTATAAACTCTGGTTTTTATAAAGAAGGAGATGAAATTGAAGGTTTTAAAATAAAGGAGATAAAACCTCTCAGTGTTATCCTTATCTGGGATAGTCAGGAGGCAGAATTAAAATTGGTTCATGTTCTGGCTGTTACTGAGAAAGAAAAAGAGCAAAAAGAGAAAATACAAGGAGACAAAAGTGAAGAGTTGTTGGAAGAAGTTGAAGAGATTCAAAAAATTAGAAATGTTTTTAGAAAAAACCAATAGGCGAAAACAGATTAAAGTTATAATCCTTATTCTTCTTTTTATTGTATCGGCTTTATATGCTCAGACAGAAATGGGGCAAACCCCAGAAGAATTCAGTAATGAGAATATTGTCCAAAAGAAACTTTCTGAGAATATAAACATTGTTAAAAAAGGAGATAAATACAGTATAGAATTGAGAAATGCCGATTTGGGCGATGTTATAAGATTTTTTGCCTACAGATATAATCTTAATATTATAGCCGATAAAAATGTAACAGGAACAGTTACTGCCAGTTTATCCAATATTTCTATAAAAGAGGCTTTAAAACAGATACTGGATTCTCAGGGATATACTATGACTGAGGTGAATAATGTGATCAGAGTAAAGAAGAAACCTGCTCCTACTAAGCATTTTAAATTGAAAAATATCTCTGTAAAGGATATAAAGGAAGAATTAGCTTCGCTATTGAGTAGTGATGGAAAGATGGTACTGGATGAGAACTCCAATTCTATAATGGTCACAGATGACGAAGACCATCTGAGACTGATTGAAAATTTCATTAATAATGTAGATATAAAAGGTAAACAGGTATTTATAGAGGCTAAATTTATCGAAACAACCGTAGAGAATATAGAAAATCTGGGAATAGAATGGAATATAGTGGCTACTGCTACTGGAGCTAAAAGACCTCATACTTTTCCATTCCGTAAAACAGGAGCAAAATCCTTTTATCCTGATGTGGGGACAGAAGAAGGATTTAGTTCTCCTACAGGATGGCCGGTGTTAACTGAAGGATACGATAGCGGTGATTCTGATACTTCTACTACTTTCTGGACACTTGGAACTCTGAATTTTTCTCAAACTCAGGCTGTGTTGCGAGCATTGTTAAGTGACTCTAATACTAAAATAATATCCAATCCTCAGGTGGCAGCAATAAATAATCAAAAAGCAGAAATAAGTGTCTCTACCGAATATCCATTACCAACTTACGAGATTAATTCTGACACTGGAGAACTTACAGTTTCCGGTTATGAGTATAAAGAGATTGGGATAATTTTAAATGTTACTCCTTTGATTACCGAGGATAATTATATCACCATGACTATTGAGCCTACAGTAGGCACAATTTCTAATTCAGTGGAGGCAGGAGTAGTAGAATTACCAGTTATTTCCAGTAAAAAAGCAAACACTAAAGTGACGATAAAAGATGGTCAGACCATAGTTATAGGTGGTCTAATTAGTGAAGATAATTCTAATGTAGTAAAAAAAGTTCCTCTTTTGGGCAGTATTCCTCTTTTGGGGGAGTTGTTTAGTTATAAATCAAAATCTAACGAAAAGAGAGAACTTTTAATATTTGTTACTCCTCATATCATATCTCCGGAGGGAGAAAAGGAATCCGAAAAAAGAGAAAAACAGAAAAAAATTTCTTTACTGTACCAACAGGTTGAGAGTTTACAGAAACAAGACAGACTTGATGA
>CBEUCN010000126.1:0-1889 GCA_965541635.1 uncultured bacterium
TTTATAATAGGATAACGCCTGCTGATAAAGGGATTTTATCTGAGCCTGTTTTTCTCTTTGAGCCTGAAGTTGGCGTTTCTTCTTCTCCAACTCCGCTTCCCTTCGCGCCCTCTCTTCTTCTGCCTTTCTGCGCTTCTCTTCCAGTTCTGCTTTTCTCTGTTCTAATTTCCTCAGGTATTCTCTGCGGGCAGGAATCTTTTTCTCTAAATAAATCTTTGCTCTTTTATTGTCAGGATCCATCCCCAGAATCTTCTCAAAAATTTCCTGTGCCTTATCCAGTTCATTTTTAGAATAGTAAGAAATAGCTTCCTTATATAAAACTGAAATTATCTGTCTCTTTTCTCTTTCCAGTTTTGCTTTTTCTTCTTTAGTTAATATTTGCTGGTTAGATATCTGTGAACAGGCAGGTTTAATTAAAGGAAGGAGACTGAAAATTATTGCTACTGCTACAACAACTTTTACTCGTGGATTAATATTTCTCTCCTTTTCTTTTTTAAACAACTTCACCAACAGAGACAGATTTTATGGTCTCGAGCATCAGGTGTCAAGGAAAAAATTTCATAAAATTATTTTTTTGAATATTTTTCCAGAACTTCTATCAACTGTTGAGCAGTAGGAGTGGGCTTTACTTTTCCAGCATATAAAATATCTTCCGGAGTTAACTTCTGTCCGTAATACTTTTCGTTGGCTTTGTCATCGGGCCGGATTATTGCACCTTTCAAACTTATACCTGCAAATAAACCCTTGCTGCGAGAATAGGAAAAGATACTGGCTTTAAGTCTTAAATCGGTATCTGCTGCTGCAGTCCTTCCTACCGGCCCTGCTGCCACAGCGACATCTCCTCCCAGACTTAACTCATTATTCAAAAACGACCTCATTCCTCTATCAGTGGTCACCACCAGAATTAAATCAATTGCCTGCCCGCCAATCTGCAATCCATAACTCAAGCCCTTTACAGTATAAAACGCAGGAGCACTCCACTCACCGGTCTCAGGGTTATGATACAGAACTATGCCTTTCCCATACCGACCGCCGATTATAAATCCGCCCTTAATCACTGAAGGGAATATCGCAATTCCACAGGAGTCAGCCAATAAATCTTCCGGGATGCCTTTATCCGGCATCTGCATTATCTCTTCAAACAGGGAGATGCAATTCTGAATTCTTTCATCTAACCTTGAGACATCGGTATCCTCTGCCTGAAGAATTCCAGAAGAGACAAGAAGTAATCCAGCAATAATAATAGGGAATAAAACTATCTTTCTCATCACTCACCTCCTTTCGCTTAAACTTTTTCTGTTCTCATTCTCCATATACCATAAACAGTGTCAAGCAAATTCTCCCTCCGTGTGCTTACATCACCAAAATGTTACAAAAGTGTCGACGACGCTTTTGTAACATTTTCTGGGATGCGAGCCCTGACCTCTCACAGAAAAAATAGGTAGCTGTCCCTAATTTTTGACGCAATTGTTCAGAGCTAAGCTCTAAACACATAGCCGCATCCCCACATTACCGCATTAAGAATACTAACCTTTGCCCTGTTCGAAGCTAAGCTCTGAACAAGTTTTTCAATGATACGACAACCAATCCAGGACTATTTGTCACATTTTGGAATTCTCCTACTTGAAGGGAACTATTGAGATTTAATTTCCATGGTGCATTTATTGATAAGAGGGCGGATAAATTTCAGATGGGCAGCCATTTTATTTTTCCCGAAAATTCTGCAAGCCTGCTCCAGATGGAATCTGGCCTCCACCCGCTTCCCTCGCTGATAATAAATACTTCCCAAATTGGCATGGGCAATGCCAGCGGAGGGAGAATCAGGTTTTGTGTAGAGGACCTTCTGGTAGCATTCTTCGGCTCTGCGCAAATCTCCTGTTCCCAAATAT
>CBEUCN010000127.1:0-1847 GCA_965541635.1 uncultured bacterium
AAGAAAATGATATTGTGGTAATAAGTATCTTCGTAAATCCCACTCAGTTTGGTCCCCGGGAGGATTACAGAAGATACCCCCGGGATTTGAAAAGAGACCTCAGGTTAGCCAGAGAGGAAGGAGTGGATATTGTGTTTTACCCTAGTGTGGAGGAGATGTATCCTACTAAATATCGGACATATGTGGAAGTTGAGGAGTTGTCTCGTGTGCTCTGTGGCAAATCTCGTCCTGGCCATTTTAGAGGTGTAACTACAGTATGTACAAAGTTATTTAACATCGTTATGCCTGATGTTGCCTATTTTGGTCACAAAGATGCCCAGCAGGCAATAATAATAAAACAGATGGTCAGAGATTTGAATTTCCCTTTAAAAATAAAAGTTCTTCCAATCGTCAGAGAGAAAGATGGACTTGCCATGAGTTCTCGCAATGTGTATTTATCTCCTCAGGAAAGAAAAGAAGCAACAGTTCTGTATCAATCATTAAAATTGGCTAAACAAATGCTAAAAGGAGGTATTAAAGATGCTAATAAAATTAAGAGAAAATTAAAAACAGTCATTTCTCGGAAAAAGAAGGCAAAAATAGATTATATAGAAATTGTTGATTTGGAAGATCTCAGACCTGTAAATAAAATAGATAAACCTGTACTTTTGGCCTTAGCAGTATGGTTTGGTAAAGCAAGATTGATTGATAATACTATATTAAAGCCATGAAAGTAGGAATTATTGGATGTGGAGCAATAGGAACTTCGGTTTTAAAACATATATTTCTTAACTTCAGAAATCATTTACAAATATATATTTATGATAATAACTTTCAGAAAATAAATGAGATTAAAAAAAGATATCCGGAGGTAAAAATTAAAAGGAGTTTAAATTCTATTGTAAAAGAGTGTAATTTTTTAATAGAGTCAGCGTCTATTAAATGTGTTCATCAGTTACTTCCAGTTTTAAATAAATACCCTCGCGATATTTTATTTATGAGTGTTGGAGGTCTGTTGGGAAAGGAGAAAATTTTAACTGTGCTCAGGCAAAAAGGTAAAAAGATAATAATTCCCAGTGGAGCAATAGCAGGAATTGATGGAATAAAAGCACTGGCGAATTCAGGGATTAAAAAACTTGTACTTAAAACATTTAAACCTCGAGAAGTTCTGAGGGATGCTCCTTATATTACAAAAAATAAAATTAAGCTTAAAAACGCAAAAAATCCTCAACTGGTTTTTAAAGGAAGTGTGAAGGAGGCTATAAAAGCTTTCCCCCGCAGTATAAATGTTTCAGCCACCTTGCTTATTTACTCAGGATTGAAAAATTTTGAGGTTCAGGTTTACGCCAATCCGGAAAGAGAAAAAATCATTCACATCATCGAGGTAGTTTCCGATATTTCTACTCTTACCATCACCTGTCACAATTTCCCTTCTTCGGAAAATCCCAAAACCAGTGGTTTGGCAATTGCTTCTGCCTGGATGGAAGTAAAAAATTATATAGAGGAGAATTTAAATATTTAAGTGGGTTTTAAAATTATCAAAATCAAAATTTTCCAGATTAAAGAGTAATTTATCTGTCACCTGGTCAAAATCATCAGGTATTACTCGCAATCTCTTATAGGGATTAATATGTGAAAATATTTCTTTGCGAATAAAGGGATGCCAGATATCTTTTTCTTTTAATTTCTGTTCCACCTCGATTATCTTATTATAAATCTGAATAAGTTTGTCAGCTCTTCTCTGACGCATTTTAACTGCCTGTTTCAAGGGTTGTTCCGTAAATAAATCTACTTTACGCATTAAAGTCTCCAACACACTTCCTCCAAATTTCTCCATCTTTTCATAGGCAAAACCACAGGTGACATAA
>CBEUCN010000128.1:0-1841 GCA_965541635.1 uncultured bacterium
GTACCTCTATTACAGCAAACTCCCTATGAGATAGCCAGAAGAATAGTTTCTCCGGAAACTCCTCAGACCAAGGGGTGGGAAGAATTTTTAATCATGATTTTAAAAGAGATATTTCCACTGAAATCCGATAAGGAAATCTGTTTAGAGCCCCAGATAGTAGTAGATTCCTTTAGAGATATAAGACATTTTGGACTTACTCCCACCAGACCCTGGCTTGTTACCTTAGTAAAGCATACATGGTATCAATTATATGGCACAACCCCTGAACATTCAGAAATTGCCCGGGCATCTCTGGACATTTACGAGGCTTTGAGAAGATACGAATTTATTGATTTTAAAAATATTGAACAGCCAGAAATCACATATAGAATAAAAAAACCCTGTCCCCAGATTGTTCAGGAAATAGACCCGGAATGGATTGAACTGGAACAGGCACTACTTGAAGACCAACAAAAAGACCCTGCAAATCTGGAAGTTTATAAAACTTTAGAGGAATTTTACAGGGAATCCATTCAGAAGTATCCCAATCGTCTTTATTACTACTGGCAGTTAGGGTGGGTGTTCAGTGCACTAGGAGAACAAGAAATGCGTAGGGCTATTTTCTTAGAAGGGGCAAAGAAGGAAATGCAGCCTCTTCCACTTTATATAAAAAAAATAGAATTAGCCAAAGCACTGTTCCAAAGAGAGAACGCTGTTATTACCTGGGGCAGTTACGAAGAAACCAATCACGAGTATTTAAGAAATCATGCCCTCAAGTATTATTTACATTTCCCGGAAATTTTTATACCTGAAGGCAATCCTATATCTCCCTCTGCTCCTGCAAGATTTCGAGAAGCCATATTCAGATATGGAGAGAGGGCAAGAGAAATAATAAGAGCAAGAGATACGGAATTTTATGCCTTTTACAGGGATGGGGTGGTTAACTTTCTTGCCTACAAACCTGATACTCAGGAAGTCGTAGGTTTTAGAATGCGAAAAATAGTAGAAGGCCAGTGGGAAATAGCAATCGATACCTTCTACAAAGCATCGGAGGGAATGATTGAAGAACTTAGAAATAACCATCTTATAGATTTATTAATAGATAAAGCCGGTAATCCTGTTCCCTTTGATGGATATGAAGATGTTTACCGAATTCACCGATTACCGGAACAAATAAATGAGTTTACATTTTTCGGACTGGATTATGGAATGTATGAACCAGCTTTACAGGAAATGGAAGAAAAAATTATTACACCTCTTAAAACAACTCTGAACAGTGTGGGAGTAGTTATGATTGCTGGAGTATCTGCTGCGGGTAAAACTCCGGGAGCAGAAATAATCCGTTCTCAATTACTCAAATATGGAATAAATGCAAAAATTCTTTCCATGGACCTTTATTTCACTGACAGGGATAAAACGCCAATGAGAAATGGAGCCTACGATTATGACAATCCGCGGGCCCTGGATATAAAGAGATTCCATAATGATTTGAGAAGGTTATTGAGAGGAGAAAAGGTGGAATTACCCAGATATGATTTTGAAAGTGGAAAAAGCATACCTCATTCTGGAGTTTATATGAGATTAAATCCGGGAGAAGTATTAATAATAGAAGGAATTCACGCACTTAACCCTGAATTAACCGGAGGTATCAAATCCCGTATAGGAAAAAGGAATATTTATACCCTGAGGGTATTTATAGATGCTTCACCGGATTTGAGATTGGCTAGAAGAATGGTGAGAGATTGGGAAACCAGAGGTTATTCTCCCTACGAGACATTGAAACAATGGGAAAATGTAAGATATGGTGAGGATAATTATATCTACCCTACTATGGAGTATGCAAATGTAATAATTGATACTAC
>CBEUCN010000129.1:0-1822 GCA_965541635.1 uncultured bacterium
ATTCTTCATAATATGCCTTTACCTCAAGGTGCCAAACAGTTTCAGAGTGCTATAACTTCTAGGATAAAAATAATGGCAAATTTAAATATAGCCGAGAAAAGGTTGCCCCAGGATGGGAAAATAGTTTTCAAATACAAAGACCAGGAGTACGACCTCAGGGTTTCCACGCTTCCCACGCCTGAGGGGGAAAGTATTGACATCAGAATTTTATCCAAAACCATGCTTTTCAGCCTTGGTGATCTTGGCCTTCTGGAGGAAGATTATCACATACTGGAGTCATTACTTAAAAAACCTAACGGGATTATTTTTGTTACCGGTCCCACTGGTAGCGGAAAAACCACTACCCTTTATGCCTGTCTTCAAAAGTTGAATACCCAAGATAGGAAAATCATAACAATTGAGGATCCTATTGAGTATCGTATAAAAGGAATCACTCAGATTCAGGTTCATCCCAAAATTGGACTTACATTTGCTCAGGGTTTGCGTTCAATATTGAGGCATGACCCCGATATAATTTTAATTGGTGAGGTCAGAGATATCGAGACAGCCGAGATTGCTATTAGGGCATCACTTACAGGGCATTTAGTATTTTCCACTCTCCATACCAACGATGCTGCCAGTGGTGTGACCCGTCTTCTGGATATGGGTATCGAGCCTTACTTAATTGCTTCCAGTGTAGAGTGTTTTATTGCTCAGAGACTGGTAAGGGTGCTGTGTAATAAATGTAAATATAAAGAGAAGATATCTCCCAAACTGGCAAAGATTTTTTCTGCAGAAGAGGATCTGGAAATATATAATGCTAAAGGCTGCGAAGAATGCAAGTACACTAAATACAGAGGTAGAACTGCAATTTATGAATTTTTGCCTTTAAAGCCCGAGATAAAAGAGCTGATTCTCAAGAGGGCTTCCAGTGAGCAGATAAAAAAAACAGCGGTAAAACTGGGTATGAGAACTTTAAAGATGGAAGGATGGGAGAAGATAAAAGCAGGGCTTACTACTTGCGAAGAGGTGCTCAGGGTTGTGGCTGAAGAAGAAGGTTAATTATGCCTTATTTTAGTTATAAAGGCCGTACTTCATCGGGAGAACTTATAACAGGAAAGATAGATTCTCCCTCTCCCAATCAGGCAATTGAGGAGTTAACTCGGAGAGGGATTTTTATTCTATCTCTAGAAGAAGAAAAACATGCCCAAATACTTACTCCCCACTTCCGGAGGAAAGAACTGGCTCAGTTCTGTCTTCGTCTGGGAGAACTTATTAAAGCCGGGTTACCGTTGCTCCGGGCATTGAACATCCTGCAAAGACAATTTGTGCGAGGCCGACTGGGAGGAGTAATTTCGGAAATTTACACTCAGGTAAGAGATGGAGCCAGTTTATCTCAGGCATTGAGTAGTTATCCTAATTTACCTCCCATACTTCCAGCATTGATTTCTTCCGGAGAGAGAAGTGGCAATTTGGATTATGCTTTAAAAGAGGCGGGAGATGTATTCAATCATGAACTGGAATTGCACTCCAAAGTTAAATCAGCGCTTTTCTATCCTGCTCTGGTATTAACAGCGGGTACTCTCACTATTTTTTTCCTTCTTTCTTTTGTGATTCCCAGAGTGTCTGAGATATTTGTTGATCTCGGGCAACGCCTTCCTTTAATTACCAGGATAGTTTTGTTTTTTAGTCACATTTTTTCTCGCCTATGGTGGTTAATTATCCTGTTAGTAATTGGAGGATATTGGGGATTTAAGAAATTTGTTTCTCAGGGTCCAGCCAGAGTCATGTGGGAAAGATTTAAACTCAGAATTCCAGTTATAAATAAATTGATTTTATACCG
>CBEUCN010000130.1:0-1768 GCA_965541635.1 uncultured bacterium
ATAATTGGATTTTTACTCATGATGATCCTAGATACACTTCTGGGGTGATGAAATGAAATTATCTCAGAAAGTAGTTAATTTTCTAGAAGCAGAAATTTCTCACTTTGGCTACCCTGGACGGTGAGGGTAAAATTCATATTTCTATAAAGCGCCTTATAGATGTCTGTCCTGATGGGAAACTCTATATTCTGGATCTTTATCACGGCCGCACTTACCGCAATTTGAAAAGGAATTCTTGAGCTACAGTATCTGCGGGTGATGCCCATCTTTTTCAGGGATAGCCCTCTAGGGGGGAGGCTGAGATTGTGGATATAGAAAATGTAGGTGAAGATATTCACAGAAAATGGGAGAAAAATATAGCCAAACGAGTATCCTGGAGGTTGCTGAAAAATATCAAAAGAGGTGTTTCTTCAAATAAACATCCTGAAGTCGATTTCCCTCACCCCAAGTATTTGATTTTGTTCCGGGTGAAAAAAAGTAATTGATTTGGCTCCTCACCCGAATTTTTAAATACCTTAAAATGTTAAGGAATAAAAGATTTCCAAAAATTTAGTTGATAGAAGTTTTTTAGTGGAATAAAATCTACTAATTTAATAGAATTAGTAGAAATTATGAAATTAACAACGAGAAGTAGATTTGGGTTGAGATTTATGGTGAATTTGGGGTTAAATTATGGGAAGGGTCCAGTTTATTTGAAGGAAATTTCTCAAAAGGAAGAAATTTCTGAGAAGTATTTAAGTCAATTAGCGCTTTTTTTGAAATCAGCTGGTCTCATTTCTTCAGTAAGGGGGATTCATGGAGGATATGTGTTAAATAGAAAGCCTTCCCAAATTAGGCTCTTAGAGGTGATAGAAGCCTTAGAAGGAGATTTAAATCTGACCCCTTGCATTCAAGATGTCTCACAGTGTTCAAGGATAGCGGTATGTGCAACGCGAGAGGTTTGGTTAAGGATGGAGAATGCTTTAAAGGAGGTCTTAATCTCCATTACCTTAGAAGATCTAATCTCCATTTATAAGGGAAAAGCAGCTAACCTCAGTTATCATATTTAGGAGAAGAAGGTATACATGAGAATAGCGGAGGATATCACGAAACTGGTAGGAAATACCCCACTGGTAAGATTGAGAAAGATAAGTAAGAGGCTAGGTGTGGAATTAGTGGCTAAATTGGAGGCATTTAATCCTTGCGGGAGTATAAAGGATAGGATAGGTCTCTCAATGATCGAAGCAGGGGAAAGGCAGGGTTTAATAAATAAGAATACTGTAATAATTGAATCCACAAGCGGTAATACCGGGATTGCCTTGGCATTTGTCTGTGCTCAGAGAGGTTATAGGCTTATATTAACCATGCCGGAAAACATGTCTGTTGAAAGGAGGAGACTTTTGTCTTTATTTGGAGCAGAGATAGTTTTAACACCTGCAGAAAAAGGAATGAAAGGAGCGGTTGAAAAAGCGGAGGAGCTTTTAAAGGAAATATCTAATTCCTTTATGCCTCAGCAGTTTAAAAATCCAGCCAATCCGGAAATTCATAAGAGGACCACAGCAGAGGAGATCTGGAGAGATACAGATGGAAAAGTGGATATAGTTGTGGCAGGTGTTGGTACAGGAGGCACCATTACTGGCATTGCCGAGGTTATAAAGGAAAGGAAACCAGCTTTCAAGGTAGTTGCTGTCGAGCCCAAGAAATCTCCTGTGCTTTCAGGTGGCAAGCCTGGATTGCATAAAATTCAGGGAATTGGTGCGGGTTTCATTCCGGATGTCTTAAGGGTAGA
>CBEUCN010000131.1:0-1657 GCA_965541635.1 uncultured bacterium
GATAATAGCAGGATTACTTGCTCTTGCCTTTATGGGTTTTTCAGGCCTGCTTTCAGTTTAATCTATGGCGATAATTGAACTTCAAAACGTATCCAAAAAGTATACATTAAAGTTTCACAAGGGAGCAATAATCAGAGATATCTTACCTCGTATTGTGAATCCCTATATTAAAAGAGATTTCTGGGCGTTGAGAGAAATAAATCTCAAAGTGGAGAAAGGAGAAGTCCTAGGGATAATAGGGGACAACGGTGCCGGTAAATCTACTCTTCTTTCCATTATTGCCAGAATCACAATGCCTACAGACGGTAATGTATATGTAGATGGGAGGGTTCATTCTCTTTTAAGTTTGGGCGCCGGTTTTCATCGGGAACTTTCAGGAGAGGATAATATCTACTTAAACGGTTTACTTCTAGGGCTGAGGATGGAAGAAATCAAACAGAAAATTAATAAAATCGTTGATTTTTCAGAATTGGGAGGATTTATTAAACAGCCAATTTACACTTATTCCAGCGGGATGCTTTTAAGACTGGGATTTGCAATTGCTGTGTTTGTCGATTTTGATATTTTACTTTTGGATGAGATTCTTGCAGTGGGAGATTTGAATTTTCAAGAAAAATGTTTGAGCAAGATAAAAGAATTTATAAAAGATGGTAAGACCATTCTAATTGCATCTCAATCCATGGCTATGATAAGGGAACTGTGCACAAAGGTTATACTCTTGGATGGCGGAAAGATTTTAGAAGGAGGGGAGCCCGAAGATGTCATAAATTCCTATGAAAAGTTGCGAGAAAGAAAAAGTATGTTCCAGCAAGGAATTGTCTTGGTCCAAAACATTCCAGAGGAAGAAAAGAGAATAAAGGCAGGGTGGGGCAAAAAATTTGGAAATGGGAAGGCAGAGATCCTGAAAGTGGAGTTCATTGGCGAAAACGGCAGGAAAGAATATTTCCAGACCGGAGAGCCTTTAACCATATCTGTGGATGCTGAGATAAAGGAAGAAATATATAACCCTCATTTTGGTATTGCGATATTTAGAGATGATTATGTTTACTGCCACGGACCCAATACCAGATTTGATGGTATAAAGATAAAGAAGTTAAATCCGGGCAGAATTAATTTCCAGCTTCATTATCCAGAATTTATTTTGAATGGAGGGAATTATAAAGTGTCAGTGGCTATCTGGGACGAGCACGAAATAGACCCTTATGTCTATCACTGTGCTTATTATGATTTAAAAGTTGACGGTTCTCCCATAGTAGATTTTCTGTTAAAAATCAAGCATAATTGGACAATTTTTGAAGAAGGACAAATTTCAAATTTTGATGACGAAAAGAATTACATATGGAATTTTGATTTAGTTGATAAAAGATTAAAAACCAGGGCCTTTTTTTTTACAAATGAAGAGATAAGAGCAGTAGTGGGGGTGAATTTGAGTGGAAAAGAAAAATCTATAAAAATTAACGTGATGAATTCATCAGGTATTCTTTGTTTTTCTTCTGCTAACTTTATAGAAAAAATAGGTATATGTAAGCTTTCTGTAATCTTCCCTCGTTTCCCTTTATTGAGCGGAGATTATATTTTTGAAGTTATACTAACAACAGATAACGGAATTCCCTATGATAAGAAAAGAAAAAAAATTGTGGTTTTAAGTGATAAATTA
>CBEUCN010000132.1:0-1638 GCA_965541635.1 uncultured bacterium
CTACATAACTCAGTAGCCAGTGGGCAAATAGTAATGGCTGAGCATATTGAAGATGCGTAAATCCTGGGATTATCATAGTTTTATATTGCCCCGCCTTCTCCACAATTTTTTTCTGCAAATCTTCAATAAGGCCAATCTCATCCAAAATTGCATCTTTAACAAACATCCTCATTATAGTTACAATTTCTTCATTTCGACTTTTGCCACTATGAAGTTTATCTACTGTATCACCAATCTTATTCCGGAGTAGCCCGTAAAAGAAAGAATGGATATCTTCATATTCAAAATCTATTTTAATATTTTCTTTGTCCCATTCAGAAAGTAATTGCTTGATTGCCTTCTTTGTCTTCTGGAATTCTTGGGAGGTTATTATTTTAAGTCGCGTAAGTTCTTTAGCCCATGCCAGGCAAGCCTGAGCCTGATATTCAAATAAAAAGAAGTCATAATCAATACTTTTGGTAAATTCCAGAATCATAGAATCAAGTTTCTCTTTAAACCTTCCACCCCAGAGTTTTTCTTTCATTTTCTTTTTATAAAAGGCAGAGACCAGATTTTTATGAATCCCTCACTTGCCTGATGGTCAAATTTATCTTTTTCACTATAAGTAGCCATCTCTTCACTGTATAAAGAATATGGAGAGTTGCGGGAGATAATTTTTACATTCCCTTTATAAAGACGCAGCCTGACTTTACCGCTCACTTTCTGTTGGGTATAGTCAATAAACTTCTGCAATCCTTCCCTTAGTGTAGTAAACCACAGACCATAATAGACTAGTTCTGCATACTTAAGAGAAATCAAACTTTTAAAATGTAAGGTCTCTCTATCTAACACCAGAGCCTCCAGTTCCTGATGAGCCAGATACAGAAGAACAGCAGCAGGAGCTTCATATACCTCTCTACTCTTAATTCCCACCAGTCTATTCTCCACCATATCCACTCTTCCAATACCATGCCTGCCCCCTATCTTATTTAATCTTTCAACCAGTTCCACTGGGGAATATCTTTTGCCATTAAGAGAAACAGGAATCCCTTTTTCAAATCCAATTTCAATCTCCTGAGGCTTATCAGAAGCCCGAGAAGGAGAAGTGGTCAAAACAAAAATATCTTCCGGAGCCTCACAGCGAATGTCCTCTAGTTCTCCACACTCTATACTTATTCCCCACAGATTTCTGTCTATACTGTATTTTGATTTTTTTAGCGGAATGGGGATATTTTTTTCTTTTAAAAATTCTATTTCCTGCTTTCTGCTTTTGAATTCCCAATTTCTCAATGGCGCTATTATCTCCAAATTGGGATTTAACGCCTTTATTCCCACCTCAAATCGCACCTGATCATTTCCTTTGCCAGTACAACCATGAGCAACTGCCTGAGCATTTTCCTTCCTTGCTACTTTAACTAAATATTTGGCTATCAGTGGCCGGGATAAAGCGGTAGATAGATAATATTTTCCTTCATAAATAGCCCCTGCTTTCAAAGCACTGAAAGCATACTCCTCGATGAATTCCTTTCTGAGATCTTTAAGGATGACTTTCCTGGCACCAGCAATTCTGGCTCTAGTAATCAAAACATCTCTGTCCTTCTGTCCCTGACCAAGGTCTGCTGTAAACGCAATTACCTCATAGCCTCGGGATTTCAGCCA
>CBEUCN010000133.1:0-1595 GCA_965541635.1 uncultured bacterium
TAATGAAGAAAATCCGGCAATAAATTGATAAATGAACCACAATCCGATAAATAGATATGCCGGTACCTTTACCACTTCAAAGAAAATAAATATCGGAACCAGTACAATTATTCTGGTTGTAGGGAAAAGTATCATGTAAGCAGCCAGTAATCCCGAAATTGCACCTGAGGCTCCTACCGTAGGAATTAAGGAACTAGGATTGGCAATAGTATGAATTGCACCCGCACCTATTCCACAGATGATATAATAATAAATAAAGGCCAGATGGCCAATAAAATCTTCCACACTGGCTCCAAATATCCAGAGATAAAACATATTAGCCACAAGATGGAGCCAATTGGCATGCAAGAACATATAGGTTAAAAGTGTCAGATAGTAATGGGGCTGATGGGAAAACAGCACTTTAAAGGGAATAAGTGCCAGATTATCCCGGAGAAACTGATAATTGAAATGGGTTGCCTGATAGAAAAAAATCGTAGTATTTACAGAAATGAGCAAAAGAGTTGACCACGGTATGGTGGTGATTTTCTGGTCAGACTTTAATGGAATCATTGTTTAATCTTTAAAAATTGCATCAATCAAACTACCCAGATGCGAGGTATATCCTCCTTCCAGAACCGCAAATAACGGTCGGATTTTTTTTAATCTTTCCCCAATTTTTTCGTAGGCCTCAAAAGTTAATTGAAAATTGGTAAGGAAATCTTCACAGTAGGTATCCAGTCCAAGAGAAAGAGCAACAACATCAGGATTAAATTTTGAAATTATCTGCAATGCTTCATCCAAAGCATTAAGATATTCCTCATTCTGAGTTCCTGGAGGCAACGGGAAATTATAACAGTTATTTTGAGAATCCAGGCCTGTGCCGGGATAAAGAGGAACTTGATGAAGAGAAACATAAATAACATTCTCTTTGCCTAAAAATATATCTTCAGTTCCATTACCATGGTGGGCATCTATATCCAAAATAGCAACTCTTTTGCCCTCATTTAATGCCTTTGCCACTGCCACTGCAATGTTATTGAGATAGCAGAATCCACCCAGAAAATTTTCCCCGGCATGATGACCTGGTGGTCGCATTAAAGAAAATGCCACCCCCTCATTAATGGCAACCTCATAAGCAGTTATTGCTCCATCTACTGCCAGTTTGGCATAAGAATAGATGCCTTCTATTCTGGGAGTATCAGGATCATAGAAATTACCTTTTTTGACTCTGGTAATATGCTCCCAGGTATGGACATTAAGTATTAACTCTTCCGAAAAGTCCCGTGGTAAAATAAATTCGTAGTTTTTATCTTTAAGATAGTCATAAGCAAGTTTTACCCGCTGGGGAGATTCCGGATGTCCCGGGGAAGAATACTCCAGACATCTGCTATCAAATATGATCTTCATTTCTGTTTACTATCCAAAATTATAGTTACCGGTCCTGCATTTACCAGTTCCACATCCATCTTAGCACCAAATATTCCTTTTTGAACTTTTAAATTCTGAGTTTGAAGATAATTGAATAATCTTGTAAACATTTCTTTGGCTTTATCAGGAGAGACATGCTCGAGGCGACGAGGTACGGCCCCGCCGCAGCCTTCAGGGACATAGTG
>CBEUCN010000134.1:0-1521 GCA_965541635.1 uncultured bacterium
CTTTTACAAGGCCCTTCTCCCTTAATTAATACAACTTCAGAAATTCCATACCTGTGGGCAAATTCTAACCAGAACTGGGGTGCTTTTATTTTTAGTAAAAACACTTTATCTGACATAACTTTCTCCCAATATTATCATCGTCCAGTAAATATAAAACAGCCCCCACATCATCATAGTTATTATTTTTTCATATTTCGCCAAATCCACCACCGTTACTTTTTCCATCTTTTATACCTCCTTTTAATAATAACAGGCAAATTCCATGCCCAAGGGTTTAAATTCATAACATATTGATAATCAAAGAAATATAAAATCAGATTTAGTAAAAAGCTTTCAAAAGTAAACCGAAATTTACGGACAAAAATTTTTCAAGTTATCAGAGGAGGATTAAACTTTACAAATTTTGCTCCCAGATTGGGATCAAATTGACTACCAATATTTTTCTCGATTTCCAGTAGCGCTTCTTGAGGAGTAAGAATTTTACGATAAGAGCGGGGAGAGGTCATGGCATCAAAGGCATCAGCCAGAGTCACCAGTTTAGCCAAAAATGGAATCTCACCATCTTTCAGACAGTCAGGATAACCCTTACCATCAAAACGCTCATGATGATTACGCACAATTGGAATTATATCCTTCATAATTCCCAACGGCACTAAAATCTCCACTCCTTTCAATGGATGTCCTCGCATCTGTTCCATTTCTTCGTCACTTAATTTAGAGGGCTTACTGAGAATATAATCGGGAATAACAATTTTACCGATGTCATGAAGAGCACAGGCTCTCTGGAGTATGGATATCTCGTTAGAACTTAATCCCAAGAATTGAGCAAATTTCTGAGCATAAATTCCTACACGATAAGAATGTCCTTTGGTATTTCTGCACTTTGCTTCCAGTGCCGAAACCAAAACTTCCAGTATAGTCAGATATTTATTCTGAAGTTTCTGATAAAGATAATGATTATTTATGGCTATCGATGCCTGACGGCTCAAGATATTCAAAACATTAATCTCAGATTCCGTAACTGATCTATCAGGAGGAAAATCGGCAACAATTAAAATCCCAAAAATATTATCGAGATAACTTATGGGCACAATCAGAAATTCGCTCTCTCCCAGAAGTTCAACCTCGTCCTTACTTAATACTGTATGGTTTTCCTCTATTATTTTCCGAGATATTGGTTTCATTTTCTGAACCCCAGCACCAATCACTCCCTGTCCCAATTTTATTCTAAGATTAGACATTAACTGGGAGTCAAATCCCTTATAATACCGAACAACAAATTCTTTACTTATTCTATCCAGAAGTAGAATTGCAGATTTATGAGCGCCTGTTATCTCCAGTGAGATATATATAATTGTCTGCAGAATGGTATCCAGATCCTGCATACGAGTAACGATGTTAGTAACTTCACCAAGAGCAAATATCTGTCCGATTTTTTCCTCCAATTTTTTATTCAGATCTCCCAGATTTTCCAAAAGTTGTTTATTTTTCTCCTCCAGTTTTCTGTGATTTACCGCCTTG
>CBEUCN010000135.1:0-1519 GCA_965541635.1 uncultured bacterium
TCCCTCCAGGCGCGGAAAAAGAGGTATCCTGAAGGGTTTAAATGAAGGATTAGAGAAAGAGGCGAAAAGATGAAAGTTACAATTATTTATGATAATACAAGTATAAGGTCTGATTTACAGTCAGATTGGGGATTTTCAGCACTTGTAGAAGTTAAAGAGAAAAAGATTCTCTTTGATACAGGAGCAAAAATGGAGGAGAATTTGTGGAGGTGAAAGAACCTATAAAACTTTATGGAGGAGTTTTTTCGACAGGTGAACTTGAAGGGATAGAACAATCCCTATGTGTTGAGACCGCAAGAGGCTTTGTAGTTATAGTGGGATGCTCCCATCCCAAAATGAAACATATTCTTAAAACTGCATCTGGATTTGGTAAAGTTTATGGAATTATAGGTGGCTTCCATGGTAATAAACCAGAAACATTGAAGGATTTAAGTTTAATATGTGCTACTCATTGCACTCAATATAAATCAGGAGTAAAATCACTTTATGGGAAAAATATATTGAGGGAGGAGCAGGGAGAGTAATTGAAATTGATTAATAGGAATCTCAAAAGTTTGATTTTAATTGCAATTTTAATTCTGACGACAGCAGTGATTTCATTTCCGGTTCAGGAGAAAAAGAGTCTTCCAGGAGTAACTTTAATCTCTGTTTATGATAATTATCAAGTAGATACAAGACTAACAACTGCCTGGGGATTTGCTACCATAATAAAAATGCCTCAGGAACTAATCCTATTTGATACTGGAGGAGATTCAGAAATTTTACTTTCCAATATGGAAAGATTAGGTATCAATCTTAATTCCATCAAGAAAGTGGTTATTTCTCATATTCATGGTGATCATGTAGGGGGATTAGAAGGTTTTTTAGAAAAAAACAGTAATGTTACGGTTTTCATTCCGTATTCCTTCCCCCAGTCCATTAAAAATATGATAACTGAAAAAGGAGCCAGATTTGTAGAAGTTTCAAATCCAAGAAAAATTTCTGATTTTGTTTACACAACTGGTCAGATTCCTGGACCTCCTGGAGAGCAATCCTTAATTATTGATTCCAAAAAGGGATTAATAGTTATTACGGGCTGTGCTCATCCTGGAATTGTAAATATCGTAAAGAGAGCAAAAGAATTGATGAGGAAAGGTGTTTATCTGGTTTTAGGAGGGTTCCACTATCCTCCTATATCTTGCATTAAAGAATTTAGAAAATTGCAAGTGGAGAAAGTGGCTCCCTCCCATTGCACAGGTGATCCAGTTAGAGAAGCCTTCAGAAGAGAATATAAGGAAAATTTTATTGAGTACGGTGTGGGGAAAATAATTGAAATTAGATGAAATATATTTTTCAACTTGTACCTTGGCTATTAAAAGAGTTGCCCAGAGAGTTGGAGAAAGAAAAAGTCAAGATTTTGTATTATTATCATACATGGGTAACAAAATAGGAGCCAAAGGATGCTTTTCACTTTATTGCTCGCTCCCCCGCCAGAGGCGGGGACCGTGCCCGCTCGCAATAAAAACGCCCTTCAAAACAT
>CBEUCN010000136.1:0-1513 GCA_965541635.1 uncultured bacterium
AAGCCTGTTGAGCCATTAATTCTGAAAATACCCTGTAAAATTTTGCCACTTTAGGGTCAACCATAGCAGCAAATGAACGGGGATTGAATAATACTAAGATACATTCGATTCCCTTCTGGGTTAAGGCTATTATTCTGGCTGTTGCTTCTTTACTTAGAGTCAATAGTAAAAATACTGCTACACTTTCTTTTTCTATTTCAGGTTCAGATTGTTCTATTAATTTTTCAATATTTATACTCTCACTGGGTTGTATTCTGGCCAGAACATCAAGTATTGGAGTCATTATTCCATAGGCTTTGATTGACTTAATCTTACCACTTATGTGGTCATAATAGATAAATTTCACATGGTATCTGGTAGATAATCCCCGATTAGCTATTGTGGCTGCAGTCTTAATTTCATATTCGAAATTTGATTCTTCTCCTAATCCCAGAATCAATCCTGCGGAGTTATCTAAAATTACAGATAGATTGGAAAGGGTATATCTTTCTAATTGTTTTATCATGAGTTTCCCTATTCTGGCAGTAGCTCTCCAGTGAATATGTTTTAGATTATCTCCCGGTTGATACTCTCGAATATCAAAAAAATCCCCTCCTGTTCCTGCTCTATTAGAGGTAGTGTTAGCAAATTCTGTTTTCATTCCTCGATAAGATATGCTGAATTGTGGTGCTTCAAAGAATTCAGGATAAACAACTATTTGTGAGAATAAAGGATATTTTTTTTGTGCCTTCCATATCCCCAATGGAAACGGACTCTGAATGAGGCATTCCCTGAGGGTATAAATTCCGCGGGCTTTAAGAACTTTACTGTAAGATTGTAATACATGTTGGCCTCGGGAAAGTTTGGTAATAGGTGGAAGTTTTTCCCCAGGTAGATTTTCAGCAAAACTTCCGTCTGTTATCTGAATCAAATATTTTGTGGAACTAGTATTTTCTATCCATAATTTTATTGTGAATTCCTTTCCCCGTGAAGTATGTCCTGGACAGAATCGCATTATTTTTATATTTTTTACTGTAAAGATTGAAAATATGAGATCAGTGATAACAAGCGAAAGGAGCCCTGCTACTATAAGGTATATCAGGTTGGACTGAAATAGATAGCCGAGAATAACCAGAATTAAAGACAAAGCAATAAGAATTATTCCCAACTCTGTGATAATTACTTTGGTTTTAAATCGGGACAGAAATTTCATTTAACATTTCTTTTATTATCTCTTCTGGCATTTCTTTTTCTGCTTTCACAGCAGTAGCTGGTATTACTCGATGGGCAAGGACTAAAGGGGCAGCTTTCTTTACATCATCAGGAATAGCATATGTCCTTCTTTCCAGCAAGGCAAATGCCTGTGAAAGACGAAATAAATCCAGAGAAGCTCTTGGGCTTACTCCCAGGATAAATTTATCTGATTCTCTGGTCAGCTGCGTTATGTTTACTATATATTCATATAGACGAGCATCAACCTCTATTTTTTTTACAAATTCCTGAATTTGGATTATTTCTTCTTTGGTAATCACTG